>JAEDLZ010000078.1 GCA_016303265.1 Clostridiales bacterium
TATACCCTTACCCTCGGCACATCGCAGTCAAGCATTACGGTAACAAGCAATGACGGTAATTATACAAGCACATATAAAATCGGATACAAGAAGAAATCGGCGCTCGATGTTCCGGATAAGGTGGTAGATTACCTCTGTATCGGCTCGCAGTATACAAATGCAGCATCGTTCGGAGCATATCCTGAGTTTACCTTAAGCGGAAGTCTTAAATCTCTGGGAAATTTCGGCGGGTATATCACATATTATTATGAAGATCCCATAACCGATAATCCTAACAATATGTACGGTATGGATTTCTACATTACGGGGAATCCTTCTTCCGAAACGGACAGCTTCGCAGAACCCGGACAGGTTTATGTATCTGAGGACGGAGATACATGGTATGCATTGGCAGGCGCCGACCACTATGAAAACACGGCAATTTGGGATTACACAATTACCTATACAAAAGGTGATGACGGAAAATCCTATTGGACGGATAATTTCGGCAATGCCATGGACTATGCCGCGAAAGCGTGGCCGGGTGCGGCATATTACTACATGAACGATATTGCCCGACAGGACAGCTATACCTTTACCGGCGTTTTGCTGAAAAGCCAGCTCGGCAATATCATGGGCGACGGAACCACCGCTGCTTTTGCCGCAAAGCCGAAATTTGGCTATACCGACTGCTATACTTCCAACATATCGGGAACAACGCTGAAAGATGTAAACCCTTATGTGGAAAATCCAACCAAGGCGAACGGATTTGACTTAGCATGGGCGGTAGATGAAAACGGAATCCCGGTTAATGTAAGCGGTAAAGAATTTCACTATATCAAGGTTGCAACGGCGTCGAACATCTATGCGGGAATTTTTGGCGAAAAATCCACGGAAGTTACCTATGTGGTGCGCACAACGGCACAGGACGAGGCGGTTGGAAAAACAACAGCCCCCGCAGGCGTTACGATTTCAGACGGGGCGGACAGCAAAACCGTAAACTTTGAAGAAAATCGGACGGTTTATTCGCTAAACCTTGGCGATATGAAATATGTTTCTGTCAAGGTCAACGGAACTGCCGATGACGACAATATTTATGTAAACAATCAAAGGGTTGCCTCGGGTATCGCGGCAGAGGGCTTTAAGGTAACGGAAGAAAACGGCGAAACTTTGGTCAGAGTAATCATTCAGAACGGCATAAAAGAACCTGTCATCTATCTTTTGAAGCTTACAGGCAGCGCAAAAGAAAGCAATGAACTGATTGAAGGCATTAAAATTAACGCAGACGGAACCGTACGGGCGGCCGCCACAAAGAACGGCACGGATTATACCGCAAGCGTCGGATACAAAATCAGCGGCATCTCCGTTACGCCCGTTGCCGCTGGGAATGTATGCGTAACCGTAAACGGCGAAGAAATTGCCGATATTTATGATTTGAATTACGGCAGCAATGTTTTTGAAATTGCCGCAGTTGATTCAGACGGCAACAGCCAAAATGTTACTTTGACCGTAACGAGAGAAAATGCTCCCGCCTCAACGGGAAAGAACATTACCGTTAAGTTTGCACTTTATGGCGATGAGAAACACGGAGATTCCGAGATACATACTTATAAAAATGATAAGAGCAAGCTTGAAAAATGGATTCCGCAGAAATCCTATACGGTAGATTCGGGCGCAACAGTGCTGGATGTATTTGAAAAGGCGCTTACGGAGGCTAATCTTACCTGGAAAAACGACAGCGGAAACTATATTTCTGAAATAGACGGACTTGCTGAGTTTGATAACGGTCCGCTTTCGGGCTGGATGTACCTTTTAAATGGTACGCATACCAATTTGGGCGTTGCGGAGCAAACAGTCAGAAGCGGAGATACAATTGTATTCCATTATACCGATGATTATACGCAGGAGCAGGGCTCGGAAAAGTGGACTTCCTCAGCGTCCGGCAGCGCGGTTTCCGATTATACGGTTAAGTTTGAAACAAACGGCGGCAATACGATAAGCAGTCAGAGTATAACAAAGAACGGTACGGTAACAAAACCGTCAAATCCCGTAAAAGAGGGATATATATTTGACGGATGGTATTCGGACAGGGCTTTGACAACGGAATATGATTTCAGCGTCAAAGTGACCGCAGATTTTACTCTTTATGCAAAATGGCTTGAGAGTGAGATTTCAAAACCGAATGACAATTCAAAAAACACTTCTGTTTTCGCCGATGTTGAAAAAGGAGCCTGGTACGAAGAAGCGGTTGCTTACGCAGTAGAGAATAACCTGTTCAGCGGCGTTTCGGAAACAGAATTTGCCCCTAATGCCGGAATGACAAGAGCAATGCTCGTTACTGTTCTTTACAGACTGGAAAAACCCGAGAATATATCCGGTCAAATCAGATTCTCCGACATTGCGCACGGAAAGTGGTACACAGATGCGGTTATTTGGGCGGCGGAAAACGGAATCGTAAACGGCATCGGTGAAACAGAATTTGCGCCGGATGATAATATTACCCGCGAACAGATGGCGGCTGTAATTTACAGGTATGCAAAAATGAAAGGAAAAGCAGGGGAGGGCGAATGGTCAATGCTTATTGACTATAACGACATAAACGATATTTCCGATTGGGCTAAAGAGGCGGTTATGTTCTGCAAATTAAAAGGCATTATGACAGGCGACGACACAAATGCGTTCAATCCCCGAAGCGCTGCTACAAGAGCGGAAACGGCCGCTATTGCGCAAAGATTTATGGAAAACCTTTGCGAAAATTAAATTATACTTGCAGACAGATAAAAGATGTTTCCATATAAACCGGTAATATTTGTTCTGAATATAAATTAAATATCTGCCGAAGGCATAACACGAACGAAGCCGAATCCGACCTCCGGAATGTAAAAATCAATATTAAACGGTATTGCCCGGCAAGAAGTTTTAGGTATTTAGGGCGGCTTGCTTGGCGGTTTTTCACCCTTTGTGCCTGTGCGGCTTCATACGGAATTTTTGCCCTGCGAATATATGAGTTTTCCGCCCTTTTTAACGAAATACAGCATATCTGCCGTAAACCTGCGCAAGACGGAAATTTTGTGCGTAAATAATATTGACTTTATATTTCTTTCGTGTTAAGATAACCTTAAAATTCCGTTTTCTAAAATCAACGAAAGTAAGCGGTATTAAAATGTTGTAAATTTTAAGGAAAAGGGATAGAATAGAAATAAGGGGGGCAGGTTTTCCCCGGGGCAATTGCTTTATATAAAAACGCGTATAAATTTTGGGAGGTACTTATATGACACCTGAAAAATTGCTCAAAGAGGCAGAACAAATTCATGGAAGCATTTTAAGCGCAAGGCGAAGGCTGCACCAGAATCCGGAAACCGGATTTGATATAAGCGAAACCGTTTCATTTGTTAAAAATGAGCTTAAGGGTATGGGATTTTCGCCGACGGATTGCGGCAAGGCGGGGATTGTCGCCCTTGCCGGAGGAAAGAAGCCGGGCAGGGTTTTCCTTCTTCGCGCCGATATGGACGCACTGCCCATAAAGGAGGAATCCGATGTGGAGTTCCGCTCGGAAAACGGACGGATGCACGCTTGCGGTCATGATATGCATACGGCAATGCTGCTGGGAGCCGCTAAGCTGCTTAAGGCTCATGAAAACGAAATCGAAGGCACCGTTAAGCTGATGTTTCAGCCGGCGGAGGAGATATTTGAAGGCTCTGACGATATGATTAAGGCCGGGCTGTTAGAGAGTCCGAAGGTAGATGCCGCTCTTATGATTCATGTTATGGCGGGAATGCCGTTTCCGACCGGGACAGTCATTGTATCAGCCCCCGGAGTAAGCGCGCCTGCGGCGGATTATTTTGAAATTAAGATACAGGGCGTCGGGGCTCACGGCTCTATGCCGAATCTTGGAATCGACCCGCTTACGGCGGCGGCGCATATACTTATTTCCCTGCAGGAAATTCATGCAAGAGAGCTGGCGCTTGCGGACAAGGCGGTTTTGACAATAGGCACAATGCATGGAGGAACGGCGGCAAATGCAATACCGGATACAGCTGTAATGGGAGGCAGCATCCGCACCTTTGATGAGGAAATACGCACATATCTTAAAGGGCGCATAACGGATATTGCAAAATCAGTGGCGTCAGCTTTCCGTGCAAAAGCCGAGGTTGCTTTTGGAAGCGGATGTCCTACCCTGCTTAACGATAGGGATTTATCGGAATCGGCGGAGAAATATATGAAAGAATTGTTAGGGAGCGGCAAAGCGCTTTCTGCGGCACGGTTAAATTCTGCGGCGGAGTCGGGCAAAGCCTCAAAAACGGCAGGCTCGGAGGACTTTGCCTATGTAAGCCATAAGGTTCCGTCTGTTATGCTGGCGCTTGCTGCCGGACAGGCGGATAAAGGATATATATACCCTCAGCATCACCCAAAGGTAAAATTTGATGAAGATGTCCTTTCTGTGGGCAGTGCAATTTATGCTTATGCGGCTTTGAGATGGCTGGAGGAGAATAAATAATTCGGACATATTTAGTATGGAATTTATCCCTGTCGGCAAAATAAAAACTGTGCCGGCAGGGGGCTCGACAGAATGAGCAAGTATATGCTTGAAGAATACGAAAGAATAGTAAGCGGCAAAAAGCCGTTATATGAAGTGACGGAGGAAATGCTTGCAACAATGGCATAGCATAAAAACATGAGAGAAAATAACAGCTTTATAAGAGGAATAACAGACGGTATGCCGATTTGCCTGGGATATTTGTCCGTCGCATTTGCCTTTGGCATTTTTGCGGTGGGCAAGGGCTTGTCGGTTTTTGAAGCCGTTATGATGTCAATGACAAATGTAACATCGGCGGGGCAGCTTGCCGCCGTGCCGATAATAGTGTCCGGAGGGACGCTTGCAGAGCTTGCGGTGTCGCAGCTTTTCATAAACCTTCGGTATGCGCTGATGTCCGTGTCTCTTTCGCAGAAATTCGGAAAAAGCGTCAGACTTTTTGACCGGCTTATTGTGGCTTTTGTCAATACGGACGAGGTGTTTGCCGTTGCGTCGGGAAAAAGCGGCGAGGTAGGGAGAAAATATCTCTACGGGCTGATACTTACCCCGTGGCTGGGCTGGAGCGTCGGAACGCTTCTGGGCGCCGCCGCAGGGCATATATTGCCCCGGATAATAATTTCCGCTTTGGGCGTTGCCATATACGGAATGTTTATTGCAATCGTTGTTCCCAGGGCGAAATCGGACAGACCGACGGCGCTTTGCGTGCTTACCGCCATCATACTTAGCTGTGCGTTTTACTATATACCTGTTTTGAAAACAATTCCGAGCGGTTTTGTTATTATAATATGCGCAGCTGCGGCAAGCGCAGTTTTTGCGTGGCTCTGTCCTGTGGCGGAAACGGAGGAGATGGAAAATGAATAAAAGTTTTTGGGCTTATCTTTTCGTGATGGCTCTTGTGACCTATCTTATCCGCATGGCGCCGATGGTTCTGCTGAGGAAGAAAATAAAGAATAAATTTATACTGTCTTTTTTATATTATATTCCTTATTCAGTTTTAAGCGTTATGACAATACCGGCAATATTTTATTCAACATCCTACCGGCTTTCAGCGGCGGCAGGCTTTGCTGTTGCAGCTGTGCTTTCTTATTTTGAAAAAAGCCTTTTAAAGGTTGCCGCTTTTTCCTGTCTTGCTGTGTTTATATCAGAACTTTTAATCGGAATAGTTTAAAAAATTCGGGAAGAATAACTCTTCCCGGGTTTTTATTTTTTTCTAAATTTTTATGTCCTTTATTAGTTGTTGATTGCAAGGATAAATTTTACTTGCAAATAGTAATCGAATATGTTATTATATGGATATATTTTT
>JAEDLZ010000079.1 GCA_016303265.1 Clostridiales bacterium
CCCTCAACCCTTAAGGCGTATTCGTCGCCGGGGTGAACCTGAACGGACAAATTTTCCTTGGCGTCAATAAGCTTTATCAATATGGGGAAAAAGTCGAATTTCGCCGCTTTTTCGCCCAAAGCCGCCTCGCCTGTTTTTTCCAGGTACTCGCTCAGCTTAAGTCCGCTCATATTTCCTGTCGCAACGATGCTCTGTCCGTCCTTATGAGTTGAAAGCTCCCAGCTTTCCGCAATCTTGTCAAAATCACATTTTTTATTAAAGTCTGTTCTGAGTTTTGTTCCGCCCCAAAGGTAATCCTTAAAGGCAGGGCTTAATTTTATAGGTTTCATGTAATGTTTCTCCTTACTTATTTTTCCAAAACCTTTTTCAAATACATACCCGTATAAGATTTTCTTGATTTTGCAATCTGCTCCGGCGTTCCCTCGGCAACAATACTGCCGCCGCGGTCGCCGCCCTCAGGCCCCATATCAATTATATAGTCCGCCGTTTTAATTACATCAAGATTATGCTCGATTACAACAACCGTATTTCCCGCATCAACAAGCTTTTGCAGTACCTCTATAAGCTTTTCCACATCAGCCATATGAAGTCCTGTGGTAGGCTCATCAAGAATATATATTGTTTTACCGGTACTGCGCTTGCTAAGCTCCGTCGCAAGCTTTACGCGCTGCGCCTCGCCGCCGGAAATTGTTGTTGACGGCTGTCCGATTTTTATATAACCCAGCCCAACATCGCAGAGTGTTTGCAGTTTTCTGGCAATTTTCGGAATGTTTTCAAAAAATTTCAATCCCTCTTCGACCGTCATTTCAAGCACTTCGTAAATATTTTTACCCTTATACCTAACCTCAAGAGTTTCCCTGTTATACCGCTTTCCGCCGCACACCTCACAGGGAACATATACATCCGGTAAAAAGTGCATTTCAATTTTGATTATACCGTCGCCCATACAGGATTCACATCTGCCGCCCTTTACATTAAAGCTGAATCTGCCCGCACCGTACCCGCGGCTTTTCGCGTCTGCCGTTGACGCAAAAAGCGCTCTTATATCCATAAAAAGTCCCGTATATGTTGCAGGGTTTGATCGGGGAGTTCTGCCGATTGGTGACTGGTCTATGTCTATTACCTTGTCAAGCTCCTCATATCCCAGAATTTCGTCGTATTTACCGGGATGCTTCTTTGCCCGGTTCAGCTTGTTTGCCAGCGCCTTATACAAAATTTCATTCACGAAGGAGCTCTTTCCGCTGCCTGAAACGCCTGTTACACAGGTAAATGTTCCGAGCGGAATTTTTGCGTCGACGGATTTGAGATTGTTCTGGCACATTCCCTTAATTTCAAGGAATTTACCGTTGCCTCCGCGCCTTGACTTCGGCACTTCAATCCGTCTTGCACCGCAAAGATATTGTCCCGTCACAGACTCCTTGCACTTCATAATATCCTCCGCGGTACCTTTGGCAACAACCTGTCCGCCGTGAACGCCCGCTCCGGGTCCTATGTCTATAATATAGTCTGCCGACAGCATTGTATCCTCGTCATGCTCAACCACTATCAGGGTGTTTCCCATATCCCGCAGTTTCTTTAGCATATCGATTAGCTTTTGGTTATCCCTTTGGTGCAGTCCTATGCTTGGCTCGTCAAGAATATACAAAACCCCCATAAGGCTCGACCCTATCTGGGTTGCAAGCCTTATTCTCTGCGCTTCGCCGCCGGAAAGCGTCCCCGCCGACCTTGAAAGGGTTAAATATTCAAGCCCGACGCTTACTAAAAAGTTAAGTCTTGCCCGTATTTCTTTTAAAATTTCCTTTGCTATTACAACTTCTCTTTGTGTAAGCTCCATTGTGTTGAAAAAGTCATAAGCCTTAGCTACCGACATATCCGTAACCTGCTTGATATTACAGCCTTTCACGGTTACCGCAAGAGTTTCTTTTTTCAGCCTTGCCCCTTGGCAGTCCGGACAGGGACAGGATACCATCAGCGACTCGATTTCATTTTTCTTCCACTCCGAATTTGTTTCCTTGTATCTCCGTTCGAGGTTGTTTATAACGCCCTCAAAGGAAGCGTACTGCACGCCCTTTGTGAATCTTCGGTCCACTGTCAGCTTCATTTTTTCGCCCCGGGTTCCGTACAGCAAAATATCCACAATTTCATCAGGAAGCTCGCATATAGGCGTGTCCAGACTGAATTTATACTTTTGCGCCATTCCTTCATAATACATCCCCGCAATAGTGCTCTCGTCCGCATTGCTCCAGCCGGACGCCAAAATTGCGCCTTGCCTTATTGATTTTGTTTTATCCGGGATAACCTTATCCGGGTCAACCATGGTAAGCGTCCCTATACCCATGCAGGTGGGACAGGCACCGTAGGGCGTGTTGAAAGAAAACATTCTCGGCGTCATTTCCTCAATGCTTATTCCGCAGTCATCGCAGGCATAATTTGTGGAAAACACCATCGGTTCGCTGTCCGCTATGTCTGCAATAACAACGCCGTCCGCCATTTTAAGGGCGGTTTCAAGAGAATCTGACAGTCTGCGCTCCATTCCCTCCTTGACAACAAGGCGGTCCACCACAATCTCTATATTATGCTTTTTCTGTTTATCAAGGTTTGTATCGCTGCCGTCAAGTTCCACGGTTTCGCCGTCGATTCTCGCTCTTGCAAAGCCTTTTTTAAAAGCGTCCTTAACAATTTTGTTATGCTCGCCCTTTCTTCCCCTGACAACGGGGGCAAGGAGCTGAATCTTCGTCCGCTCCGGAAGGGCAGTAATAGCGTCAACTATCTGGTCTATTGACTGAGATTTAATTTCCTTCCCGCACTTGGGGCAATGGGGCACGCCTATTCTCGCAAACAAAAGTCTTATATAATCGTAAATTTCCGTAACTGTTCCCACCGTTGAACGGGGATTTTTGCTGGTGGTTTTCTGGTCGATTGAAATTGCGGGGGAAAGCCCCTCTATGCTTTCCACATCAGGCTTGTCCATCTGACCCAAAAACTGCCTTGCGTATGCCGACAGGGATTCCACATACCTTCTCTGACCTTCGGCATAAATCGTATCAAACGCCAGAGTGGACTTTCCCGAACCGCTCAAGCCTGTTATAACCACCAGCTTGTCACGGGGAATTTCAATATCAATATTTTTAAGGTTATTCTCCTTTGCACCTTTTATAACTATGTTTTTCTGCATTGTTTCGCCTTTCCTTCGGCAATAAGGCAGCTAATACCTGTATGCCTTGTACTTAATCCTCCTCCCGGAGTCTTTTTATTTCGTCACGGAGCTGTGCCGCAATCTCAAACTGGAGAAGCTCCGCCGCCTGTTTCATCTTAACCGTCAGCTCTGCAACGGTCTTTTCTTTATCCTCGCAAGCCAGCTTTTCGTTTTGGCTCAAGTTTTCGCCGATTGAAGCTCTTATTACGCCGTGAACATTTTTCTTTACGGTTTCGGGAGTTATTCCGTTTTTCTCATTATATTCACTCTGAATTTTGCGGCGGCGGTTTGTTTCGTTTATTGCCCTCTCCATGGAGCCCGTTATCTTGTCCGCATACATTATGACCTTGCCCTCTGCATTTCTTGCGGCTCTGCCCACGGTCTGAATAAGTGAGGTTTCCGACCGCAAAAAGCCCTCCTTGTCCGCATCCAGAATCGCAACCAGAGACACCTCCGGAATATCAAGTCCTTCACGAAGCAGGTTTATCCCCACAAGGACATCAAATTCACCAAGACGCAAATCCCTTATAATCTCCATTCTTTCAATAGTCTGAACATCGGAATGAAGATACCTCACCCGAACATCCATCTCCTCAAAATAATCCGTCAGCCGTTCCGCCATTTTCTTGGTCAGAGTAGTAACAAGCACACGCTCATTTCGCTTTGTCCGCAGCTTTATTTCGCCATATAAGTCGTCAATCTGCCCCGTAATGGGTCTGACCTCAATTTCAGGGTCCAAAAGTCCCGTCGGACGGATAACCTGTTCAACAATTCGGCTCGACTGCTCCCGCTCAAACTCGCCCGGAGTTGCGGATATGAACACCGCCCGGTTTATCCGGCTGTAAAACTCGTCAAAGTTTAACGGTCTGTTATCATAAGCCGACGGAAGCCTAAAACCAAACTTTACAAGGTTATCCTTCCTCGCACGGTCTCCGGCGTACATCGCCCGAACCTGCGGAAGGGTCACATGGCTCTCGTCCACCATAAGCAAAAAATCGTCTCCAAAATAGTCCAAAAGCGTAAAGGGCGGACTGCCGGGAGCTCTTCCGCTCATATGCCTCGAATAATTTTCGATACCGGAGCAAAAGCCCGTTTCGCGCATCATCTCTATATCATATTCGGTTCTCTGTCTTATCCTCTGCGCCTCAATAAGATAGTTCCCCTCTTTTAATTCCTTTTCTCTCTCGTCAAGCTCTTTTTCTATGCCTACAATCGCCCTTTCCATTTTTTCCTTGGTTGTTACATAATGTGAGGCGGGGTATATGGCACAATGCTTGAGATTTGCAATAATTTCACCTGTGGTCGTGTTGACCTCGCTTATTCTGTCAACCTCGTCCCCGAAAAATTCTATTCGCAGTGCATTTCCGCCGGAATATGACGGAAAAACATCAATAACATCGCCTCTGACGCGGAATTTGTTCCGCTCAAAAGCTATATCATTACGCTCATATCTGATTTCTATAAGCTTGTCTATAATCTCATCCCTGTCCCTTATCATGCCGGGGCGGAGTGATATTACCATACTGTTGTAATCAATCGGGTCGCCGAGTCCGTATATGCAGGACACGCTGGCAACGATTACAACATCCTTTCTTTCAAAAAGCGCCGCCGTTGCGCTGTGGCGAAGCTTATCTATCTCGTCATTCGTCTGGGCGTCCTTTTCTATATAGGTATCCGAATGAGGAATATATGCCTCCGGCTGATAATAGTCATAATACGAAACAAAATATTCCACCGCATTTTCCGGGAAAATCTCCTTGAACTCACCGTAAAGCTGTGCCGCAAGCGTCTTGTTGTGGGCAAGCACCAGTGTAGGCTTATTAACCTTTGCAATAACATTTGCCATTGTGAAGGTCTTTCCGCTGCCCGTCACTCCGAGAAGGGTTTGAAATCTGTCGCCCGAAAGTATCCCATTTGCAAGCTCCTCTATCGCCTTGGGCTGATCGCCTGCGGGCTTATAATCCGAAACAACCTTAAAATCCATATACCTTCCTCCTTCAAAAAGGGTGGTGCTCTGTCCTTTATTTTTGGGAAAACTCTATCCCCTCAACAGAAAATCAGTTATACACGCCGCAAAACGGCGGATATTTTTATTCGGCTTTACCGGGGAAGGCTTAAGCCGTCAAGTCAGCAGTCAAATTAAATACCGTTTAAACCTTCCTGTGTTTGCCCCGCCTGCCGCCGCTTCTTAAAAATTCCGCCACGGCGGTTGCCGCCGCTCCTGCCGTCATTGAAATCAAATCAATCATAGTGTCCATTATTGCGGCTCGTCCCGACAAACCTTGTGTTATCTGCATATTTTTACCCAATATGCCGTCAACCGCAAATTCAAATATCTCCCATACAACTCCTGCCGCCAAAGAAAAACAAAATGCAAAAACAATAATAAATGCACGGCTTAACCCCATATTTGCGGTTCCTTTATCTATTTGTACGGCAAGCGTCTTTCCGACAAAGAAAAATATAATTCCCGACATGGCATGAAGCAATGT
>JAEDLZ010000080.1 GCA_016303265.1 Clostridiales bacterium
ACAAGGCATTCCGTGCGATAACAAAACCTTTCGGGCCGGGACTTATGTATACTGAAATGGTTTCCGGGAAAGCCCTGTCTTATAACAATAAAAAAACCGAAAGGCTTATGGAAGTTGACGCTGCTGAGGGAATTGTGGCAACTCAGCTTTTCGGTCATGACCCTGATATTCTTGCCGAAACCGCCTTAAAGGTTCAAAAATGCGGCGCTAAAATAATTGACATAAATATGGGCTGTCCCGCTCCGAAAATTGTAAATAACGGTGACGGTTCAGCGCTGATGAAAAATCCTAAGGCGGCGGGCGAAATAATAAAAAAAGTCAAAAACAGTATTTTTGTCCCGCTGACCGTTAAATTTCGTATGGGCTGGGACGACGACAGCATAAACGCAGTGGAATTTGCCAAGGTTGCCGAAAGCTGCGGCGCAGACGCAATTACTATTCACGGAAGAACACGCAATCAGTTTTACAGCGGCAAAGCCAACCTTGATATAATAAAAGCGGTAAAAAATGCTGTCACAATCCCGGTTATCGGCAACGGTGATATAACCGACGGAATATCCGCAAAACATATGCTTGACTATACGGGAGTGGACGGAATTATGATTGGCAGAGCCGCTCAGGGGAATCCGTGGATTTTCAAGGAAATCCTGCATTTCCTGAAGACAGGCGAGCTTCTTCCTCCTCCTGCTTTGCATGACCGACTTCTTAAAATGGACGAGCATCTTAAACTTCTTATAAAATATAAGGGGGAGCATATCGGGATACTTGAAGCAAGAAAACATATGGCGTGGTATCTGAAAGGTATACGGGGCGGTGCTGCTTTGCGTGAAAAAATAAATACGGCTTCCACCTATGAAGATATGAAAAATATAATAATGGATATTGAATAAAACTTTCATCCGTGCTATAATTATAATAATCCGAAAATGATATAATCCGAAAATGATTTAAAGCAATCTGACGGGAGGGTTCTCGCAGGTCGGCACTCATTTTTGCCAAACCTTATAAAGCCTTTCCGATGCGCAATATAAATTTGCTTGGATTATATATCGCTATACTAATATCAATGCATTGGCTTGCTTTCAGAAAGGCGTGATTTATATGAGTAAAAACGACAAAATTTATAAAACCTCAATAGGCGGTCAGGCTGTTATTGAGGGCGTTATGATGCGCGGTCCGGAAACTATTGCAACCGCCGTGCGAAAGCCTGATAACGAAATTATAGTTGACACACAAAAAATCGGAAAAGTCAGAAAAAGCAAATTCCTTAAGCTTCCTATAATCCGAGGCTGCGTTAATTTTATAGACAGCATGGTTATCGGCGTTAAATCTTTAATGTTTTCCGCTAAATTCTTTGATGTTGACGATGACGGAAATCAGATTGAAGAGGAGCCTGGCAGGTTTGAAAAATGGCTTAATGAAAAGCTGGGCTCTGAAAAGGCGTTAAATGCCGTTATCTATTTATCGGTCGTATTTTCCGTCTGCCTGAGCGTCGGACTTTTTATTCTTCTTCCCGCCTGGCTTGCGGGCTTTATTGAGAATTTTACCGACAGTCATGCGCTTTATATTGCAACAGAAGGCGCTGTGAGAATTATATTATTTGTATTGTACTTGTTTTTAGTTTCGCAGATGAAGGATATAAAGCGTGTATTCATGTATCATGGCGCTGAGCACAAAACCATTCACTGCTATGAGCACCGCGAAGAACTGACAGTCGAAAATGTAAGAAAGCATACCCGTCTTCACCCGCGCTGCGGCACAAGCTTCCTTCTTATTGTGATGGTTATCAGTATTGTCATCTTTTTCTTTATAAGATTTGACAATATCTTTCTCAGGCTCTTGTCAAGACTTGTTCTTATTCCCGTAGTTGCAGGAATCTCATATGAAATTATCAAATTTGCGGGAAGGCACGATAATTGGTTCACAAAAATTATCAGCTATCCCGGGATGCTGTTTCAGTATATAACAACCAGAGAGCCTGATGACAGTCAGATTGAAGTGTCAATTGCGTCTATTAAGGCGGTTATCCCCGACGAAGCAGGTTCAGACAAATGGTAATGCTGAGGGAGCTCCGAAGAAAATATAAGGCTATCTATAACGATATTACCGATATTGATGTTATCCTTATGGATTCTCTCGGCATAGACAAAAGCAAATTATTTTTAAATATTCCTGTCGCCGAATCCTCATTAAGGGAGATTGAAAAGAAAATTGCAAGATTAAACAACGGTGAACCGGTTTCGTACATTACGGGACGACGGGAATTTATGTCCCTTGAGTTCAGGGTAAATTCTTCCACTCTTATTCCCCGTGCCGATACGGAAATTCTCGTTGAAGAGGTTATAAAACGCTGCAGCGGTACAGCCCCTTTCATTTTTGAAATAGGTACAGGCTCGGGGTGTATTGCCGTCAGTCTGGCACATTTTATAAAAAGCGCAAAAATTGCCGCTTGCGATATTTCCGATAAGGCGCTGGAGATTGCGTCATTAAATTCCGAATTAAACGGCACGGGCGAAAAAATTTCATTCTTTAAACACGATATTATGAAAGGCTTTCCTGAATTTGACGCCGTCCCGGATGTTGTAGTTTCAAATCCGCCGTATATCAAGCACAAAATTATCGAAACGCTGGACAGAAAAGTCAAGGATTTTGAGCCGCTTGCCGCATTGGACGGCGGAATTGACGGACTTGATTTTTATCGCAAGATTATATATTCCGTTAAGTTGAACTCCGGCGGTCTGCTTGCCCTTGAAATTGGCTATGACCAAAGAGAATCAGTGGAAAATCTGATGAGAGATAAATTTGATGATATAAAAATTATAAAGGATATAAATGCAAACGACCGTGTCATTCTTGGCTTAATGCGATAATTCTTCCGTCCTTGAATAAATAACGGCAAAAATAATGCCGATTACCGACATAGCATAAGAAAAATAGCCGCTCCACAAACACTAAAACAAAACAATCCCCGGAAACAGTTCGAATTTAGCTGTTTTCGGGGATATTTTCATTGGTTTGGGAAACTGCCGATGTGCAGCGAAACTGCTCTTTAAAAATCATTGCTCGCTTAAATTTCCGCTTCAAACAGTCCATGCCTGCTGCAGCAGCAATATATTTTTCCGCCTCGCATCTGCGGTATACGAAGTTCGCCGCCTTGCTCGGGATACAGCTTTACAATAAGCGCCCTGTCAAAACGCACATAGGCAACAAATGAAATATAGTGTTCCTTTTCCATCGGATGTGAAAAGGTAATATAATATTCGTCCTCCATTTTCTCTGCCTTTAGTTTATGTGCGTCGTCACATTTTCTTGCCGTGAGCGGTCTGAGCTTTCGTCCGCAGCAGGATATGTCTGCATTTCCTAAGCCCGTCAGAATATTTCCGCATTTCTCACATACATAAAATTTTGTTCTTTTCATATTACCGGCATCCTCCGTATTCTCATCCAAACTGCCGGACAAAATAGTTTCTGAGCTCACTCCCAAAATATCCGCTAACGCAGATACTGCGGAAATATCGGGAAATCCGTGTCCCGTTTCCCATTTCGATACCGTCTTTGGAACAACTCCCAATATGTCGGCAACCTGTTTTTGCGTCAGCCCTTTGGATTTTCTTAAACTGCAAAGGAGCTGTCCGTTTTTACTCAAATCCACGCTGTTTCACCTCCACGATTTGATTATAAACCAAAAACATAGAACTCTCAATCCACTATCCGTACACAGTTCCCGCCTGCCGCAGTATTTCTGCCCGCTATATTTAATCGCATATAAAGTCTGCACTTGTGCCGTAATCGGAGCCTAATCTATAATTTTTCCGTCCGTAGAAACAGTTACCGCCTGCCACGGCAAAAATTTGCCGCTGTTTTTGATTGCCTCTTTGACAGCATATTCGATTCCGCCGCAGCAAGGCACCTCCATGCGTACAATTTTCACGCTTTTTATATTATTATTTGAAATAATTTGTGTAAGCTTTTCACAGTAATCGCCGTCATCAAGCTTAGGACAGCCAATCAAAGTAATATGATTTTTTATAAATTCATTGTGAAAATTTCCGTATGCATAAGCTGTGCAATCGGCGGCAATCAAAAGATTTGCATTGTCAAAATACGGAGCGTTCACAGGCACAAGTTTAATCTGCACCGGCCATTGACTCAATCGGCTCACTGCCGTCTCCCCTGTGTTTAAAGAGGACATATCATTTGGTTTTATACTTTTAGATTGTGTTCCCGGACAGCCGCAGGGCAATGCCGCGCTCTGCTTTTTCTGTTTTGCCTTCATAACAGCCGCCTCATCATATTCCGGCGCCTCTCTTTCTTCAAAAGTAATTGCGTCGGTCGGGCAGACCGGAAGACAATCCCCCAGTCCGTCACAGTAGTCCTCACGGGTTAATGTTGCTTTCCCGTTTACCATTTCAATGGCGCCCTCATGACATGCCTTTGCACACGCTCCGCAGCCGTTACATTTTTCTTCGTTTATTTTTATAATTTTCCTTATCATAATTTTTTCCTCCTCTTGATTTTGCAAGTTAATTATAATATAATAAACAATAAAAGTATGTTGAATTTTCAACAAACGGAGGAACTTATGAAAAAATACTCGGAAGTGCTGCGAAAATGTCCGTTATTTAACGGCATAGAAGATGAAAATATCGGCTCCCTGTTAAGTTGTCTTAGCGCAAACACTGTTACCTGCAATAAAAATGAAACAATAATGTCTGAGGGAGAAAGCGCAGAATATATCGGGATTGTCCTGTCAGGCAAAGTACAGATAGAACGCACGGATTACTACGGCAACAGAAGCATTGTTACAGGTATTGAGGCTTCTCAATTATTCGGAGAAGCCTTTGCCTGCGCCGGGACAGAAAAAATTCCCATTGATGTGATTGCCGCCGAAGATAGCGAAATTATGCTGCTTGACTGCCGAAAAATTATCGGTTCATGCAGGATTGCTTGTGAATATCACAGTCAAATGGTTTTAAATCTTTTAAAGGTAGTTGCATCGAAAAATATTATTCTCAATCAAAAGCTGGAGATAACCTCAAAACGCACCACGCGGGAGAAGCTTATGACCTATTTGCAGCTTCTGGCAAAGAAATGCGGCAGCAATCCCTTTACCGTACCCTTTGACCGTCAGGGTCTGGCGGATTATCTGGAGGTTGACAGAAGCGGTCTGTCGGCTGAAATCAGCAAGCTGCGCCGGGAAGGCATTATAGAATGCACTCGGAACAAATTTAAGCTGCTTAAATAAAAATATTTTGTACTGACACCAAACATAATACCCCGTTTGAACTCTCAAACGGGGTATTATTGTCAAGCGCTGATGCTTGGCTTATGGTTTATTTATTTGCTTCTATAAATCTCTGAAGTATAGCCGCAATTTCCGCTCTTGTGGCATTGTCTTTCGGATTGAGGGTTGTATCGGTTTTACCCTTCATCAGCCCTGAGCCTACGGCATACTGCATAGCAGAAACCGCATACTCCGAAATGCTTTGTGCATCGGTGTAGGAAAGAATATTTGTGTCCTCGCCTGCGCTTACATCATAGCCTTTGTATTTTGCGTATCTGTGCATGATTGCCGCAATCTGCTCACGGGTGATGTTTTCATCGGGAGCAA
>JAEDLZ010000081.1 GCA_016303265.1 Clostridiales bacterium
GCGGCACATTATCACCCAAATACTCTGTTTCGGTAAGAGTCGGTTGCACATCTGTGTCAATTACAAAATACGGTGCATCGATTCTATTGCCGAGCGCAGTATCAAGAAGAAGTCTTACGCTGACGGTTTCATCCTTTGAGCTGTTATTCTGCACCTTGAAGGAAAGACCGACATTTCCGGTTGTATTGCTCTCTGTGTTATTGTCAAGCGCTGCCAAAAGGGTTACTGTAATCCCCTTTATTGTCCACGGAATTTCAATCAGCCGTCCGTTTTCCTTTACCTCAATTGTGCCAAGCTTTGAGTCAAGACCGAAAAATCCGTAGTCCTGACCGAAAACATAGTCCTTATCTCCGATTCTTACCGTTATAAACGAGGTTCCGTTGCTTCGTTCCTTATCCTCCGAATATAAAAGAGGAATGTTATTATCCAAAACCTTATGGGGGTTTCCCTCGGCGGTTTCTATTGCGAAACCGCCGGTTTTCTTATTGAACATAAAGCTTAGATATTCATTTGAAATTCTGTATTCATCGCTTTCCTCGGCAAATGAAGAAACGGGGAAAAGCGACAACAGAAATGTAAGTATTAAAATGCAGGAAACTGCTTTTTTAAATATTCTCATAATTCACACGCCTCCTTTACTTTGACAGATACACGTTTAGTGTGAAATAGTCGCGTTTATCTGTTTGGATGTAGAAGGTGTACCAGCCCTCATCAAGACCGGAAACTTCAAAATCGCCGTTTTCATTTTTCGCAATCATATTTCCTTCCTTCTTCATCTGACCCATTGTGTAAATACCGCTTTGGTATCTTACATATGCAGTACCGGAAAAGTTTGAAAGAGAAATGTTTATCGTGTCGCCTATAACCTCGCTTGTGCCTGTAAAATCAGGGAGCTGTCCGTTTACTAATGCAATAGTATCATACATACCCACAAGACGAACTGTTCTCTTTGTCTCAAATGTGTTATGTGCCGAGTCGGTAACTCGGTAGGTGATTGTATAGGGCTTACTTGAATCAAAGGTGTTTTGACTCAAATCATAGGGATTAAAGCCGCCCCAATCAATTTCCACATTTGCGGTGAGGTCTGTCTTTTTGCCGTTAAACTCATCATATGCATTGTATGCCTCATATTTTCCGTTTTGAATGTATTTGAGCATACTTATATCATACTCCGCATTCATGTTCGGGTTTTCATAGAACACAAGCTCATTTTTTCCCAAAAGGTCAATAGTCGGCGGTGTTTTATCGATAATTTTGATATCAACACCATAGCTTGCAACAAGCCCGTTTTTCTTTTCAGCGTTGAATATGAACATGCCGTTTTGGTCATAAACCTTTTCTTTTGATGTTGTATAATCATCGTCGCTTCCCACAAGCCGTGTTTCACCGTCGGTTTCCACCGTCACTTTTACATCATTGTTTGTTACATTATATATATCCGATGCAACGGTATAGCCTACCTTGCCGTCTGCGGGCACTCTTGTTTCGTTTGCGGTTTTTGTAACCCAGGTTTGGCTTTGGGCGTCAAACTCATCATAATCATAGCTCCAGCTTACACTTGTGATTTTCGGCGCCGTGGTGTCAATTTCGGTAATCTCGATTGACAAATATGATGAAAGTCCCTCTTTGTCATGTATCTTGAAGGTATAATTGCCGTTTTGATTGAACACAAAGCTGTTTTTGTTGCCGTCCTCGTCTGCAACAGTCTTTGTAATTCCACCGTAGGTCACATAAATATCCGATTCTTCTCTCTCCATATCCCTGTCGCTTGTGAGAATATCTACCTTGTTAAAGCTTACGGAAACGGAGTTTACATCCGATGCGGAATCCATAACCGCTTCAAGTGCCGGCGGTGTTTTGTCAATGTTTCCGACTGCCACGAGTTCTGAACCCGAATTGCCGTAATCATCTTCAAAGTAAGCGGTAACCGTTCCCGATTTTGTAAAGGTTATTGTCGAAGTGCTGTAGTTTACGGCATAATCCTGCGAGGTCAGCGGTTCAACAGGTTCGATATTCGTAATCCTTACATTCTGCTTTGAGAAATACAGCGTTGCACTCACGGGACGTGAGGTATAGTCCGTTGTACTGTATGTCACGCTTGCCGTAGGAACAGTGGTATCAATATTTTTAACATTAAAGCTCTTAACGGTTTTATTGCCCACCTTATCGTAAAGCGTGATACTGTAAGTGCCGTTTTTGGATATTTTACCGCTGTATTTGCCGTCTGTGCCTTGGGTGAGCGGAATTTCAACGCCGCCCGATGTCAGAACAACCTTTCCTATTCCGCTTTCATTATCGGAAGCATTAATCGTTATATTATACGGCGTGTTGGTTTTTTCGGTTGTTTCGAGGGTGTACTCAATCTCACCCGGCACTACATCAAAGTTATTGAGTGAAACCGGTACATATTTTGTATAGCCGTATTTATCTCTCAACTCAAATGTAAACTCATGCTGATAGATATTAAGTACCTTTTCATTCTGCTTTGAGTTGTTTGCAACATAGAGT
Source organism: Clostridiales bacterium (assembly GCA_016303265.1). GTDB lineage: Bacteria > Bacillota > Clostridia > Monoglobales > Monoglobaceae > SIG454. The sequence continues at coordinate 2,509 of JAEDLZ010000081.1, forward strand.
TCTCTCTCAAAACCTCTGCTGTCTTCCGGAATATCAATTACAGCTTTTGCATTTTTGTAGTAGGTGTTTTCCAAATCGGTAATTTCTTCCCAGTTACCGTCGGCATTTTCAAGATAGTACTTTACATTGTAATCTTTGCCCTCTTCGACAGGCATTTTATAGATAATGTCCTTGGTGGAAAGCGCCCCTTCAAAGCTGCCGATATACGGCATTTCCTCCGCACCGAGAGTATTCGTAAATGATACGCCTCCCGACTGAATGGTATACTCATCGCTGAATGTGTATTTAAGCATTTTTACGCCGTATTTATCAGCATCGCCGAAGTATTCCACCTTAACGGGAATAGATTCTGTTATTACCTCAATGTCGTTACCTGTTTCTTCGTCATAGACATATTCTTTTGACGAATAATCGCTTCCGTCCCAAATCCAGTATTCGGTCGGAGCACCGTTTTCATCAGTCATCGGCACAAGAACTTCTTGATACTCATCATTTAAATCTGTGTAAGCAAAAGCCCTTATTTGTTCTATCCCCGAGTCCTTATCCTGAGCAGTTATCGTAAATGTTACATTTCCCGGCGTCGTATGTTTTACAAGCTCCCTGATCAGCGTACCATCACTATCGTGAGTTTCTTCATAGGTTAAAACCCCGGGACTTACCGACCATCTTGTAATCGGAGCAGTGTTGTCTATTCCTGTAATTACGGCTGTTTTTTCACTTACCTGAGTAGGATCGTTTATGTCTGCACCTTCGCTGAATGCAAGGACCGTAACGGTTCTTTCCGTAGTATCGGCATATATGTCATCTCCGTATTCACCGTCCGCATTGTAAATCTGTTCTACTCTGTAAACAAGCTTTTTGTATCCGGTGTCTTCACTGCCGCTGTCGCCTGATGCGGTATATGACATGTTCGACTCAAAGATAAGAGCGTTTGTATTATAAATGGTATTATAATCATACGGGTTTATCGGCAGAAGCAAGGTGTCGCTGTCAGCGTCAGCCGGTTCAACAATCACATAATCTCCGCTGTATGCGGCTGCGCAAATCATTTCATCATCAGCATACGGGGTTAGTGAACTATCAACTTTAGTGACCTTTATATCGCTTGCCGCACCGAACATTACACCATCAACGGTTGCAACAAGGTGGTTTGTTCTGCCTAAATCATCAACGGTATATAAATCATAGTCACCATTGTCACCTGCCGCAAATGAATATTTATTGGAGTATGTCATGGCATACTGCTTTGCAAGCTCAAGGTTTGCCGTTTCAACCTTTTCCGCCTCCGACAAATCTTCAAACTCATCTATGTCCAATGTATTATTTATAACAACATCACTGTTTGCATCAACGATTTTGTCCTGCGGAAGTGTATATACAGGTACATTATAGCTTACTGTTGCTATTGTCTTTGTTTCGGTTTTTACGGGGTTAGCCGATGTTGTCAAAGAAAGCTCTGTATCTTCTGCTTTAAGAACATTCTCGTTAAATACTATGTCTGTACTGTTGCCGAGACTGTCAGCAGCACGCACACCAAGATACCATTCTCCGGTTGTGCCGAGAATTTGAGCTTTATATGTGATATTGTTTTCGCCGCTCCACTCTGCAGCTTCGCTTTTTGTTACGGAGGCTTTGAAACACTTCGCATCCGAAGCAAAATATTCTTCGAGGTTGGCTCCGTCCGTATATTTATCGACGGGGATAAACGCAAATTTTACCGTTTCGCCCAAAACGTCGTTTAATTTAACGGTAGCTGCGGCATCCTTTCTTGCTCCGTGAGTTTCCTCCGTAACCTCAATGTCGGCTGTCGGCGGGGTTTTGTCTATGCCGCGTATGACAAGCTTCACATTCGTTTTATTGCCTGATGCGTCCGAAACCGTAATAAAGGTATCTGTACTTTCGCTGACCGTTACATCAACTTCTCCCTCTGCTATTTCGCCGATTTCTACCGCCGCACTCTCACACGAAATGAAAATTTCGCCGCCAAGGTTATCACTGACATACAGTTTGCCGCTTATGTTCTCGTCTGTATGGTAATCGTTTATAACCAAATTGGCAGTCGGCGCAGTATTGTCATAATAGAACATAATTTCATTACTTTTAACTGTATTTAAGCTGATATTTGACTTATCGGTATCCTTGCTGCATATTACTGTCTGAACAAACAATGTATTTGCTCCGTCCGCAAATGTCATCTGCGGTGCATCGACAGTAAGCTTTGCTGCAAGTGTACCGGATATAGAAGCTGACGGACTGACACTGCCGGCGTCAAGCCACTCGCCGTATTCTCCGGAAACTGTGCTTATTCTGTAATAAAGCTCCTGGTCCTTTGCATAAGACGGATTTGCAAACTGCTCATTTATATCAAAACAAAGTTTAAAGCTATCACTTGAAATAAGCGGTCTCTCGGCAAAGCTAAGCTCGCTTTGAACATCAACCGTTCCTGTCGGCGCTGCATTTCTTATGATAAATGCATCAGAAATTTCAGACGCCGACGCTCCGTGAGTGTCAACAGCCGTAACCTTTAGTGCATATATGCCGCTTGGAATATCGGATATGTTTACATTCTGCGAAAGTATTCCGTTGCTGACGTTAAGTTTAAATTCTTCATTTCCCGGGATATTCGTTCCGTCCGGATTTACAATCCTGCCTGTTGCCGACGCTACATCTGACCGGTCGGTTGCATATACAGAAACTCTTTGCGTCAGACTGCTGACATCGGCAGACGGAGCTGTCAGATTAATGGAGGGACCTTCATTATCAAAAACAAAGGTTGTAACATAGTTAATGCTTGCGCCCGACGGCGGCACTATTTTACATTCAAGAATGTATGTTCCGTTAAGGTTCTTTGTTGCACTGTCCGCCGCGGTGTCAAACTTGCCGCTGTATTTTTTAAATTCTGTAATATATGTGTTGTCGGCAGAATTTTTCCAGCGATAATAAACTGTGTTCTTTGTGTTTGTATCAATTGTTATGTTATAAGACGAGTCGGGTTTTTCA
>JAEDLZ010000082.1 GCA_016303265.1 Clostridiales bacterium
AAAAAGGGAGTGTCGCAAAATGCGACAGCTCCACTTTTGGGGTGGACGCAAAATTACTTGGATATGCGCATATCCTCAGCGTCAAAGGTAAGCATAAGCGACATATACACTTCCGGATAATGTGCCTGTGCAAAGGAGCTTATGTTTTTGCCCGACGGAGCAAAAACAGATGCAATCGTTATAAAATTCGACACGCCTATATCCTCGGAAATCACCTGCGACGGCGACATTCCGTTTTTAAGGCATATTGCGCCAAAACCATACATTTGTTTGCCGATACTTTCCATTTTGCCGCCGAAGCTTTTGAGAAACTCATCCTTTCTTGCCTCGCTCACATATTTTTCTCCGTCTGCGCCGTATTTATATAAAAACCCGTCCTCCGCATTTGACCACTGCCATTTTCCGCTGTCATTTTTTATTTTTGTATTGCCGCACTCAACATAATCCATCATCATTTTCTGATACTTGTTGACATAATTCTCTCTGCCGCCTATAGCTCTGCCGATTTTCAAAACGGCATTTCTTACATTTTCCGACTGATTTGAATTTTCAACCTCCACAGGGTCATACCTACCGCCCGAGCTTATTTCAAAATACAGCTCCGATATTTTTTTCGCCTTATTTTCTGCGGTTTCTTCGTTAAATTCCGCAAACTGCGAAAATGTAACATCTCTGCCGTACCTTCCAAAGCTCCATTCACTCGGTACTACAAGGGGAACCATATCGTTCTCGTTTATAATATTAAATATATATCCGTATTTTTCGTTTTTGCAATTACTTCTTTCTGCTCCTTGCGGAGTTGCAAAGGTGTACGCATATATATTATCTCTTTTTATTTTTCCGCCGTCGCCCAGCTTTGCCGCCGCTATATTTGCAACCGCCGCTCCTCTGCTGTAGCCTGCTATCCAGAGCTTTATATCTCTATCTCCCATATTCTTTTCAACGGTTTTGACAATTTCCTCTGCCGCATTGCTGAATCCCTTGTGATTGCCGGTCTCTCCCACATTGAAGTTACTGACCCATTCGTTTCCGTATGCGCCGCCTCGGACAAAAACCGCCATAATCGGCTGTTTTTCCCCATTGAGCTCAATTTCCTTCTCGCCCGTAATGAATGCCGCCTTATCCGTGGCGTCATTTAAGGACTTATCATAATTATACGCCCTGATATTTACAAATCCAATATCATTAAGCAGCCGTGCGGCATTTGCCTCTCTGCCGAAAGCTCCGTCCTCGCCCCAGTATTTATCGGATTCTGCGGCAGAAAACGCAGATATTGCCGCACCCAACGACATTTTCGCCAAAGCATGATTATATCCGTATGCAGATGCGGCAAAAAACGCATCGCTGTAGCCAAACTCTATTTCTTTGCAGTTTTCGCGAAAAACCACCTTAACAGGCGTTGTTTTAACAATATATATGTTATTTTCCATAACCGTCACTTCACCGCCGTATATTTTCCCCGCAAGATAAGCCGAAATCATAATTTTACCGTTCTTCACCCGATAGTCCGCAATTTCAGTATCTCCCGCAATCAGTCTGTTACCGTCTTTTCCGTAAGGAATTTTTGCATAATCAAAGAATTCCGCGGCAGGAATATAGCAAACTCCGTTTTCCCTGTAAGTCGGAGTTTTAAATTCAAGCTCCGCACCGTTTAATACTACCGCAGAGCCGCCCGTATCCGTTTTTGACGCCGCGCAAAGCAACGCCGCAGTAAATACAAGAGCCGCCGCTATTATAATTTTAACCTTACTTTTCATAATATCATCCACCCAAATCTTCAGGCATAAGGAGCACAAACATTCAGTCGGTTTTCAAAAGCAATATTTCAAAGTGCCGATTGTATCAATATTTGCGATTTATGGTGTTTTCCCTGCTTTGCAAATTAGTTACATTTTGAAAATCCGCAGCCTTATGACACAGTATATCATTTATTTTATACCAATGTCAATTAGGATATGATAATAATTTTTGGATATAATTATCTATATATTATTAAAATTTTAAGCTTGGAGTGATTATATGGCATACAGTGCAAGAACCGACCTTGCAGTGGAAGCAAGAGAAATGTATATGGAGGCTTCCTCCGTTGAATGTGACATCGAAGGGGTGGAAGCGGAAAAAGATACGCCCTTTGACGGTATTGGGGTCACACGGATAAAAATTTCTTCGGAAAAGGGTGCGTCCGTTTTGAAAAAGCCCGTGGGGAATTATATAACAGTTGAAGTTCCCGAAACGGTATACGGCGAACAGACGGCTTATGAAAACATCTGCAAAGTCATCGCAAAGGAGCTTGATGCGCTTATTCCGGAGGGAAGCGACGGCACGGTTTTGGTCATCGGTCTGGGCAACCGCAATGTTACGCCTGACGCTTTAGGTCCTGCCGTCGTTGATTCACTGCTTGTAACGCGGCATCTTATTGAATACATCCCCGAAGAGATTGATAAGCGGCTGCGTCCGCTTTGCGCTATTGCGCCGGGCGTTTTGGGAATTACCGGAATTGAAACCGGAGAAATAGTCAAAGGAATCTGCGACCGGGTAAAGCCCTCTCTTTTGATTGTCATTGATGCATTGTGTTCACGGAAAATGGAGCGGATAAATTCAACAATTCAGCTTGCCGATTCCGGAATAGCTCCGGGGGCAGGCGTAGGAAATTCAAGAATGGCAATAAATCAAAAAGAGCTCGGTGTTCCCGTAATAGCAATCGGCGTTCCCACCGTTGTTGACGCCGCCACCATAGCAGGCGATACAATCGATTTGATTATAAATGATTTAAGGGCAAATGCCAAGGAAAACGAACCTCTTTATAAAATGCTGACCACTATTGAAGAGGAGGACAAATATCCTCTTATTAAACAGACTCTTTCAGGCAATATAGGTGACTTCATCGTAACACCCAAGGAAATCGACCGTGTAATTGATGATATTTCTTCCGTTATTGCAAACGGCATAAACATTGCAGTCCACCGCGGGATTGGGCTTGAGGATATAGACAGATACAGATAAACCCGCGCCCTCCTCTGCATCAGCGGTCTTTGCTTTATTTGGAGGCAGGCGGAATCTACAAAACCATAACCAGACTCCCTATGCAAATAAAGATACAGCCAATTAAAGATTTCGCCGTAAACTCTTCTTTTAAAAACACAAATGCCAGCAGCAAGGTAATTACAATGCTCAGCTTGTCAATCGGCACTACTTTGGAAACATCCCCGATTTGCAGAGCTCTGTAATAGCACAGCCACGAAGCGCCCGTTGCCAGCCCGGACATTATTAAAAATATCCAGCTTTTTCTGCTAATTTCGCCAATGCCGCTTTGTGCATTTGTGATAAAAACCATTCCCCAAGACATAATGACAACCACAACCGTCCTGATTGCGGTTGCCAGAGTGGAATTAACTCCGCCAATGCCCACCTTTGCCAATATTGAGGTCAGTGCCGCAAAAACAGCAGACATCAACGCAAATATAAACCACATACGCTTTACCTCCGCATACAAATCCCGCTTTTCGCATTTATTTTTCGTAAATTACTCAGGGCTTTCTTAATAAACAGTTTCACAAAAGTCCTTCCTCATTTTATCTCAACGGAAAAGGAAACGGGTCAGCGCAAAATGCACAGACCACGCAAAGCATAAAAAACGCCATAATATAGCCTGTTTTTTAATACAAAAATCTAAAATGAAACCAAAACCTAGGTGGAAATTCGTTATATAACGAATTTCAATTACAAATGCTTTGCGTTTTGAACAAACTTCGCCTCTCGCAGTATCCATATACGGCCTTTGGACTCAGTTTGGTAGGTCAGCACTATTTTGCGTCCACCCCAAAGGAGCTGCCGCATTTTGCGACAGCTCCTTTTGCAAAAACAATTCTGATTTTTCAACGGTTCGGCAATGACACCGTTTTCCGTCTTATAAGCGTCTGCCTGTGCCGTCCCGTTTTTTATTCGATTATTTATACAGCGGGCCGTAAGCTTCGCAAGCTCTGTAGTCTGTTGAGGTGAGGTCTTCACCCTTGCCGAAGCCTGCCCATGCCTGCGGTCTGTATACCTTTTCGTCCGGAACATTGTGCATGGACACGGGAATACGGAGCATGGACGCAAGCGTTATTACATCTGCGCCGATATGGCCGTGAACCGTAACTCCATGGTTTGCACCCCAGTTAGCCATCACACTGTATACATCGCGGAACGCGTCCTTATCACAAAGATTCGGAGTGAACCATGTTGTAGGCCATGTTGGGTCTGTTCTCTTATCAAGCTTTTCATGTACATCATCAGGAAGGTCAACCGTATAACCCTCGGCAATCTGAATAGTTGGTCCGACGCCATCGATAATGTTTACGCGAAGCATTGTAACAGGCATTTCCGCCCGTGTTCTGAAGTGTGATGAGAAGCCGCCGCCCCGGAAATATTCATAGTCGGCACGGCACCAGTCTGTTGCCTTAAGACAATTGTCAATGTCCTCGTCTGTCATGTTCCACCATTCTTTAATCGTGCCGTTGCCGTTTTCATCTTTAGATGCGCCTGTGCAGTCAAGAGCCGTCGCACCGGAGTTGATAAGATGTATAATACCGTTCTTGGCAACACCCTCCAATTCCTTGCCGGTCACTCTCTTAACAGCCTCCGGACTCCAATATGTACGAACATCGTGGAAGCAGGGAGCCTTTCCCGTCAGAAGTGTTGCAAAAAGCATTGCAATGCCGTTTAATGTATCATTCTCCGTTGCAAACGCAAAGGGTGCTTTCTTACCGTTCCAGTCAAAGCTGGACGCCATAATGGACTCCGTAAAGTCGCCGTTGGGGAGCCAGTCCGTCCACATTCTCTGACCCTGGAAACCTCCGACGATACCGTTTCTGCCGAGAGCCTCCTCGTGCCAGCCGAGCTCATCAAGCTTCTTATTGCCGAAGAGAATATCTTTTGCTATAATCGTCATCTTGGCAATAAATTCCCAATTCTTGTCTGCCGGAACAACCCTGGATTTTGTTATAATTTCCGGGAAATTCTTTCCGGCATTTTTGTCAAAGCCTTCCTTGCAGTTAGCCTTAATCCATGCAAGAGCCTTCTCATATTCGTCTTTATCATATATTTCAAGGGTAATTCTTCTCAAAATTTCTGTAAGGTCAACCCACTCTGCACGGATACCGAGGTATTTCTGCATAAAGTCGGCGTCGCAGTACGAACCGCCTATGCCCATAGCAACTCCGCCCAAATTAACATATGCCTTATTCTTCATTTGGCCTACGGCGATTGCGCCTCTTGCAAATCTGATAATTTTTTCCGCAACATCCTCCGGGATTGACGAATCATTCATGTCCTGAACATCATGTCCGTATATTGAAAAGGCAGGAAGTCCTCTTTGCGCATGAGCCGCCATAGCCGCCGCAAGATAAACAGCGCCCGGTCTTTCTGTGCCGTTAAATCCCCATACTGCCTTTATTGTCGAGGGGTCAAGGTCCATCGTTTCACTTCCGTAGCACCAGCAAGGCGTAACCGAAAGCGTTGCGCAG
>JAEDLZ010000083.1 GCA_016303265.1 Clostridiales bacterium
AAACAGCGCCTTTTGCAGCATAACCGACACTTTGTGTGAATATATTAAATTTTTCTTCTGTATAATACCATATTTACCAAAAAAAATCAATTCATAAAACAAATAAAAAATTATAAAGACAAATGTTATTCTTATACAATTTTGCAAAAACAATGACTACACCGGGATTCTTGTTTTGATTTTTAAAATTAGCCAAACATTGAGTAAAGCCCTTGACTTATATCCGTTTTTACAAATTCTCCATATCGGCAATATATTCTGCCGCGTCCGCCCGCTTCACGCAATTCCGATATATGCGCTCACTTCCCGCCGTGACAGGAACCTTTCATTGCGCAGCTTTGGCAGCCGCAGCCGCAGGAGGATTTTCCCTGCCGTTTGCTCTTTACCATATAAACCACTATTGCCGCAATAGCCGCAATAAGTATCAAGCATATTATGATAGTTGAAATATTATTTGAAAGCCATGTCATAATAATCTCCTCCTTTGGGATTTCAGGCGGAGCAAGCCCCGCCCCTATGATATAATTAACCGCATTAAATTCATTTGTTTCGTGACGATGTGGGCATCGTCCCCTACGATAATGATTTATAATGCGGCTGAGATTGAGATGTTCGGCATATTCGCTCGGCAAAGGTGAAGCGGAACGCTTCCGGGCGGAGCAAGCCCCGCCCATGCACTTTTCAATTGCCATTTATATCTTTGAAGCGGCTTTACGTTCAAGCGTTCCCGCCTCTTTATACGGCTTAAACAGCATATAAACGATAAGTGCAAGCACAGCCAATGCAAAAATCAGACCGATTACATGAACATTTCCGCTAAACAGCAGTCCGAACTGATTTATCATAAGTGCTACGCTATATGCGAATACGCACTGATAACCTATGGCAAACCATGTCCATTTTGCGTTATTCATCTCACGCTTGATTGCGCCTATTGCCGCAAAACACGGTGCGCACAAAAGGTTAAATACAAGGAACGAATAACCCGTAACCGAGGTAAAGGCTCCGGCAAGATTTGCGTAAACCGTTCCCGATCCGCCGTAGAGAATACCCATCGTTCCGACAATGTTCTCCTTTGCCACAAGTCCGGTAATTGACGCAACCGCCGCCTGCCAATTTCCCCAGCCGAGGGGTCTAAATATCCACGCAATGGCTCCGCCTATTGCCGCAAGTATGCTTTGGTCAATCTGATCCTCCGAAAGCATTGTAAAGTGTCCGTCAACAAAACCGAAGTAAGTTGTGAACCAAACGACTATTGTGGAGAGAAGAATAATCGTTCCTGCCTTTTTGATAAAGGACCAGCCGCGCTCCCACATACTTCTTAAAACATTCATTACCGTAGGCATATGATAGCTCGGAAGCTCCATAACAAAGGGTGCAGGGTCGCCGGCAAAGGGCTTTGTCTTTTTAAGCATAATACCCGATATGATAATTGCCGCCATCCCTATGAAGTATGCCGAGGCTGCAACATAAGCCGAGCCGCCGAAAATAGCACCGGCAATCATTGCAATAAAGGGGACCTTTGCGCCGCAGGGAATGAAGGTGGTTGTCATAATTGTCATCTTGCGGTCTCTGTCATTTTCAATGGTTCTTGACGCCATAATACCCGGAACTCCGCAGCCCGTACCGATAAGCATGGGGATAAAGGATTTTCCCGAAAGTCCGAATTTTCTAAACACTCTGTCGAGCACAAAGGCAATACGCGCCATATATCCGCACGCCTCAAGGAACGCAAGCAACAGGAACAGTACAAGCATCTGCGGTACAAATCCCAAAACCGCTCCGACACCGGCAACGATACCGTCAAGTATCAGTCCTTGGAGCCACTGGGCACAATTTATCGCATTTAATCCGTTTTCTACAAGTACCGGGATGCCCGGAACCCATACGCCGTAATCCGCAGGATCAGGCTCGGCGCAGTCATACGCTTCATAGACCTCTATTGCGCTAAGCAAATCGCCATAAGAAGCCGCTTTCTCCTCATCCGCCATCGTTTCCTCATCAACAACCGTGTAGGTTACCTCATCTATATCCTTTGCACTTTCGGCAAATTCCGTAAGTGCAGCCTTTGCCGCCGATGCTTCAAAGTCCTCTGATTCCGTATCAAGTGCCGATTCCGTATCTTCTGTATCAATGCCGTTATCCGCCGCATATTCCATATATCCGTTTACAATCTGAGAAGCCTCGCCGAATTCGTCCGCCGCCTCGGTATAAGCAGAAGAACCTATTCCAAACAAGTGCCAGCCGTCGCCAAACAAGCCGTCGTTTGCCCAATCCGTAGCCATAGAGCCGATTGATACCATGGATATGTAATAAACAAGGAACATAATAACCGCAAATATCGGAAGTCCCAGCCAGCGGTTTGTTACCACCTTATCAATCTTATCCGAGGTTGAAAGCTTACCGGTGCTCTTCTTTTTATAACAGCCCTTCATAAGCTGTGCAATATAGATATAGCGTTCGTTGGTTATGATGCTCTCCGCATCATCGTCAAGCTCGTCCTCTGCTGCTTTAATGTCTTTTTCAATATGCGCCATTGTCTCTTTTGAGATGTTAAGCGATTCCATCGCCTTTTGGTCACGCTCAAAAATTTTAATCGCATACCAGCGTTGCTGTTCCTCGGGCATATCGTGGAGTACCGCTTCTTCAATATGTGCGATTGCGTGTTCCACAGTTCCCGAAAAAGTGTGCATGGGAACGGTTTTTCCGCTTTTTGCCGCCGAAACCGCCGCCTCTGCCGCTTCCTGTATGCCTGTTCCCTTTAGTGCTGATATTTCGACAATCTTGCAGCCAAGCTCCCGTGATAATTCGGCAATATTGATTTTGTCGCCATTCTTTCTCACAATGTCCATCATGTTTATTGCGATGACAACGGGAATACCAAGCTCCGTAAGCTGGGTGGTGAGATAGAGGTTTCTTTCAAGGTTCGTTCCGTCTACGATATTTAAAATTGCGTCGGGACGCTCACCGATAAGATAATTCCTCGCAACCACCTCTTCAAGGGTGTACGGGGACAGGGAATAAATACCGGGAAGATCGGTAATCGTAACTCCGTCGTGTTTTTTCAGCTTTCCTTCCTTCTTTTCAACGGTAACGCCCGGCCAGTTTCCCACAAACTGATTTGAACCGGTCAGCGCATTAAACAGCGTGGTTTTTCCGCTGTTCGGGTTACCCGCAAGTGCAATCTTCAAATTCATTGTAAATTCCTCACTTTCATATTAGTTACCACTAACTCAATGCCAAAAAATTTTACTCAACCTCAATCATTTCCGCGTCCGCCTTGCGAAGGGACAGCTCATAGCCGCGAACAGTTACCTCAACGGGGTCTCCCAGCGGCGCCACCTTACGAATATGCACATCCGTTCCCTTTGTAATGCCCATATCCATAATTCTGCGCTTTACCGCACCTTCTCCGTGAAGTTTGACAACCTTAACCGTATCGCCGATTTTTGCCTGTCTTAATGTTTTCATTGATTTTCCTCCTTCAAAAATTTATACCATAATTTTTCGTGCCATTTCTTCGCTGATTGCAACACGAGCCTCTTTGACATTTACAATGACATTCCCCCCTAATGTACTGATTACCTTGACATTCCCTCCTACAACAAAACCGAGATTTTCAAGATGTTTTTTTACTTCCGGATTTCCTCCGATTTTTTTAATGGTGTTTTCTTCTCCTGCATCTGCAAGCGACAGCGGCATCATATGTATCCTCCATTCCGTTAGCCATTGCTAACCCATGCATCAAAAAATGTGGTTAGTATCCTCTAACCTCTATTGGTTAGTTTATCATAACTAACTAATTTTGTCAACATTTTATTGGAAAAATTTTTATTTTTTATGTTTTGCTGTATCTGGCAATATTACATACAGCTTTTTTGTGCATTTTTTAAAGATGAAAATAAAATTATGCAGTTTGACACACCTGATAAAGTGTGATATAATACTTAAAAAAAGTGTGCAAGGGCATAAAATATTATACCTTTGCTTGTTGGACATGGAGTAGTTATACTATGAAAATTAAAGAATCAGCGGAAAATTATCTTGAATCAATACTCATGATAAAAATTCAAAAGGGTTATGTGCGCAGTATTGATGTTGCAAATAAGCTTAATTTTACAAAGCCGAGCGTTTCGGTTGCAATGAAAAATCTTCGCGAAGACGGATATATCAGTATGGATCCGGACGGCGGTATTGCACTTACCGAAAAAGGCCGTAAAATTGCCGAGAGCGTTTATGAACGGCACCGGATAATTGCAAAAGCTCTGATGGCTTTAGGGGTTGATGAGGATACCGCCTACGAGGACAGCTGCAAAATCGAGCATGACATCAGCGAGCTTAGCTTTACAAAAATCAAAGAACATTTGGCAAAGCACTCAAAATAAGGGGCTGTAGCAAAACGATTTTAAAAATCGGGATGACTACAGCCCCTTATTTTTAGCGTTTTAAATTTACAAACAGAAGAGGTTGGTTAGGTTACTTATCTTTTCTTTTCGGGAGATTTTCAATAGCATATTCACAACATTGAACTACAACTTGATTAAATGATATGTCTTGTTCCGACGCAAGTTTTGCTATTTTATCAATTAGTGCGTCGGGCATTCTTATAGTCCTGTTTGAGCTTGAAGGTTTTTTTATTATAAAATCCATAATATTGTACCGCCTTTCTGTAATTATATTTTACTTTATTTTATAATTTAATCATATATTCAAAATAATAGTTAAAAATACAGTTAAAAAATAGTTTCAATTTTGGAGGATATGTGATATAATAAAGAAAAAAATTATGAAATGGGGGAATATAAGATGTTTTGTAAAAATTGCGGTGAAGAAGTTAATGGTAGTTATTGTTCAAACTGCGGTACTAAAACTAATGAAAATGATAATTACAATAATGTACATAACATTAATTTAAATATTGGCAAACAGCATAATCCGTATAAAACAAATGCTTATGCAATTTGGAGTTTGATTTTGGCTTGTATATCGTTTATTTTTGGGTGGTTTATAACTGCTGTCGCAGCAATTATTTTAGGTAATATGGCTAAAAATCAAATACAGGAAAGAAATGAGCAAGGATATAATCTTGCATCGGCCGGAATTGTATTAGGTTGGATTAATATTGGTTTGTCTATTTTTGCAGTTATGATAATTTTAATTTTTGTTGCAGGTATTTTCTCGCGTATATGGATATAATAAGATGATTTTGCGGAAAGAGGTGTTTTTATGTTTTGCAGTAAATGCGGAAAAGATGTAGCTAATAATATGACCTTTTGTGATAATTGCGGAAATAGGTTGTATAATGAAGATGAAAAATTAGGGGTTAATAAGAGTCAATCCCGGATTTTGTGTAAAGTCTTTACGAAGCCTCCAAGATGATGTATAATAAAAATATCATTTTGGAGGTTTTAATTATGCCAAGGTACAAATTAAGTC
>JAEDLZ010000084.1 GCA_016303265.1 Clostridiales bacterium
GTATTGTAGGTGTATTTGGTTTTGACAAGGACGCCTGCGCTATAATGAAGGGCATACTTCTCGGGGTAATATCCGATTTTTCCGAAACTCTCTCAAATAGTTTGTCCCTTGCCGGACTTTCTCATATAACGGCAGTTTCGGGTCTTCATCTCAGCATCCTGTTCGGAGCGTTTTGCGGTCTTTTAGGATTTTTCCAATTTCACCGGAAGATTATTTCCCTGCTGGCACTGCCGGTTATACTGCTTTTCGCCGCAACAACAGGGTTTTCTCCGTCAATTTGCCGTGCCGCAATTATGCTCGCCATATATATCATCGCACTTGTGAACAAAAGCCAGTACGACTCGCTGACAGCTCTGTTTATCTCCGCCTTCATTATTCTATTATTCAATCCATATTCCCTGCTTAGCGTAAGTTTTATACTGTCCTTTTTCTCAACCCTTGCGATAATTTTGCTGCACCCGAAATTTTGCGGCCTTTTAGCTCCTGTTACGGGGAAATCACATATTCTGAAAACGATAGTCGGATTGATTTCGGTTTCTTTGTCCGCATTTATCGGAACAGCGCCCTTTATCGCCTATTACTTTGGCACAATTTCTTTTTCCTCAATTATCGTAAACATCTGGATTGTTCCTCTTTGCGGGCCTGTATTCATACTGAGCTATGCTCTTTGTTTTATCGCTCCCGTTCTGCCGGATTTTATTTGCAACATTTTTCTTTATCCGACTGCGGCAGGAATTAAAGTAATTCTTAAAACCGCTGAGATATTTGCAAATATCAAGTTCCTCCACATTGATGTTAAAGAATTTTCTCCGTGGTATATAGTAATTTATTTCATTGCGGCCGCATTACTGTATATAGGTTCTGCTAAAGAAAAGAGGACAGCGCAAAATGCACAGACCACGCAAAGCATAAAAAAACGCCATAATATAGCGGTTTTTTTAAATACAAAAATCAAAAATGAGACCGAAACCTAGGTGGAAATTCGTTATATAACGAATTTCAATTACAAAAGCTTTGCGTTTTGAACAAACTTCGCCTCTCGCAGTATCCATATACGGCCTTTGGACTCAGTTTGGTAGGTCAGCACTATTTTGCGTCCACCCCAAAGGAGCTGCCGCATTTTGCGACAGCTCCTTAAATTATTCATTCTATAATCTGATTTTAACGCCATTTTCAATAAGCTTATTCTGCAATTCCGTAATATCAAGACTTTTAAAATCATCAGTCATGGAAGCGGCCGTTCCTGCAGCCTCCCCGGAAACTGCACAAACAGGTATAACCCTCGTTACATCCCACATTGCATCATTGGCAGAAATGCATCTCCCGGCAGTAATAAGATTTTTAACTCTGCTGCCGTAAAGCGAACTAAACGGCAACTGATAAACCGGCCCTATTTTTTTCCAGTTTCCGAACATTCCTACGCTGTCGTCAAAATCTCTTCCGTCATCCTCCGTTGTCATGGTATAAACACCCTTAATTCGCCTTGTCATACGAATTTGCGGAATTGTCGGAATCGTAACCGGAATATGTTTTTCATTCTCTTTTCTCATTTCTTTAACATCGCTGAGAATCTGTTTGTGTGACAGAACAACCATATCGCTTATTTCTTTTCCGTCAAGTCCGGTGAATCTCCTGTTAACAAGCGGCTGCGGCTCATCCCCCGTCTTTTCATCGTCGGGAATATCCGAAGCGCCAAGCATTTTTAATCCACAGTCATTTCCGTTAAGGAAATAATACCACGCTGCAAGAATATTGCCCTGCTTGAATGTTTCACAGTCTTCATCGGCAAACTTGCAAATATCCGCGTCACCGGTGCAATCAACAACCGACCTTACCGAAACGGCGTATCTGCCCGATTTATTTTCAACTATAACATTACTGATTCTGTCATTTTCTTTAGTTACCGAAGCCACCTGCGTTCCGTAAAGAACAGTAACACCTTCACGAATCAGCAACTGTTCGGCAAGAATCGCAAAAAGCTGCGGATTATATCGGGCTTCATACCGACGCTTCTTTTTTTCTTCAAGAGTACCGTTTTCAATCCACGCTTTAGGATAAGAATTTGCCTCAGCGCCCATTGAAATCGAAAGCTTCAGAAGTTCCTCCGCAATACCATAGCTAAGCTGGGTTCCGCGGCCGTCGCAAAGCGGCAAATATATTGTTACAAGCCCTGCCGTTCCGAGTCCGCCAAGCATAAATTCACGCTCAAGCAAAATAACCTTTGCGCCGTTTCTTGCCGCAGACAGCGCAGCGGCAATTCCCGCAATGCCTCCGCCGGCAACAAGGACATCACAGCTATCCTTTATTTCAATCTGCCTTTTTTCAACTATATAACTCATAATAACTCCTCCCTATATATTAAAGATTATAGCCTATATCAAAAGCCTTAAGGTTTACATCAAGGAATTTTTCGGGAACGGTTGCTTTAATAACCTCAACCCATTTTTCATATGCAATATCCGTATTTTTAGCCATAACTCCGATAAGGACTACATTGACAGCCTTTATGTTTCCTGCTTCTTCCGCTTTTGAAAGAGCGTCAACAACAGTAATATTCACCTTTTCGGCAAGTTTATCCGCTATATTTTCCGGGTATTTGGCAACACCTGTTATAACCGGCATTGGATTCATCTGCTGGTCATTGACAATCATCTTCCCGTCTTTTTTTAGGAACGGAAGTGCGCGATAAGCCTCCAGAAGCTCAAATGCCAAAATTATATCCGCTTCGCCTTTATCAATAATCGGGGAGTATACCTTGTCGCCGAATTTCACATAGGTGACAACGCTGCCGCCTCGCTGACTCATGCCGTGAACCTCAGAAATTTTAACATCATAACCTTCGGAAATAACTGTCTTGCCGATAATTCTGCTTGCGAGAAGAGTACCCTGACCTCCAACGCCGACAATCATAATATTCTTTGTCATAAGTCTAATCCTCCTTCTCTATTGCGCCAAACGGGCAGACATTCACACAAAGTCCGCAGCCGTTACACTGTGTGCGGTCAATAACAATATTCCCGTCCTGCTGCGAAATTGCAGGACAGCCCAGTTTCATACACACTTTACATTTTCTGCACTTATCGCTGATATTACAGTGTCCTGTATACTTAACATTTTTAAGAAGAGCGCAGGGCCTTTGAGCAATGATTACGGATGGCTCATCCGCCTCGGTTTCCTCTTTGACAACCTTTTCAAAATTCTTTACATCAAACGGGTCGGCAACAACAACCCTCTCAACGCCAACCGCCTTAGCAAGAGCAACAAGGTCAACCTGCTTTGTAGGCTCTTTACGGATTGTAAGCCCCGTTGTCGGATTGTCCTGATGGCCTGTCATGCCCGTTATGGAGTTATCAAGAATTATAACCGTGCTGTTTCCCTTATTGTAAACAATATCAATAAGCCCCGTTATTCCCGAGTGAATAAAGGTAGAATCACCGATAACGGCAACAAGTTTTTTGTTAAATTCCTCGCCGCGCGCCTTGGACATACCGTGAGCGCCGCTAACGCTTGCACCCATACACACGGTTGTGTCAACACTCGCCAAAGGCGGCACAGCGCCCAGCGTATAGCAGCCTATATCGCCCGATACCACAAGTCCCAGTTTTTTCAGAACATAAAATGTTCCTCTGTGCGGACAGCCTGCGCAAAGAACCGGCGGTCTTGCGGGGATTTCTTCTTCAATTTCATTAAATTCTGCCCCATCTTCTCCAAACACCGCTTTCTTTATCATAGTCGGCGTGTACTCACCGAGATATGTGAAAGCCTCCTTGCCGATTACCTCTATTCCGAGAGCCTTGCAGTGATTTTCTATAACCGGGTCGAGTTCCTCTATAACATAAATCTTTTTATGCTTTCCGGCAAAATTCTCAATAAGCTTTTTCGGCATAGGATAAGCCATACCAAGCTTTAAGTAGCTCACTCTGTCGCCGAGAGCTTCCTTTGCATACATATAGGAAATTCCCGAAGTAATAACCCCTATCTCGTCCGAATTTATTTCTTCTGTGTTAAATTCGCAGTTTTCCGCAAATTCCTCAAGACTCCTCATTCGCTTTTCAACCTCGACATGACGCTTGATTGCGTTTGCGGGCATCATAACATTTTTGCCGATATTCTTCTCATAAGGCTTAAGCTTGTAATTCACCTTAGGGAGCTCCTCAACCAGCCCCTGTGAGTGCGAAACTCTTGTCGAAAGCCTTAAGATAACAGGGACATCAAATTCTTCGCTCAGCTCAAAGGCACGCCTTGTAAACTCCTTACATTCCGCACTGTCCGACGGTTCAAGCATCAAAAGTTTTGCCGCCTCGGCATAATGCCTGGAATCCTGCTCGTTCTGAGACGAATGCATTCCCGGATCATCGGCAACACAGAATACCAGTCCGCCGTTCGTACCTATATAGCTTACGGTAAACATAGGGTCAGCCATAACATTCATTCCCACATGTTTCATACAGGACATACTTCTTGCGCCTGCAATCGACGCGCCGATAGAAACCTCCGCCGCAACCTTTTCATTCGGCGACCATTCAACATAAATATCGTCAAACTTAACTATATTTTCCGTTATTTCCGTGCTTGGAGTTCCGGGATAAGACGCTACAACCGATACGCCCGCCTCATAAGCTCCTCTTGCAACCGCTTCGTTGCCAATCATAAGTCTTTTCATAAACATTCCCCTTATTTTTCAATCTGTGCGGCAACTAAACTTTCGCCGCAATATATTTCTCTAAGCTTCGGTTTCTCAATTTTTCCTGTCGGATTTCTCGGAATATCCGCAAATATAATTTTCCGCGGTCTTTTATACTTAGGGAGCGCTTTGCAAAATTCGTTCATTTCTTCCTCACTGCACTCTGCTCCGTTTTTCAGCTCAATAACAGCCGCCGCAATCTCGCCCAGACGATGGTCGGGAAGACCGATAACCGCAACATCCTTAACTGCGTCATTGGTTCTTATAAAGTCCTCAATCTGGACAGGATAGAGATTTTCCCCACCTGAAATAATTACATCCTTTTTTCTGTCAACCAGAAATATAAATCCGTCCTCATCCTCCATTGCCATATCGCCGGTGAAAAGCCAGCCGTCCTTTAATACCTCCTCGGTCGCCTTTTCATCATTATAATAGCAGGTCATAACGCCCGGACCCTTAACAACCAGTTCACCTACTTCACCCTGCTTGATAGGTTCTCCGTTTTCGTCTACAATTTTTACTTCCCAGCCGTAGCCTGCCTTGCCTATCGCACCTACCTTATGAATATTCTCAATGCCCAGATGAACGCATCCTGGGCCGATAGACTCACTAAGACTGTAGTTTGTGTCATAATCATGGTTTGGGAACACCTTTTTCCACCTCTTGATAAGGCTGGGCGGAACAGG
>JAEDLZ010000085.1 GCA_016303265.1 Clostridiales bacterium
AGCCGGGGGTTGCGGAAATTGCAAAGGAAAAGCTCATGTAAAAGTATGAGGGCATAAATATCTGCGGAACAAACGACGGGTATTTTACCGACGCGGATGTACCAATGATTATTGATAAAATAAACGAATCGGGGGCAAGACTTATTCTTGTTTGTCTGGGAGCCGGCAAGCAGGAAAAGTGGATAAATGACAACGCGGAAAAGCTTACAACCGTACGGCTTGCAATGGGCGTGGGAGGCACCTTGGATGTTTTTGCGGGAAATTCAAAGAGAGCTCCTGAGATTTTCATAAAATTAAATCTTGAGTGGCTTTACAGACTGGCGAAACAGCCCGGCAGAATAGGGCGGTATATGGCACTGCCGAAGTTTATGATAGCAGTTTCAAAAAGCAAGAAGGGAATGAAAAAATAATGCTTTATGTTTTACTGGCAGACGGCTTTGAAGAAATTGAAGCCATCGCCGCTTTTGATATAATAAAACGCGGCGATTTGAAGATAAAGCTTGCGTCAATCGAGGGCGAATATGTTGAAGGCGCGCACGGCGTGGTTGTTAAGGCGGATATGTCCGCCGGGGATATTGATTTGGATACGATTGACGGAATTATTCTTCCCGGCGGAATGCCCGGGACGCTTAATCTTCAGAAAAGCGAAAGGGTTAATGAACTCATAAATTACTGTGCGGAGAACGGGAAGCTCCTTGCCGCAATCTGCGCAGCGCCGATGATTCTCGGCGATTTGGGTTTGCTTCGGGGGAAAAAGGCGACCTGTTTCCCGGGTTACGAGGATAGCCTGGCAGGTGCCGAGGTTTTTGACGACTTTGTGGTTACTGATGGCAATATTATAACAGGCAAGGGCGCAGGTGCGGCTCTTGTGTTCGGAGCGGCAATTGCAGATTATTTTAAAGAAGGAACGGGCAAGAAGCTTTTAAGGCAGGTTCAGTATTTATGAGTGACGAAAAAAATAAGCTCAGGGCCGAATTTAAACAGATAAGAGACGCAATTTCGCCGGAGGTTCAGGCGTTTAAGAGCGCTTCCGTCTGGAAGTATGTATTCGCCCTGGAGGAATATAAAAGGGCGGACACGCTTATGCTGTACAGCAATATAGGGAGCGAGGTAAGAACCGATGTATTCATTCCTAAAATATTTGCTGACGGAAAACGCATAGTCCTTCCCGTTGCGGATGATAAGGAAAAGCTAATTACCCCGTATGAAATAACGGACTTATCTTGCCTTAAGGCTCAGACCTACGGCATTAAAGAGCCTGACTCGGAGCTTATCGCAAGCGGCAAAATCAAACAGGTTCCAAAGGATGAAATCGATATGGTTATTGTTCCCGGACTGGGATTTGATATGTTCGGAAACAGACTTGGCTACGGCGGCGGATTTTATGACAGATTCCTTAAGGATTATAAAGGAGTAAAGGCTGGCGTTTCCTATAGGGAATGTCTGTATTACAGGCTGCCCCAAGAGAAAAATGATATTAAGATTGATATGGTCATAACGGAAACCGGATGTGAGAGATTTGGACAGGAAATATGAGGATATAAAGCGGATAAAGGGCGCAAGATGGCTGCTTTTGTGGGTTATGCTTGCTCAATTTGTGTGCCGTATCGCGGTTCGCGCCGTAGTAAGCTTCATACCGGAGCCCTCTGAATTTTATATAAGATATTTCAGATATTTGCAGCTTGGTATCATAACCGCCGTAACATTTCTGGTTTCAATTACAGTCTACAGCCTGACAGCGTGGAAAAAAACAGAGCGCAACGACGCCGAAGAAATGCGTTTTAACAGGTTTGAGAAGAAGTATTTTGGGATTATTGTTGTAATGGCGGTTTCGGGACAGTTTGTTATGGCTCTTTTAAACCTTCCCGCAGCGCACCTGGCAGGCAAAAGTGCGTCGGGGCTTGTCCCGGTAACGGCAGGAGAAGTGGCGGCGGCTCTTTTGGTAACGGCTGTTCTCCCGGGAATTTTTGAAGAATTTTGGATGCGGGGAATAATACTCAGCGTTTATGAGCGGAGAAGCACCGTTGTTGCGGTTGTTTTCACAACGGTTATGTTCGCCCTGCTTCACGGAAGTCTTGCAAAGCTTCCGGGCGTGCTGCTTTTGGGATTTGTTGCGGCGTTAATAACTCTTAAGACCAATTCGGTATACGCAGCCATGCTTTATCATATTCTAAACAACGCAGCCTCGGTTCTGTTCAGCTTTGTTGCGGTGAATTATGAAATAAGCGACGCTATTATATGGGCGTTTGCCGCGATTATGGCTGTTGTCTTTATTGCCTCATTCATTGCATTTTCCGTAATGGGTTCAAAAATCAAAATGGTGAAGTGCAAAGATGAGGGCAAAATGCTTATGAAAAATATACTCAGCATACCTGTTATTTTATGCTTTGTTATTATATTTTTGGAATTAAGATTCGTTTCGTAAAGGAATTGTACTATGGCTAAAGCGAAGAACGAAAGGACAAGCATTTTTCAAAAGGGGTTGGGAGCAATCGCATTTGTGATTGTTCTGGCTTTATTCTGGCTTTTTTTCAGCGTACTTGGCGATATTTTCTGGACTGACACAAACAGCAGTGTTAAGGTGGAAATTCCGAGCGGCGCAGGAGTGAGGCAGATTGCACGGATTCTTAAGGAAAATGAGGTAATAAAATATCCTGCGGCTTTTTATGTGTATTCTCAGCTCGGCGGGGACAGGGTTTATCATAACGGTATGTTTGAGCTTAAAAAGGGAATGTGCTACTTTGATATAGTTCAGATACTGTCGGGCAGGCGCGCGGATTTGGTGAGGGTTACAATTCCCGAGGGGTATGAGCTTCGTCAGATAGCGCAGCTCCTTGAAGATAAGGGGGTTGTGAGCCGAAACGAATTCTATGCGGAGGTTCAAAAGGGTGACTTTAGCGAATATCCCTACATTTCGGATATTAAAAGAGAGGAAAACCGCTTGGAGGGATACCTTTTCCCCGACACCTATGAGTTTGTCCGGGGCGAGGACCCGCATAATGTCATAAAAACCATGCTGGCTGAGTTTGACAGCGTTGTCTATTCGGCTTATAAGGAGAGCAATACGGATAAAACTCTTGACGAGATAATTATTATGGCGTCGATAGTCGAGCGTGAGGCGGCGAATGATTCGGAGCGGGGCAAGGTTGCCTCTGTTTTCCAAAACAGAATCAATGCGGGAATGAAGCTTCAGTCCTGCGCAACGGTGCAGTATGTTCTGGCGGAACGTAAGGATATTTTGTCAAATGAGGATATAAAAATAGATTCGCCGTATAATACATATAAGTATGAGGGACTTCCGGCAGGGCCTATTG
Source organism: Clostridiales bacterium (assembly GCA_016303265.1). Taxonomy (GTDB): domain Bacteria; phylum Bacillota; class Clostridia; order Monoglobales; family Monoglobaceae; genus SIG454. The sequence goes on from JAEDLZ010000085.1 coordinate 3,315, forward strand.
CCTCTCCGGGATTAAATTCCGTTATGGCGGCGATAAATCCGGAGGATACGGACTACTATTATTTTGCGGCAACGGCAGACGGAAGCCGGAATGTTTTTTCAAAAACGGGGGCCGAACACGCCGAAAAGGTTAAGGAGCTTCAGCAAAAATGAGAGACTGGATAGAGGGCGACAATATAAATTATGATTATATTTTAAGATACATAAGGACGACGCTGCCTCAGAGCGACGGACTCTTAAAGGAAATGGAAAAATATGCCGCAGACTGCTCGGTTCCCATATCCCAGCCCGAAAGTATAAGGTTTCTTGAGGTTATAATCAAAATCGCAAATGCAAAAAAAATTCTTGAAGTAGGTAGCGCAATAGGCTATTCGGCAATAAGAATGAGCCTTGCTTCCGGAGGAACGGTCACAACCATAGAACTGTCTGACGAAATGGCGGACAAGGCGGAGGAAAATATTAAAGCGGCGGGTCTTTCGGACAGGATAACACTTTTGCGGGGCGACGCCCGTGAGATTATGCCCAAAATTGACGGTGAGTTTGATTTGATATTTGTTGACGCCGCAAAAGGTCATTACAGAGAGTTTTTTGACCAGAGCCTGAGACTTTTGAAAAAGGGCGGGATACTGGTTTCGGACAATGTGTTGTATAAGGGTATGACTGCTACGGACGAGCTTTTGGTTCATCGCAAGATAACCCTTGTCAAAAGACTTAGGAGCTATCTCGAAATGCTGCGTGATAATGATGAATTTTCCACAAGTCTTATTCCCATAGGCGATGGGATTGCCCTGAGCTTTCGGGAGCCTGAACGGAAGGAGTGAGAAGGAGTGACGCTTAACAAACATACAAATGTTGACAAAGAGAATATTTGGAAAAATTTCGACTTTGTTTTGATGTTTTTGTGCATTGCGGCGGCAATATTCGGAATTGTGATGATTGCCAGCGCAACCCAGTCCCCGACGAAATATGTTCTTGTGCAAAGCTTTGCGCTTGTTCTGGGACTTGCGGCGGTGTTCTTTCTTATGATTGCGGATTATGAATATCTTGCAAAAATGAGTAAATATCTGTACGGGGTATCTATTGTTTTGTTGGTGCTTGTCCTTATTCCGGGAATCGGAACGGAAGCAAACGGCGCAAGAAGCTGGTTTCAGTTCGGAAACCTTATAGGTGTTCAGCCGGCGGAATTTGTCAAGCTGTTTTTTATTATAACCTTTGCCAAGCATATAGCAAGCACGGGAATGCTGCTGAACAGACCGAAAAACATACTTTTGCTCCTGCTGCACCTGGGGGTTATATTGATACTAATCCTTCTTCAGCCCGATTTCGGAACGGCAACGGTATTTTTCTTTATAGCGTTTGCTATGGTTTTTGTGGCGGGACTTGCATGGAAATATATTATGATGATGGCGGGGGCTATTGCGGCAATTGCTCCGCTGGGATGGTTCTTTATTTTAAAGCCCTATCAGAAAAACAGAATTTTAAACCTTTTCCATCCGGAAAATGACCCTACGGGGTCGGGGTATCAGGTGGTTCATTCAAAAACGGCGGCGGGTTCGGGAAAGCTTTTCGGAACGGGACTTTTCAACGGCGCAAGCCAATACAATAATTTTCTGCCCGAAAGGCATACGGACTTTATATTTTCGGTAATATGCGAGGAACTCGGATTTATAGGCGCGGCAGTGGTGATTTTGTTGCTTGTGGCCATAATAGTTCGCTGCGTCCAGATTGGACTTAATGCCCGGAATGACCTGGGGAAATATATCTGCGTCGGTGTTGCGGCGATGTTTACTTTCCATTTGGTGGAAAATGTGGGGATGTGCATAGGAATTATGCCTGTTACGGGGATTCCGCTGCCGTTTTTCAGCTACGGCGGGTCGTCGCTTCTGACAAACCTTGTGGCGATAGGGTTGGTTATGAATGTAAAATACCGAAGTAAGGTGATAAATTTCTGACGGATTTGATAAGGAGGGGCCGGCGCAAAATGCACAGACCACGCAAAGCATAAAAAACGCCATAATATAGCCTGTTT
>JAEDLZ010000086.1 GCA_016303265.1 Clostridiales bacterium
GCCGCATTTAGGGTCAAGCGCCTCCACAGCTTTATATGAGCTGAAATTCTGGAGAGAAAACAGCCCGTTTTTGTAGCTCTTAAGATTATTTATATTTATCTTTCCCGAAACTGTCAGAAGCGCAGGAGAATTTTTCAAAACCTCTGCATGGACGCCCTCGCTTTCAAGAGCCGCCGTAACTTTTTCCGGATTTGAAAGGAGAGGATTTACTCTGAGCGTAACGCCGTGCGACTTGTTGCTCTCGCTCATAAAACTCTCGCAATCGTCAAATCCGTATTGGTCAAGCAGTTTTTCAGTCATCCACTCAGGATAAGAATAGAAAGTTGATAAATACTTAACCGGTTCCTCGGCGGAGGGAAAGCGGATATTATCGATATTTCTTGAAATATTGCGTAAAACGCCGTTGATAAACCGCCCTGCCGCTGTATGGGCATATTTTTTTGACAGCTTAACGCTTTCGTTGCAGGCGGCGCTGTGCGGAATTTTGTCCATATAATACATCTGAAATGTGCCCATGCGAAGTATATTCCGAACCCATGGGGTCATTTTTTTCATTTTAACCGACGAAAACTGCATTATAATATAGTCGAGAGCGGTTTTGTTTTTTATAACGCCGTAGATAACCTCGGTAACAAAGCTACGGTCACGCTCCTCACATAATGCAATGGAAGAGGAAAGTGCGTGGGTAAAATATTCGCCCTTTTCTTCTATGTTATAAAGAGCTTTCAGTATGATTTCCCTGGCATTCATAGTTAATCCCGACGCCTGCCTCCTGCCAAAACCAAGAGCCTTAAAAGGTTGCCGATTGCAACTGCGGCAGACGCAACATAGGTAAGCGCTGCGGCGAAGAGAACTTTTTTTGCACCGCTCAGCTCGTTCCCTTCTAAGATATAATTACTCTCAAGAGTTTTTATGGCACGGCGGCTTGCGTTAAATTCAACGGGAAGGGTTATAAGCTGAAACAGAACCACAAGCGAGAACAGAATAACCCCGGCCAGAACAAGACGGTTTGAACCGAAGATTATACCGATAATAGCCAGAGGAAACGCCGCATAGGACGAAATCTGGACAACGGGAACAATGGCATTGCGTATCTTAATCGGCATATAAGCGGTGGCGTGCTGAATGGCGTGACCTACCTCATGCGCCGCAACCCCGATTGCCGCAACGGAACTGCTTTGGTATGTGGAGTCGCTGAGACGGACAGTATTTGCCTTCGGGTCGAAATGGTCGCTTAAGTGCCCGGAAACACGCTCGATTTTAACATTATTAAGCCCGTTCATATTAAGGATTCTGCGTGCGACATCGTAGGCTGTATATCCCCTCGAATTGCTGACGGATTTATATTTGTTAAAGGTTGAATTAACATTTGCCTGCGCCCACATTGCGAGAATGAGGGCAGGAAGAACAAATATAATGTAAGTTATATCAATACCGAAAAACATAGAAATTCTCCTTTGAACTAAATAAGTATTTCCCCAATATCAATACTGTGACCGTTCAGAAAACTTTCGACGGTCATTCGTTTTCCCCCGAAAAACTGAAGTTCTGAAATCAAAAGGCTTGTTCCGCCGCCGCAGGCAACCTGAATCATTTTATCGGTTGTGCCGATAATTTCTCCCGGGCTTTTGCTGCATTTTCCGCCTGCTTTGCAGGTGAAAATTTTAAGAACCTCACCTTTATAGGTCGTGTGTGCGACAGGCCACGGATTTGTGCCCTTAACAAGGGAAAAAATCTCTTCAGCCGGTCTTGACCAGTCGATTTTACCGGTCTCCTTTGTAATCATGGGCGCATAGGTCGATTTTTCGTGATCCTGAGGCGTTCTTGTTAACGAGCCGTTTTCGATTGCGCAAAGAGTTTCCGTAAGGGTTTCTGCGCCGAGCAAAGATAAGCGGTCGAAAAGCTCCCCCGCAGTTTCATTTTCACCGATTTGCGTTTTTTTGCAAATGAGCATATCTCCCGTGTCAAGCCCCTCGTCCATTAGCATGGTAGTGACTCCTGTTTCCGTTTCCCCGTTTATTATGCACCGCTGAATGGGTGCCGCCCCCCGGTAAGCGGGAAGAAGGGAAGCGTGAACATTTATGCAGCCGTGCTTTGGATAATCAATAATGTATTTCGGCAGAATTTTTCCATATGCTGCAACAATTATTATATCCGGAGCAAGCTCCTTTAATTCCGGATAAAACGCCTCGTTTTTCAGAGTTTCAGGCTGAAATACGGGAATATCGTGAGCCGCCGCACAATCTTTAACGGGCGGAGGGGTAAGCTTATGCCCCCTGCCCCTTGGTTTGTCGGGTTGGGTGACAACTCCGCATATATTATAATTTTTTTCAATCAGAGCGTTAAGACAGGGAACTGCAAAATCAGGAGTCCCCATAAAGAGTATTTTCATCAGGTTATTCCTCCGAATCCATCTCGTCAGACCATCTTGTAACCTTCTCAATAAACATGTGTCCGTCAAGATGCTCGATTTCGTGGCACAGTGCCCTTGCCGTAAGTCCCTCGCCCGTGTATTCGTACCACTCTCCGCGGCGGTTTTGTGCCTTGACGGTGACAACCATAGGGCGTGTGACTTCACCAAATTTGCCGGGATAGCTTAAACAGCCCTCAAGACCCGTCTGCTCCCCTGATGCGGAAAGAATTTCCGGATTGATAAGCTCAATAAAATCCAGTCCCGTATCAATAATCGCAATTCGTTTAAGTATGCCGACCTGGGGCGCGGCAAGCCCGACGCCGTCCGCCTCAATAAGAGTTTCATGCATATCGTCTAAAAGTGTAATGATTTTTTCGTTAATATCATCAACATGGCGGCACTTTTTTGTAAGAATGTCGTCGCCAAGCTTAACAATATTTCTTATAGCCATAATGATTCCTCCTTTAAAACATATTCGTCGGATTTGTGTCAATGCTTAAAAATACCTTACCGTTTTGTGCTTCGCCGTTTTTAATAAGCAGAGCAAGAAGCGGGTGAATCTCGTCAAGGGATGAAACCTTAAGCAAAATTCTGTATCTGAACTGATTTTTGATTTTGGCAAGAGGGGCAGGCATAGGACCTATCATGGAGGTAATGCAGCCGCTGCTCTTCATAAAACGGTCCAGCTCGGCTTTTATGTCATTCATAAAGGCTTCGACGCAGTCCTCTGTTTCCCCCGATGCCATTATGGATATTATATCGCAAAACGGCGGATAATTCAAGCGTTTTCGGTTAGTTATTTCCGAATTGTAAAAATTTATATAATCGTGGTTTTTGGCATATTTTATGGTAGAGTTAAAGGGCTGATAAGTCTGAATAACAGCCCGCCCCGGTATATCCCCTCGTCCGGCTCTGCCGCAAACCTGAGTAAGCAGGGAAAAACTGCGCTCGCTTGCACGGAAGTCGTCCATGCATAAAGAGGTATCGGCAGCGAGAACGCCCACAAGAGTAACATCGGGAAAATCCAAACCCTTTGTCACCATCTGCGTCCCCACAAGAATGTCTGCCTCGCCTCTTGCAAATGCGTCAAGAATTTCCTCGTGACCGCCCTTATGGGAGGTAGTATCCGTATCCATTCTCAAAACTCTTGCAGAGGGAAAGCGTTTTGTAATAGCCTCCTCGATTTTCTGCGTCCCCGTTCCGAAAAATTTAATGTGCTTTGAGCCGCATTCGGGGCAAAACTCGGGAACGGGCGCCAAGCCTCCGCAGTAGTGGCAGACCATCTGATTTATATTTTTGTGATATGTCATGGAAACGCTGCAATCGTCACATTCCATAACATATCCGCATTCGCGGCAGGAAACGAAGGTGGAATAGCCGCGCCTGTTCAAAAACAGAATCGTTTTGCTCTTATTTTGCAGATTTTTGTCAATTTCCCTCTGAAGGGTCAGACTAAGGGGAGAAAAGTTTTTATTATTGAAAAGTTCCCCCCGCATATCTACGATTTTAACGGCGGGCATCTCCATTTTATTGTATCTTTCAAGCATTTCAAAGAGTTTGTATTCGCCGATTTCTGCTTTGTAGTAGCTGGTAAGCGACGGGGTTGCGGAGGCAAGAAGAAGCACGGCTCCGCAGTCCTCTGCCCGTTTTGCCGCAACATCACGGGCGTGGTATCGGGGGGTTGTGTCGGATTTATAGCTGCTTTCGTGTTCCTCGTCAAGGATTATAATTCCAATGTTTTCAAAGGGCGCAAAAACCGCCGAACGGGCCCCGACAACAACGCTGACCTCGCCGTTTTTGATTTTATTACAATGGTCAAAGCGTTCACCTTTTGAAAGGCCGCTGTGGATAACGGCGACCATCTCCCCGAAACGGCTGACAAAGCGCTTAACCATTTGAGGCGTAAGCGAAATTTCGGGAACAAGCATAATTGCGGTTTTCCCAATATTGATGCAGTGCTCAATTGCCTGAAGGAAAACTTCGGTTTTTCCGCTGCCGGTCACGCCGCGGAGAAGAATTTTCTCGTGCCGGCCGGAGGAAATACGATTTATAAGGTGGTCAATCACAACCTTTTGCTCCCCGGTGGGCGTGCAGCCGCCGGAACGTGCATATTTATCCGAATTGTACGCCTCACGGTAGACCCGTTTGTCGGAAATTTCGGCAAAGCCCTTTTTGCAAAGAGCGGAAAGAGCAGCGGAATTTCCGCCGGAGAGCCTCATAAGCTCAAAGGACGAAACAGGGGAATTTTCGCACAGAATTTTAAGCATATTCCCCTGAATTTGGGCCCTGCCCGAAAGCATTTTTTTGGCGGCGGCAAGAGCCTCCTCTTTGCTTGAAGCAAGCCGTACCATGCGGATATTTTTTTCTTTGACGCCGCTTTCGATTCCGGGCGGAAGAAAGAGCCGGAGCGCCTGATAAAAAGAACAAAAATATTTTTCTTTTATCCATAGGCAAAGTTTCAGAATTTCTTCCGAACAGAGAGGCTCTTTATCAATAATTTTGGATATTTCTTTGAGATTTTCAAATTCGCTTTTTTCGGAAATACCCACAATAATGCCTCTTGAATAGCGGTTTCCAAACCCAAAGGGCACTGACACGCGCATCCCCGGCAATGCGTTCATGCCGTCGGGGATGGCGTAGTCGAAGCATTGGTCTATATTATGTTCTCGATTGTTTAAAATAACCTTTGCAATCATCTTTAAATAAATCCCTGCCTGAATATTTGTCCGTAATATTAAAACCAAAAAAGTTAAAGGGACTGCCAAAAACAAGCAGTCCGCCAAACAATCTTATATTTCGCTTACATTTTCGCAGGAAATCTTACCTTCAAAAACCTCGGTAACGGCAACCGTAACATCCTTTGTGCTGTCGCAGTGAACAAGGGGAATGGGTTCGCCCCAGTAGCGCTGACGTGAGAATA
>JAEDLZ010000087.1 GCA_016303265.1 Clostridiales bacterium
GAAAAGCTCCTTGACGATATTTTAAATCTTCCTTGCAATGCCGATATGAAGGAGTATTACAGATAGGGTGGAAAAATGAATTATTATCTTGCGTTTGATGTCGGGACGACGGCGATGAAGTGCGTTTTATACGATGCGGGTTTTGATGAAATTTCCGGCTGCAGAATAGAGTACGACTTGGTAATCAAAGGCAGAACGGCAGAATTGGATGCGGAAACCGATTATAACGTTTTTTGCGAATGCACTGACAAGATACTCTCCGCAGGAGTGTCTCCGGCGGAGATCAGAGCCGTAACTTTTACCACGCAGGGAGAAACTATCGTTCCTGTCGATAAAAACGGCGAGCCTTTAAGGCGTGCAATAGTCTGGCTTGATTCAAGAGCGGAAAAAGAGACCGAATTTATCATAAAAAAATTCGGAAAAGAAAAATTTTACCGTACGACCGGTCTATGGGAGCCCGATGGGGCATTGCCCGTCTCCAAGGTCTTATGGATAAAGAACAACGAGCCTGAGATTTATGAAAAAACACACAAATTTCTGCTTTTGGAGGATTACCTGATATTCAAGCTTACAGGAAAATTTGTGACGGAAAAGTCGCTTGTTTCTTCTACGGGATGGTATGATATTGTAAACGACCGAATTAACGATGTTCCGGATGTTTGCGGAATTGATGAAGATAAGTTCCCTGAAGTGCTTGACTGCGGAAAGATAGTTTCGCATGTTATACCGGACAAAAGGGCGGGACTTTTTGAGAACACTTTTGTGGTAACGGGTGCTATGGATCAGGTTGCTTCCGCAATCGGTGCGGGCAACATTGAAGAAGGGGTTGTCACTGAAACTACAGGAACAGCGCTTGTGTTGGGGGCAACGGTTGAAAAACCGGTTTTTGATTGTGAAAATCCCGTAACGATATATAAGCACTATGACAATCGGTATATTTATATGCCGTTCGGAAATACCGCCGGTGTGGTTCTGAAATGGTTTAGAGATAATCTTTCGGGTAAAAAAACCTACAGATCAATTGATAAGATGGCTGAAAAGTCTGCACCGGGAAGCAGAGGGGTCATGCTTTTACCGTATTTTTCAGGGAAAAATGTTGACGGGAATATGCCCTTTGCAGAGGGAGCGTTTTTTGGATTGACGCTGGGAACAAAAAGAGAGGATCTTACAAGAAGCGTTCTGGAGGGTATAGCCTATATGCTTCGCGAGATGACCGAGGCTCTGGAAGCAAAGGATATAAAAATATCGGAAGTCAGATCCCTAGGGGGAGGCAGTACCAGCGATCTTTGGTGTGAGATCAAAGCGTCGGTACTGAAACGGCCGATTGCGAGAAACGATTACAGTGAAACCACGGCAATGGGAGCGGCAATGTTGGGAGCCGTTGCCTGCGGCGAATATAAGAGCATACATGACGCGTCGGAGACAGTTCTGCAGACGTTTTGCATTATCAAGCCGAATATCAATACAGAAGAGGTTTACGAAGAAGGCTATCGGAAATATAAATTATTATACGAAACATTAAGGCCGATTTTTATGAAAAAGTGAGGATAAAAAATGAAAAATATGAAGAGGGTTAATGCCGTTATATTAAATGTAGGTGAGCAGCAGTATCCGCAGGATTATCTCGGGAATGTCGCTGAGGAAATATGCAGAAACATATCCTGTGAAGAGTGTGAAATAATCGGAAAATATAAGGTGATGAACTTTAATGACGCAGTAAGAGTAAAGGACGACCTTGAAGGTAAAAAGCCGGATCTGTTTATCATCAGCTTCCTGTCGTGGCACATCACGCCGAACGTTATGCACATAATAAAGGAACATACCGATGTTCCGCTTCTCATATGGGGAATAGGCGGAACAACGGATTCGGCCGGCAAGCTTCATTCGCCGGCAGCCGCTGCCGGCATTACAGGATTTTTGCCGGTTGTAAAGACGTTCGGATTTAAGTATAAAGTTATTCTGGAAAAGCCAGATGAGCCGCATCGCTACGGAGAAGTGAAAAATTATATACATGCAGTTGCTGCGGCAAAGACAATAAAATCATCGAGAATCGGACTTATAGGCTATGCGGATATGGGACTTTATACCTGTGCATATGACAAAACTCAGTTATTTAAGGAGCTTGGAATCGATATTGAAAATTATTGCGGTTATGAAATTGCGGATCTGATGAATGCTTTTTCCGAGGATGAAGTAAAAGATGCAATGGAAATGATAAGAAACACCGCTTCATCCGAGACAAAAATAACAGATAAGGCACTGGAAAAGGTTACAAGACTTTATCTTGCAATGAAGGATAAGGCAGATGGCAGAAATCTTGATGCCATATCCGTTAAATGTGTGGACGGAATAACGAAACTCGGATTTAATCCCTGTCTTGCGCAGTCGCTTTTAGCAGATAAGGATTTGGCGGTTATATGCGAGTGTGATGCATACGGCCTTGTTACGAGTATTATTCTGCAGGCGGTAACCGGAAATGCATCGGCATTCGTTGAGCATTACGAAGTATATGATGACAGCGTACTGGTCGGAGTATGCGGCTTTATCCCGAAGGATTTTATAGACGGCGAAATGAAAATAAAAGCGGCAAACCTCGGAGAATATAACACGGGAATCAGTAACGTGTCCAAGTTAAAGTGCGGAGAGGTTACATTCGGAAGATTCTATAATGACGGCGGCGAGTATAAGCTCTTCCTGTCCAAGGGAACGACAGCACCGTCCCCGAAGTGGACAGAGCTCGGCTGGGAAGAGCCTACACCGGATTTCCCGGCAGTTCTCCTGAAGCCGGAAATGCCCATGGATGAATACATAGAAAAAGTGCCGGGCCAGCATATTATTATGGTATACGGAGATCACATTAAGGAAACAGAAGAAGCGGCTGCATTGCTTAATATTAAAGTAGTTAAATAAGAAGGGCGGTAAAATAATGAGAACTGAGCTGAAAAGGTTTGAGCGCGGGGCTGACAAATCAAGGGAAATTAAAAACGGAACACTCCGTCTTGCGGGCATAGATGTGTTTTTGGAGGATTCCGAAACTCTTTATGAGTGCGGAGAATTTACCGAGAAGATCCTGGAGGAGGATTACGAAGTTAAAAGCGGAAGCTGGTATGCGGAGGACGGATGGGCGGTCGGCAAGAATCCTGATTGCTGCCCCGGTATGCTTGTATCAAAGAAGGATTACTTCGGGAATAACATGCTTGAGGTTACCGTTAAGATGGTTGCACCGTCAACGCACGATATAAACATAATGATTAACGGATCGTGGGACGATGTCAGGGATCAGAGAGATATGGCATATGTTACCGGTCTTGAGGCGTTTTGGCACGGCAACATCGGTTTTGAGAAGTCGCCGGAATATAAACTTACCGCGGCAACTCAGCTTTTTGAGTTTGATCCTGAAAAGGAGTACAATCTTGCATTTGGAAACATTAACGGAAAGATTTTCGTTTTGGTTGACGGAAAACTTGCGCTTGAAATAACCGATCCCGATCCGCTTGATGTTACAAAGTACGGAAAGTTCGGATTTGAGGCGTATTCGAGCTGGTGGAAGGTTAAAAACGTCAGAATTAAAAAGCTTAAATATGAAGTAATTAAAGAACAGTATGTTCCGGAATTTTAAGAGGCGAGTAAAATGATCTATATTTTGGATACAGCCGACATTTCGGCGATTCGCCACTGCAATGAATTCTATCCGATTGACGGTGTGACAACAAATCCTTCTATTATAGCAAAAGAGCAAGGGGATTTTTGGAAAATTGTTAAGGATATCAGGGGTGTTATAGGAGACAGCAAGATGCTGCACGTTCAGACTACGGCAAAAAAAGCCGATGCTGCGGTCAAGGAGGCTTTGCTGCTGAAAAAAGAACTCGGGGATAATTTTTATATAAAAATTCCGATTTCTGAAGAAGGATTAAAAGCAACGGCAGAGATCAAAAAGCTCGGCATCGGAGTTACCGTTACGGCGGTTTTCACTCCGGGTCAGGCTCTTATTGCTGCAAAAGCAGGAGCGGATTTCGTGGCGCCATACGTTAACCGTCTGGATAATATCCTCGGAGACGGGACAAACGTTGTTGCTGAAATTGTAAAACTTCTTAAAACATATAGCCTTGACACCAAGGTTTTGGCGGCAAGCTTTAAGAATACGGAGCAGGTACATAAGTGTGCGATTGCAGGCTGCCAGTCGGTAACGGTGTCTGCGGATATATTAAAAGCTGTTATATCGCACCCGATGACGGACGCTGCCGTCATGGGCTTTGAAAGGGACTGGAAATCGGTTTACGGCGATAAAACCATTTTGGATTTTTGAGTTATGTTCAGAGAAGAAACATTAAAACAGATGAAAGCGGTTTTTGAGATTGAGAAAAACTGCATTGACGAAATGAAGTCGTATTTTGACGAAGAAGCATACTTAAGAGCGGTGGGATTTTTAAGATCCGCACAGAGAATCGGTGCAACGGGATGCGGGCATTCGGGAATAATGTGTCGTCATTTTGCGCATTTGATGTGTTGCATAGAACGCCCTGCAAGATTTATATCACCGGCAGAGGCGGTGCACGGTGCAATGGGATTTCTGACGAGTGGAGATGTAATGGTTTTTGCATCAAGAGGGGGAAAGACAAAGGAGCTTATTCCTATTCTTGATATTTGCAAAAAAAAGAGAGTCCGCATAATTACGGTTACTGAAAATGAGGATTCGTATCTTGCATTGAATGCGGACGTGGTATTAAAGCAGCATGTCAACCGTGAAACCGATAGATATAATTCGCAGGGGACGACGTCAACGACATCGCTCGGCGTTATATTTCACGTCCTGCAAACGGCGTTGATAGAAGAAACCGGTTATCAAAACGAACAGTTTGCGCTGATTCACCCGGGAGGCGCAGTCGGCGAAAGATTAAATAAACCCATGACAGGAGAGGATTATTATGAATTTTAAGGTTTTTCAGAAGGAAATCGAGCTTCAATCAAGAGGATGGATTCCCACGTTTCACGACATTTCAAAGGAAATTAATGAAATCGTTGAGGCATCGGGAGTAAAAAACGGAACGGTAAGTATCGTTTCACATCATACAACATGCTCGGTTATGGTTCAGGAGTGCTCACATGATATCGACTCGTTTGACCTTGAATATCTTCAGCACGATTTATTGGATATCATGAGAAAAATGATTCCCGATTTTACCGAGGAGCACCAGTATCGTCACCCCGGCCCCATTCATGCGCAGTACGGAAGGTATGTAAATGAGCCCGGAGATTATTCGAGCATGAACACTGACGGCCATTTGAGGAGCGTTTTCTTCGGAAGAAGCGAAACAATGACAATTAA
>JAEDLZ010000088.1 GCA_016303265.1 Clostridiales bacterium
CGCCTTAAGGGTTGAGGGCGAGTACGGCAAGACGGAAATGTGGTATATTGTGGACTGTGAGGAGGGTGCGTCGCTTTATTACGGTTTTAACCGTGAAATAACCCCGGAGGAATTTGCCGAAAGGATAAAAAACAACACGGTTCTTGAAGTCCTGAACAAGGTGAGCGTAAAGCCCGGAGATGTGTTCTTTATCGAGGCGGGAACGGTTCACGCAATCGGCGAGGGGATAGTTATTTGTGAGATTCAGCAAAATTCAAACACTACCTATCGCGTGTATGACTACGACCGCCGTGACAAGGACGGAAAGCCAAGGCAGCTGCATATAGAGAGAGCGATTGAGGTTGCAAACCTCAAAAAGGCTCCGGAGATTAGCCCCAAAAAGCGAATCGACGGTGAAACGGTGCTGCTTGCAGAGTGTAAATATTTCACGGCTTTCAAAATGGATATTTCGGGCGAAAAGGAGATTGCGGTGAATAAGGAAAGCTTTAACTCCCTCATTATATTAAACGGGAGCGGCGAAATAAAAAGCGGCGGCGAAAGTATGAAAATAGAAAAAGGCGACAGTATTTTTGTCCCTGCCGACACGGGTAAATATACCCTTTGCGGAAACATTGAAGTCATACTTTCGAAGGTGTAAAGCATGGCTCGCTATCTTAAGGCCGCGGTGATTTTTGCTGTTGCTTTTGCCTGTGCGGCAGCGCTTGCGGCGGCTGTAATAAACTTACACATAATAAAAAGCAGCGAAGGGAGTATCGGTGCAAAGATTCCCGAAAATACCGACTGCATAATTGTTCTTGGCGCAGGAGTTAAACCGGACGGCTCGCCCACTCCAATGCTTGAGGACAGGCTGAAAACTGCGGTTGAGCTTTATAAGAGCGGGGCTGCGCCCAAAATCATTATGAGCGGCGACCACGGACAGAATAATTATGATGAAGTCAACGCAATGAAAAAATATGCCGTTGAGAGAGGGGTTCCTTCAGAGGATATTTTTATGGACCATGCGGGCTTTTCAACTTATGAAACCATGTATCGAGCAAAGGAGATATTCAAGGTGGATTCTGCGGTCATAGTGACGCAGAAATATCATATGTACAGAGCCTTGTACATAGCAAAGGCGCTTGGAATAAATGCCGTAGGCAGAAATTCCGACCCAAGACGGTACGCAGGGCAGACTTACCGTGATTTAAGAGAGGCGGCGGCAAGGGTTAAGGACTTTTTTGCGGCAATCATAAAGCCCGGGCCGACCTATCTCGGCGACACGGTTCCCGTAAGCGGAAACGGCGATGTTACCAACGATAAGCCTGTTTACTGAATGTAAAAAACGGAAAATTATCAAAGCAAGGATTATGAAAACGGTTTATGTAAATAATAAAAACAATAATCAAAACTGCGGTTAATGAAAGCGGTAAACAGAAATAAATGACGCTTTCGCTGACACAAAATGAATAGGAGGTAAAGAAATGTCAGTATTGGTTGTAGATAAAAACAATTTTGAAGAAGAAATTTTAAAAAGTGAAAAGACGGTACTTCTTGATTTCTGGGCAAGCTGGTGCGGCCCCTGCAGAATGGTATCACCCATTGTGGACGAAATAGCGCAGGAACATCCTGAAATCAAGGTCGGCAAGGTAAATGTAGATGAGCAGACCGAACTTGCCGAGAAATTTAAAGTGATGAGCATACCGTCCCTGTTCGTTCTGAAAGGCGGAAAGATTGTTAATCAGGCGGTGGGCGCCAGACCGAAACAGCAGATACTTGATATGTTAAAGTAAGCATAAAAGCCGCAGGAAAAATCTGTCTTGCGACTTTTGGCTTAAAGCGGATTTTAAGCTGCTTTTGCGGCGGAAATAAAGGAGGTTTACTATGACATTGCAGAATAAAATCTATGATACGGCGATAATCGGAGGGGGTCCTGCCGGATATACTGCGGCCCTTTACTGCACAAGAGCCGGTCTTTCAACCGTTGTGCTTGAAAAGCTGGCCGCCGGCGGGCAAATGTGCCGGACTATGCAGATTGACAATTATCCGGGATTCGAGGATGGCATTGACGGCTATACTCTCGGCTTCAAAATGCAAAAAGGAGCGGAGCGTTTCGGTGTTGAAACCGTCAATACCGAGGTTTTGTCGGTAAACCTGACCGGCGGCACAAAGACAATAAAAACCGACATCGGGATTGTCAGGGCAAAAACCGTTATTATAGCAACAGGAGCAGAGCATCGTCAACTCGGAACAGAAAAAGAGGCGGAATTTACGGGAAGAGGAGTGAGCTACTGCGCCGCTTGCGACGGAATGCTCTATAAGGGCAAAACCGCCGCAGTTGTGGGAGGAGGAAACTCCGCCGCATCTGATGCAATACTTTTATCCCGCGTTTGTGAAAAGGTGTATCTCATTCATCGGCGGGATACTCTGAGGGCGGACAAAATTTACCGCGGATTGCTTAAAAATGCCGGAAACATAGAATTTAAGTGGAACAGCACGGTGAAGGAGCTTTTGTGCGGCGAAACTTTGTACGGGGTGAAGATAAAAAATGTTCAAAGCGGCAAAACCGAAGAAATTCTGTGTGACGGTTTATTCATAAGCGTTGGACGCTCTCCTTCTTCGGAGCTTTTCAGGGGACAGCTTGAATTAGACGAAGCCGGATACATCAAAGCGGACGAATCAACCCGGACGAGCATTCCCGGAGTTTTTGCGGCGGGAGATGTAAGGACAAAGACTGTGCGCCAAATTGTAACCGCTGCGGCAGACGGTGCGGCTGCGGCGCATTATGCGGAAGGATATATTTCAGAAAGAGAAGCATTGTGATTATGTGAGATGCCTCTTAATCCTGCGATTATATGACTTGTGCATTATATAAAGGGTGCGGCAGAAAAATCTGCCGCACCCTTTATATAATCAGCGGATATATTTTTCGCAATTTTGCGATTTATAAATCCAGCTTCAAATCGCCGTCCTTTATCCAGCCGATTTTGCGGAAGGGATATGCAACTATAGGTGTTAAAACTGCCGGAAGAACAATACAAACAAGAATCATTCCCACCCAGCTCATTGCACCGCCGAAACTTTGGCTTGCCATAACCCCGATGGGGCCGACCAAGCCGCAGGTTCCCATGCCGGAAGCAACACCGACGCCGTTTTCCATTTTAAAAAGACAGGTCGCAAGAGGCCCTGTTATTGCGGAAACAATAATCGGCGGAATCCAGACTTTGGGATTTCTGACTATATTACCCATCTGAAGCATTGATGTGCCAAGCCCCTGAGCAACAACTCCGCCCCAGCGGTTTTCCTTAAAGCTCATAACCGCAAAGCCGACCATCTGGGCGCAGCAGCCTGCCGTTGCCGCACCGCCGGCAAGCCCGATAAGCCCCAAAGACGCACAAATTGCGGCGGAACTGATGGGAAGCGTCAACACAATGCCGATTGAAATTGAAATCAGAATTCCCATAAAGAAGGGCTGCATCTGCGTGCAAACCATAATGAAATTGCCGAAGGTATTCATAATCCACGAAATTCCCGGGCCGATAAGAAGAGCAAGAGCGGTGCCGACTGCAATGGTAACTGTGGGGGTAACCAAAATATCAATTTTTGTTTCCTTTGATACAAGCTTGCCAAACTCCGCCGCAACAATAACAACAATCAAAGCTCCCAGCGGTCCGCCCAAAGCGTTCGCTCCATAACCTACGGCACATAGAGAGTATAGCACGAGAGCCGGCACATTAAGCGCACTGCCGATTGCGATTGCCATTGCGCTGCCCTGCGCCGCTTTCGCAAATTCCTGCATTTTATTGAAAAACTCAAGACCGGTTTTGTCGTATATTGTCCCGAATATTGTTCCTATTAAAAGGGACGCAAAAAGACCGAGCGCCATAGCGCTCATTGCATCTATAAAATACCTTTTGGCAGATATTTCAATTCCTTTTTTTCTTAGAAAGTCTTTCATTTGTAATTCGCCTCCGAATAGTTATTGAATAAAATTTTACCATAAAAGGGAATATTCTGTCAATAGAATTGACTTATTTTCGGCGAAGTGATAGAATAAGGGAAAGAACAGGAAATAAAGGTGGGTAAATATGAACAATACCGCAATTATAGATTTAGGGTCGAATTCGGTCAGAATGAGTATTGTTGACCGTGACAGCGGGAAAACCGTTTTGCAGACAAAGAGGGCAATAAAGCTCAGCGAGGGAATGAATTCGGACATGATTCTCCGCACAGAACCAATCAGGCGGTGCGCTATAGCTCTGCTGGAATTTTCGGACATTATGAGAAAGGCAGGGGTAACAAGCGTCTTTGCCGTTGCAACGGCGGCGGTGAGAAAGGCGAAAAATCAGGCGGAATTTTTAGAGCAAATTAAACGGGAAACGGGCATTGAGATAAGGGTTATAGACGGAAAAACCGAGTCTGAACTTGATTTTCTGGGAGTGATGAGCAAAACGGACATTAAAGATGCCGTAATTCTTGATACAGGCGGCGGAAGCATGGAAATTATCGGCGCAAGGGACGGAAAGATGATTGACTGCGAAAGCATACAAATCGGGTCGAGAAGTATAAAGGAACTGTTTTTTGAGGGCGGTGAAACCGAAGAGAGCCGAGATAGGGCCAAAAGAGAGGTTAAAAGAATAATGGACGGCATAAAATGGCTTGACGAATTTTCGGGCGTACCCGTTATAGGCATCGGCGGCTGCAACCGAACCGTGGCAAGAATCTGCATGGAAGGCGGCGGAAAGGTCGGATACATAGAAAGCTATGAGGCAGACCGTAAAAAGGTTTTTGAGATATTTGATTTAATCGGAAAATGCGAAGTATCGGAACGAGGAAATATAAAGGGCATAACTCCCGACAGGACGGATATAATCTACGGCGGACTTTTGCCCCTCATTGTGCTTATGGAAAAGTTAAGCAGCGGCAGTCTTGTTGTGACCGACGCAGGGCTTCGTGACGGGATAGCTGAAAAAATATGCAAAAAATGTTAAATTTATGCAACCTTTTACCGGACTTAAAAGTATTATAGACAGAATGGAGAAAATTTTCACCAAAAAAGTTTCACAGGAGGATTTGTTATGAAAAAAATAATCAGTATAATACTTGTGCTGGCGATGGCTATGAGTATGGTGAGCCTTACGGCGTTTGCCGGGGATGGGCTTGAAAAACTCACATTATCGGTAAAGGAAAGAGCGGAAATTCCAGAAGAATACACAAAGCTTTCAACAAGCCGATTCTCGTCGGACGAAGGCGAAGTTCTGAGATTATGTTGGGAAAATGAG
>JAEDLZ010000089.1 GCA_016303265.1 Clostridiales bacterium
AAAAAGAAAAGATTTTCCGATGAGCAGCTTCAAAGGGCAAGCGGTATAGATATTACGGCTATGCTGCAAGGACAGGGTGAGAAACTCAAAAAGCAGGGCAGAGTTTATCGGTGGATGAGATACGACAGTACGGTGATAGACAGAAACCGCTGGTACAGACACAGCCGTGAGATCGGCGGCGGACCGATTCAGTTTATGCAGCATTTTTACGGTATGGATTTTGTGGAGGCGGTGAAATATCTGCTTGACGGTGAGGAGGGCGCAGAGTTTGTTCAGGCAAGCCGAACTCCCGAGCCGAAGCTGCCGTTTACACCTCCGAAACTGTCGAAAAATATGCACAGGACATTTGCATATTTAATTAAAACAAGAAAAATTGACTCGGATATTGTTCAGCATTTTGTCAATGAAAAGAAAATCCTTGAAACCGAAGAATATCACAATACTGCATTCTGCGGTTATGATGAAAAGGGCGAGATGAAACAAATGCACCTGCGAAGTACACTGCCCGGAAACAGATTTTTTATGGATATAGACGGCAGCGATAAACAGTATTATTTCAGGCACATCGGGACAAACAGCGATGTCTATGTGTTTGAGGCGCCGATAGATATGCTCTCATACATAACAATGAATAAGGAAAATTGGCAGGAGAGCAGTTATGTGTGCCTCGGCGGTGTTGCAATAGACGCACTTAAAAATATACTGAGTACAAATGAGCAAATATCAAAGGTTTATATATGTGTTGACAGAGATGATGCCGGGGATAAAACCGTCAAAAGAATAGGTGATGAGCTTAATGAAATGGGCTACGAATGGGAGAGAATACTTCCTGAAAATAAAGACTGGAACGAAGATCTTACAGCAGAGAGTGAACAAACGGAAAATTTTGAATTGACAATGTGAAGGGAGATGATAGATTGAATAATTCAGTAACAATGCTTATTATTATGGGAGCGGTTATGTTTGCGGTTATAGGGATACTGACAGTGGTATCAAATATCTACAGCCTAAATAATATAAAGAACAAAAGAGTCGGACACGGACAGCACGGTAACGCCCGATTTGCCACCGAGAAGGAGGTTAAAAAGATATACAGGCTTGTACCCTATGAGCCGAAAAAATGGCGGAATACGAAAGGTAACGTCGAGCTTCCGCAGGGAACGGTGGTCGGTATGCGAAAGCACGGCGGCAAGCTGTGTGCGGTTGTTGATCCCGGTGATGTTCATACAATGATGATAGGCGCGGCAGGTGTTGGTAAAACTGCGTGCTTTTTATATCCGAACCTCGAATATGCTTGTGCAAGCGGAATGAGCTTTCTTTCAACCGATACAAAAGGCGACCTCGCAAGAAACTACGGCAATGTATGTAAGCAATACGGATATAATGTTGCGGTTATAGATTTAAGAAATCCGGTGCAGAGCGACACATTCAATATGCTTTCTATGGTGAATAAATATATGGACGCATACCGTGAAGCAAGAGAGCTTTCAGATAAAGCGAAAGCGGAAAAGTACGCCAAGATAACGGCTAAAACTATCATATATTCCGGCGAAGGTGATGCGTCAAGCTACGGGCAAAATGCTTTTTTCTATGATGCTGCGGAAGGACTTTTAACATCGGTTATTCTTCTTGTTGCCGAATACTGCGAGCCTGCGGAGCGGCATATTATATCAGTATTCAAAATGATACAGGATTTACTTGCGCCGGGGAATTCCGATCCTAAAGCTAAGCAAAAAATGACGCAGTTTCAGGTGCTGATGGCGAAACTGCCGGATACACATAAGGCAAAATGGTTTGCAGGAGCGGCACTTAACACATCGGAGCAGGCAATGCAGTCGGTTCTGTCAACCGCACTTTCAAGGCTGAACGCATTTCTCGATTCCGAAATGGAACAGATACTGTGCTTTGATACGGCGATAGATGCGGAGAAGTTTTGTAATACAAAATCAGCTCTTTTTCTTATCATGCCGGAGGAGGACAATACAAAATACTTTCTGATATCGCTTATTGTTCAGCAACTCTACCGTGAAATGCTTGCAATCGCTGATGAAACAAACGGAAAACTTAAAAACAGAGTTATGTTTTATCTTGATGAAATCGGTACAATTCCGAAAATAGATTCTGCTGAAATGATGTTCTCCGCAGGGCGGTCAAGAAGAATAAGCATTATTGCAATCATACAGAGTAAGGCGCAGCTTGAAAAAAACTATGGCAAGGAAGGTGCGGAAATCATATGGGATAACTGCCAGCTCACCGTGTTCGGCGGCTTTGCTCCGAACTCCGAAACGGCAGAAGTTATGAGCAAAAACCTCGGCGAGCAAACAATTCTTTCGGGTTCTGTAACGCAGTCAAGGAATGACGGCTCAAGGAGCCTTCAAATGATGTCAAGACCGCTGATGACCGTAGATGAACTTAAAACTCTGCCGAGATTTCATTTTATTATAACCAAAACAGGCTGCCACCCAATGAGAACAAAACTCGATTTGTTTTTCAAATGGGGCATTGAGCTTAACAGCGAATATATCGTGGAAAAGAAAGAGGTTAAAACTGTTCATTATGCCGGGAAAGACGGACTTATGAGGGAAATTGAACGCAGAGAGGGCATTATACACAGAGATGCTCCGGGCAGTGCGGCATCAAGACGGGCAGTGGGCGGAACGGCTCATACACCTATAACGGAAAGAGATGTTATGCAGCAGTTGAAAGGGGGCTATGAGGTAGATGCAATCAAACACAAAACAAGACCGAGTTAAAGAATTGTACCTTGCAGACCTGCCACCGAGAGCCTGCAGTGTGTATTACTATCTGTTTCATAAATGCTATAACAAGGATTCGTGCTTTCCTTCAATATCGACAATCTGCAAAGAAACAAAACTGTCAAGAAGTACGGTCAAGAGAGCAATCCGTGATTTGGAGAGGGCAGGATTTATCGACAAAGAGCAAAGGTACAGACCAAACGGCGGCAACAGCAGTAATCTATATAAGCTGGGCGAATAAGTCGCATAAATTGTGAAAACGCAACCGGTCTGTTTGTTTCGTGAACCTACCCTCGGTTCACCACGAACCTACAAGAAGACTAAAACCTAAACAGGGATATTGCAAAAGAAATATTATATATGCAAAAGGAGACTGAATATTATGAATAAATACGAAGAAAAAAGACAGGCAAGAATCGACAGGCTCAATGAGGCTGCTGACAGAGCCGAAAAAAGAGCGTCAGATACATACGATTCGGCAAGAAAAATGTCAGAGGCAATTCCTTTCGAGCAGCCGATAATCGTTGGACATCATTCGGAGCAATCCGACAGAAATTATCGTAAACGCATAGACAATAAGTTTGAATCGGCGTTCCGTGAACAGAGTAAAGCTGATGAATTAAGGGCAAAGGCAGAGGCGGCAGAAAATAACACGGCAATATCGTCTGATGATCCCGAAGCAATACAAAAACTTAAAGAGAAGCTCCTCGGTCTTGAAGAAAGTCAGGAAAAAATGAAGGCTATAAATAAGTATTACAAGAAAAACGGAACTTGTATTGGCTGTGACGGCATAAGTGATGAAAGAGCCGAAAAACTTGACAATGCGGCGAAGAAAAACTATGAAGGCAGACCGTTTCCGACCTATTCACTCACGAATAACAATCAGAATATACGGAGCATAAGGCTGAAAATTGAGGAATTGGAAAAACTGCGGGAACTTGATTTTGAACCTGTTGAGTTTGAAACGGGAAAGGTAATTGTGAATAAGGAGATAAACCGCATTCAGTTTTTCTTTGACGGAAAGCCGGACGAGGAAACAAGAGGTGTGTTAAAGTCGTGGGGATTCCATTTTTCGAGGTACAATAATAACGCATGGCAAAGACAGCTTAATTCAAACGGCATTTATGCCGCAAAGAAACTCCTTGAAAAGCTTGACGAAATAAATCAATCGGAAGAACAGGATATTGATGAGGGACCGACTCTTGGTATGTAGCAGAGCGTAGCTCATTATTTTCCCAATATCCCAAATAGTATAAAACGGAGCGAAAAAGAATATGCCGGGGAGTAAAATCCCCGGTTGCTTTTTTGTGCAAAGAGGAGAATTTGCATAAAAATCAAGCGAAGTCTTGATTTTTGCGCCGAAATATGTTAAAATGAACATATCAAATTTCGGAGGCTTATGCTGTGGTAACATATCAAAGACTGTGGAAAACTCTTGAACAGAAGAAAATCCGCAAGCATGATTTGATGGAGCTTGCGGGAATATCGTCAACAACATTGACAAAACTAAATAAAAACGAAATTGTGGCATTGACAGTGCTTGTGAAAATATGCAAAGCACTTGACTGCCGCATTGAAGACATAATGGAAATTACGGAATAAATTTATTTTAAAAAAGGAGATAATGATTGTGGAAAAAGTATGTAAATTTTTGAAAGATGCAAAATCTTATTATTTGGCAACGGTTGACGGCGATAAACCAAAGGTACGTCCTTTCGGAACGGCTCATATTTTTGAAGGCAAACTATATATTCAGACAGGCAAGAAAAAAGCGGTGTCGGAGCAGATAAAGAAAAATCCGAATGTAGAGATATGTGCAATGAACGGTGAAGACTGGATCAGAGTGTCGGGCGAGCTTGTTGAAGACGACCGCAGAGAGGCAAGAGTTTCAATGCTTGAAGCATATCCGGAACTTAAAGCTCTTTATAGTCCCGATGACGGAAACACACAGGTGTTCTATTTTAAGAATGCAAAAGCAGTATTTTCGTCATTTACAAAGCCGGAGGAAACAGTGGAGTTTTAATCGGGTGGCATCGGTTTCAAGATTCAAATAAGCAGGAGGACATATGGAATACAGAAAATTTGACAGCACAATAATTGCAAGAATAGACAAGGGCGAGGAAATACTCGAAAAAGTCAAGGAAATTGCATTAAAGGAAAATATAAAGTTGGCAAGTATCAGTGCATTGGGCGCAGTTAATGATTTTACGGTTGGTGTGTTCAAAACAGACGAAAAGAAATATTACTCTAATTCGTTTCAAGGGTATTTTGAGATTACTTCATTGAACGGAACAATAAATACAATGAATGGCGAATTTTATACTCATATTCATATGAGTGCCGGAAATGAAAAAGGCGAGGTGTTCGGCGGTCATTTGAACAGAGCTGTCGTAAGTGCAACCTGTGAAATGATAATCACCATAATAGACGGATCTGTTGACAGATATTTTGATGAGGAAATAGG
>JAEDLZ010000090.1 GCA_016303265.1 Clostridiales bacterium
CCGAAAAATTCCTTCGGGATACCGATTTTCATACCTTTTATATCACTGCCCAAAAGAGCGTTAAAGTCCATTTTAATATTTCTTGAAGTGTGGTCATGAATATCCCTGCCTGAAATCGCATTCAGAATAAGACCGCAGTCCTCGGCAGAATTTGCAAATGGTCCTATCTGGTCAAGCGAGCTTCCGAAAGCGACAAGCCCGAAACGGGAAACACTCCCGTAGGTAGGCTTCATACCTGTTACGCCGCAGAATGAAGCAGGCTGACGAATTGAGCCGCCCGTATCTGAGCCGAGGGCGCAAAGCGCCATACCGGCAGATACCGCGGCGGCACTGCCGCCTGACGAACCGCCGGGGACGCGCTCCGTATCAAACGGATTCTTCGGCTTATTGAAATAACAGGTCTGGGACGAGCCGCCCATGGCAAACTCATCCATTGAGGTTTTGCCCAGATATACAGCGCCCTCGCCGTTTAGTTTTTCTATAACCGTGGCGTTATAGGGCGGTTCATAATTTTCCAGTATTTTTGAGCCGCAGGTTGTCCTCATATTCTTTATGCATATATTGTCCTTTACCGCCATGGGAATACCCGTTAAGGTTTTTGCTTCCCCTTTTGCGATTTTCTCATCGGCAGCCTTTGCCGCAGCAATCGCCTCTTCCTCGCAGACAGTTATATATGCGCCGATTTTATCGTTATTTGCTTTGATTTTCTCAAGATACTGCTCAGTCAATTCAACGGAGGAAATCTTTTTTTCATCAAGCATTTTTCTCATTTCTGAAATTGTTTTCATAATTCTTCCTCCTTAGTCAACAACTTTCGGAACAACAAACTGATTCTCAACGGTTTCAGGTCCGTTTTCCGTAATTTTGCTCATATTATCGTAAGTCACAACCTCATCGTCCCGAAGATCGGCAAACGAAACGGCATTGTTCATATCAATGGGGTCGTACTCAAAATCGGATTCTCCGATTGTATCCATAAGATTCATAATATCCGTCATAGACTTTCCGTAAGCTTCCAGCTCCTCATCCGACAAATAAAGGCGGGAAAGCTCACAAAGCATCTGCAAATCGTCTTTAGTAATCATAAATCTTCCTCCTTTTAAGCATATTTGAACATATATAATATAATTATACCCTATGTTTGCAGATTTTTCAAGCTAATTTTATAAATTTCCGTATTTGTTAATATTCCCCCTGAATGTTTTTAAGCAAAATACTTAAATCCGAGGAAAATACGGCGCATTTTAATCCCCGTGAAATCCATAAATATTAAAAATCGGTATATTCTTCACATTTTCTGCCAAAATTAAATGTGAAAAATTTCTTTATGAATCTTTTTCGCTAAATTCAGTTCTGAGGTGATTATTTTATGGAGCTCAAAGGCTCAAAAACCGAAAAAAATCTTATGGCAGCGTTTGCCGGCGAAACACAGGCAAGAGCAAAATATACCTATTTTGCCTCGATCGCGGAAAGGGAAGGCTATATGCAGCTGGGCAGCATTTTCCGTGAAACCGCCGAAAACGAACATTCCCACGCAAAGCTCTGGTTCGGACTTCTGGGCGGACTCTCAAATACGCTTGAAAATCTTAAAAACGCCGCCTCGGGCGAGCATTTCGAGAACAGCGAAATGTATCCCGAATTTGCAAAGGTTGCAAAGGAGGAAGGCTTTGACCATATTGCAGCGCTCTTCGACAGGGTCTGCGCAATAGAGAACGAACATGAAAAGCGCTACCGCAAGCTGATTGCAAACATGGAGGACGGGAAAATTTTCTCCCGTGATAACGAGGTTATGTGGATTTGCCGCAACTGCGGATATATCCACACCGGCAAGGAAGCCCCCCAAATTTGCCCCGCTTGTGCCCATCCGCAAAGCTACTTCCAAATCAAGGCGGAAAATTACTAATATCAAATATTTGTAAAATCGGTGTTTTTTGCACCGATTTTATTTGCATAAACCGACAGTTTATGTTATACTTATTGCAAGTCAGTTTCCAAGAGTTTATCCCTCTTGCGCAAATATAACCGGTTGAACGAAATTGCGGCAAAGAGACTGCCGTTTACGCTATATATAATTTTGGTGCTCTGCAAAACGAATTTTCATTTTGGCACCGTAATCAAAATCCGGAGGAAAGGAAATTATGCTCCACATAAAAGAAACAATTGTTGTTGAAGGCAAGTATGACCGTGAGCGGCTGAGGAAAATAACCGACGCTCCGATTATTGTCACGGGAGGCTTTACCTTATATAAAGATAAAAAAATCATAAATGCCATAGCTCGCGCCGCAAAGGAAACAGGCATAATAATCCTGACCGACTCGGACAGCGCCGGCTTTCGTATAAGGAACTACATAAAACAAAATCTGAGGGACGAGGGCAAAATTCTCCACGCCTACATTCCGTCGGTTGAGGGCAAGGAAAAACGCAAGGACGCCCCCGGAAAAGAGGGGATTCTCGGTGTTGAGGGTATGACTGAGGAGGTTCTCGCCGAAATTCTTAAAAATACTGCGACACCTCTTTCCCCCGCCCCGAAAAACGAAATAAAAATCACAAAGGCGACGCTTTATGCCGACGGGCTCTCCGGAAAAAAAGACAGCGACAAAAAGCGCCGCTGTCTTGCGAAGGAGCTTTCCCTTCCGCCCCGGCTTTCGCCTAACGCTATGATTGAAATTTTAAACCGCGTCTACGGTTATGAACGCTACAAAAAAGCCATTGATAAAATAAACCGCAAATTCTGAAAGGGGGTATTACTGTGAATATTCTTCACATGAAATATGCAGTTGAGGTTGCAAGGGCAGGCTCTATAAACAAAGCCTCCGAAACGCTGCTTATTGCTCAGCCCAACCTCAGCCGCTCAATAAAAGAGCTCGAGTCGGATCTTGGAATCACAATTTTTGACCGTTCCGCCAAAGGAATGCTGCTGACCCCTGAGGGGGAGGAATTTATCGGTTATGCCAAATCAATCCTAAGCCAAATCGACAGCGTTGAAAAAATGTACAAAAACGGAATCCCAATCAAACAACACTTCTCCGTTTCCGTACCGAGAGCGACATATATTTCCGAAGCCTTTGCACAGTTTTCAAAGGCAATTGACGCAGAATCCGCCAAAATTTTCTACAAGGAAACCAATTCCTCCCGCACAATAAAAAATGTTCTGTCAAACGACTACAAGCTTGGCATAGTCCGCTATGCCGAAAATTACGATAAATACTTTAAATCCATGTTTGAGGACAAGGGACTGTCATATGAAACCGTGTCGGAATTTCACTATGTCGTGGTTGCACATAAGGACAGCCCGCTTTCAAAGCCGGAGGAAATTCATTTTTCCGATTTGGAAAACTTAATCGAGATTGCTCACGCTGACCCGTATGTCCCCTCCCTTTCCGCCGCACAGGTCAAAAAGGAAGAGCTGCCGGATAATATCAGCCGAAGGATTTTTGTGTTTGAGCGGGCAAGCCAGTTCGATTTGCTCTCCGAAAACAAAAACACCTTTATGTGGCTCTCTCCTCTTTCCCGCAGGATTCTCGAAAGGTACGGTCTTATCCAGCTGGAATGCCCTGATAATAAAAAGATTTATAAGGATGTCCTGATTCACCGAAACGATTATACTCTGACCGAACTGGACAAAAAATTTATTACGGAAGTCTGCCTTTCAAAGCGGAAATGTTTGTAGTGCAAATAAGCAGCGGCAATTTTGCCCTCAAATAAAAATTTTTCCGTTCATACATTATATTTTATACACAGTTATATCATTGCAAAAAATATCAGATATATCAATAAGTATAATACCGATATACTTTTTTAGTTATTCCCAACGGCGAAAAAGTTTGTTAAAATTATAACAAGCCTTGAGTTTGGTAACTAAGCTGAGAACCAAACGGGATAAATAAGCATAATGCTGTGAAGTTTCAAAAATCAAACTTCACAATCATAAACATAAGTAATAATAAAGGAGGACACACATCATGAAAGCCAAAACTTATGAAATTGTTGACGGTGTGGAGAAGCTTGAGGAGGCAATCGCCCGTGTAAAGGCTGCGCAGAAAAAGTTTGCGCTCTATACTCAGGAGCAGGTTGATTCCATTTTCAAAGCTGCCGCCGTTGCCGCAAATCAGGCAAGAATACCCCTTGCCAAGCTTGCTGTTGAAGAAACGGGAATGGGTATTGCAGAGGATAAGGTTATTAAAAACCATTACGCGTCCGAATACATCTACAACGCATATAGGGACACAAAAACCTGCGGCGTTATAGAGGAGGACAAAGCCTACGGGATTAAAAAGATAGCTGAACCTATAGGCGTTATCGGCGCGGTTATTCCGACCACCAACCCTACATCAACCGCAATTTTCAAGACGCTGATTGCGCTTAAAACGAGAAACGGTATTATCATAAGCCCTCATCCCCGTGCAAAGCAGTCCACGATTGAGGCGGCAAAAATTGTGCTTGAAGCGGCTGTTGCCGCAGGCGCTCCGAAGGATATTATATCCTGGATTGATGTGCCGAGCCTTGACATGACAAATCTTTTGATGAAGGAAGCCGACATTATTCTCGCCACAGGCGGTCCCGGAATGGTAAAGGCTGCATATTCCTCCGGTAAACCCGCTCTGGGCGTCGGCGCAGGCAACACCCCTGCAATTATTGACGATACAGCGGATATTATTCTTGCGGTCAATTCTATCATTCACTCAAAAACCTTTGACAACGGTATGATTTGCGCCTCCGAACAGAGCGTTATCGTGCTTGATAAGGTATATGACGCCGTAAAGAAAGAGTTTGCGGCAAGAGGCTGCTATTTCTTAAATCCCGATGAAACCGAAAAGGTAAGAAAAACAATTATCATAAACGGCGCTCTCAATGCCAAAATCGTAGGTCAGAGGGCGGCTAAGATTGCCGAGCTGTCCGGAGTTACGGTTCCCGAAAGCACAAAAATTCTTATCGGTGAGGTTGAATCTGTTGAGCTGAGTGAGGAATTTGCACATGAAAAGCTCTCCCCCGTTCTTGCAATGTATCGCGCAAAGAATATCGAGGACGCCTTCTCCAAGGCTGAACACCTGATTGCAGACGGCGGCTTTGGGCATACCTCCTCTATTTATCTCAACGCTTCCACCGAACAGGCAAAGCTTGATGAATTTGCAGAAAGAATGAAAACCTGCCGAATTTTGGTTAACACACCCTCATCT
>JAEDLZ010000091.1 GCA_016303265.1 Clostridiales bacterium
TAACATAAGTGCAAACGGCAATCCGTTTGCTTCAATTTCGTTCAAATAATTACATTCGTGCAAGAGGCAAGAGCCACTTGCAACATATATTGTAATTATTATAACATAAGTGCAAACGGCAATCCGTTTGCTTCAATTTTGTTCAAATAATTACATTCGTGCAAGAGGCAAGAGCCACTTGCAACATATATTATAATTATTATAACATAAAACACCGGCAAAAAGCAACAGCATACAACAAAAATCAGCAGTTTTTTTCTAAATTTTTAACAAATTCCCGTTCCTTATCCGATAGCTTTGCCCTGCGCAGCATACCTTTGCGTTTTTTATAGGTATTTTCAATGGATTTTTCTCTTTTCCACTGCATGATAAGCTTATGATTCCCGCTTTGCAAAACAGACGGAACCTCTCTTCCGTTCCAAACGGCAGGTCTTGTGTACTGCGGATATTCCAAAAGTCCGCTGTAGTGCGACTCCTCCGAAAAAGAGCCTGCACTTGCAAGGACTCCAGGGATAAGCCTCGCCGTTGCGTCAACAACTGCCATGGCGGCGATTTCGCCGCCCGTTAAAACATAATCACCGATAGAGATTTCCTCGTCAATGATTTCGTCAAGGATTCGTTGGTCAACTCCTTCATAATGCCCACAGAGGATAACAATATGTTCCTTTTTTGCCAGGCGTTTTGCAGTTGACTGCCGAAAACTCCTCCCCTGAGGCGACATATAAATCGTATAGGGCTTCTTGCCTATATCTTTGCAGATATAGTTGTATGCGGCAAAAATAGGCTGAGCCTGCATTACCATGCCCTGTCCGCCACCATATGGATAATCGTCAACCCTATTGTGCTTATTGTCGGCAAAATCACGAATATTTATATAATTAAGTTCAATCAAACCGTTTTTCTGCGCTCTCCCTATTATGCTCTCGTTAAGAACCCCCTCAAACATCCCGGGGAAAAGCGTGAGTATGTCAACTTTCATCAGTCAATCAATCCTTTTAAAGGTTTAATAACAATTTTTTTCTCTTCTATATTAACTTCCCTCACAACCTCGTCAATAACAGGAATAAGCACCTGTTTTCCGTCTTTGTTCCTGACTGAATAAACATCGTTGCTGCCCGTTTTAATGACATCATCAACTTTCCCCAGATTCTCTCCGCCGTCGGTAATCACGGCACAGCCAATAAGGTCGCATATATAATATGTTCCGTCAGGGAGTGCACCAAGCATTGCTCTTTCGACAAAAACCGTCTTATTGCGATATTTTTCCGCACTTTCAATGCTGTCAATTCCGTTTAGCTTTAGTATTACAAAACTTTTGTGGTATTTAACGCTTTCAATAGCATACGGGGTATTGTCAATCAGAATAAATTCAAGTTCTTCAAAAACGCCCGGGTCATCGCACCAAGGCATAATTTTGACTTCTCCCCGAAGCCCTCTTGTATTTACAATTTTCCCTATCTCAAGTAATTCTTCCATAAAAATCCCCTTATAGTCATTAAGAGGCTGCAAAAGCAGCCCCTTAGATTCAGTCTACACTATTTCAACGGTAACTTTCTTATTTTCATGGCTTGCAGCAGCCTTAACGACAGTTCTTATAGCCTTGGCAATCCTGCCCTGCTTGCCTATAACCTTGCCCATGTCTTCCTCGGCAACATGCAATTCCAAAACGACAGAGCCGTCGGTTACCGTTTCTTTAACAGTAACTGCGTCGGGATTAGAAACCATTGACTTTGCAATAAACTCTAAAAGTTCCTTCATAATGTATACTCCGTTTCCGTCAAAAATTAGATAATGCCCTTATTCTTAAGAAGGCGCTTAACTGTATCTGTCGGCTGAGCGCCGTTTGCAATCCACTTATTTACCTTTTCTGCGTCAATATCAACCGTTACAGGATCTGTTAAGGGATTGTATGTTCCGACCTGTTCGATAAATCTGCCGTCTCTCGGATATCTTGAATCCGCCACAACTACTCGATAAAACGGTGTCTTCTTAGCGCCCATTCTTCTTAAACGAATTTTTACTGCCATAATTTAAACCTCCAAAAATATATAAAATTTAATAATTTTTCTTATGTTACATCGGAAATTTCATCTTTCCGAATCTCGCCAGCTTTTTATTTGCTTTTCCGCCCGAAAATTGCTTCATCATTTTCTGCATCTGCTCAAACTGCTTAAGCAGCGAATTAACCTCATTAAGCGAGGTGCCGCTGCCTTTGGCGATTCTTTCCTTGCGCTTCGGCGAAATTTTAACCTTATTTTCCCGCTCATCAGCCGTCATAGACTGAATTATGGCTTCTATATGAGTAAATCTTTTATCGTCAAAATCAATACCCTCCAAAGCCTTTGCGTTAACACCCGGTATCATCTTGACAAGCTGTCCGAGGGGCCCCATATTTTTCATCTGATTCATCTGGTCAAGAAAATCGGAATAGGTAAAGGTTTGAGTCCTCATTTTCTTTTCAAGCTCAATCGCCTTTTTTTCATCTATTGCTTGCTCCGCCTTCTCTATCAGGCTTAAAACATCACCCATGCCGAGAATCCTGGACGCCATACGGTCGGGATGAAATACATCCAAATCCGTAAGCTTTTCTCCCATGCCGCAGAATTTAATCGGTTTATTCGTAACAGCGCGGACAGAAATTGCCGCACCGCCTCTTGTATCTCCGTCAAGCTTTGTTAAAACAACGCCGTCAATCTCAAGCTCCTTGTTAAAGCTTTCGGCAACATTAACCGCATCCTGACCCGTCATCGCATCTATAACAAGCAGAATCTCGTCGGGGTTAACCTCGTTTTTAATATTTTTAAGTTCATCCATAAGAACTTCGTCAATGTGGAGCCTTCCTGCCGTATCTATAATAACAACATCATTTGCGTGAAGTTTTGCATATTCAACAGCCTTTTTTGAAATGTCAACAACATCCCGGCTTCCGTCTATCGTAAACACCGGAAGTTCAAGCTGTGAGCCGACAACCTGAAGCTGCTTGATTGCCGCCGGCCGGTACACATCGCAGGCGCAAAGCAATGGCTTTTTCCCCTGCTTTTTAAGAAGACCGCCGAGTTTTCCCGAGGTGGTAGTTTTGCCGGCGCCCTGAAGCCCTGCCATCATAATAACTGTCGGCGGATTGGAGGAAATATTTATCTTTTCCTCTTTCTCACCCATAAGGCGAACCAGCTCTTCATTTACAATTTTAATAACCTGCTGTGCCGGGGTGAGGGATTCCATAACCTCGGCGCCGACCGCACGCTCCGAAACAGTTTTTATAAAATCCTTGACGACCTTGAAGTTAACATCCGCTTCCAAAAGGGCAAGCTTAACTTCACGCATGGCATCTTTTAAATCTTTCTCACTGACCTTGCCTTTGCCGCGAAGTTTTTTAAATGTACTTTGTAATTTATCGGCAAGACTTTCAAACGCCATAAAACCAATCCTTTCTAAAAACTGTCATTTATATCACTCACCAAGTCAACTATCTTTTTAATTTTCATTCCGACTTCTTCCGAAATGTGAGAATTTTCAACCGAATTTTCAATCGCCGACGCAGATTTTTCAATTTCCGCCAACTTATCCTTAATTTTAAGGAAACGCCCGCAAAGTCCAAGCTTATCTTCCATATCGTAAAGTATATTTTCGGCACGCTTGATATTATCACGAACCCCCTGTCTGGTTATGCCCGCAATATCCGCAATTTCCGAAAGAGATAAATCCTCGTTGTAATAAAGCTGCGCCGCCTCTGCCTGCTTAGATGTAAGAATATTACCGTAAAAACTCAGTAGCATGGAAATTTCAACATTCTTATCCATATGCCGCCTCAAAAATAAATCATATAGGTGTAAAGTTATTAAGCTTTACACCTATATGATTGTACTACAAATTACAAAGTTTGTCAAGACTTTTTTTATTTTAACGGAATTTATTTTAAACAGGCGCCGATTTATTGGAGTTTCCCTTAACGGGTCAGGAAATTTCTTTAAACAGCTTTAAATTCACATCAGTCGGTTCCGGTAATGGCATTTACAAATTCAACGGGGTCAAACTCCATTATATCATCCGCCGTTTCTCCCACTCCGACAAATTTGACCGGAATATTATATTCGTTTTTAATAGCAAAAACTATTCCGCCCTTTGCCGTTCCGTCAAGTTTTGTAAGAACTATACCCGTAATGTCCGCCGCTTCCTTGAAAAGCTTTGCCTGCTGAACGGCATTCTGCCCCGTTGTAGCGTCAAGAACAAGCAAAACCTCCTTTGAAGAATTGGGGAGCTCGCGGTCCAGTATACGATAAATCTTTTTGAGCTCGTCCATAAGATTCTTTTTGTTATGAAGCCGCCCTGCCGTATCACAGAGAAGAATGTCGGCTTTTCTGTTCCTTGCGGCGTTTATCCCATCATATATAACCGCCGCCGGGTCGGACCCTTCCTGCTGCTTGACAATATCCGCCCCAACACGGTTTGCCCATACATCAAGCTGTTCTATTGCTCCGGCTCTGAATGTATCCGCCGCAGCCATAACTACCTTTTTACCCTGCTTTATATACATATTTGCGATTTTTCCGATTGAGGTCGTCTTTCCGACGCCGTTGACGCCGATAACCATTATAACCGCAGGGGTTCCCTCAAGCCTGACGGTATTGTCGCCCGTGCTTAAAATATTAACCAAAATGGAATTCAGTTCCGCCTTAAGTTCTTCGCTTTCGGTAATTTTTTTCTCCTTTGCGGCGTCTTTGAGTCTGTCTATTATATCCATCGAGGTTTGCACCCCGAGGTCCGCTGTTATAAGCACCTCCTCAAGCTCCTCAAAAAGCTCCTCATCCACTTTTTTGAAGGATTTGACAACCGCCTCAAACCTGCTGTTTATAGACTCCTTTGTTTTGCTTAAGCTTTCTTTAAGTTTTTCAAATAATGCCATTATTTTGCCACCTCATCTATATTTAATGATAAAAGTTTTGAAACGCCCCGCTCCTGCATGGTAACACCGTACAGTATGTTTGCCGCCTCCATTGTTCCGCGCCTGTGCGTAACCACAATAAACTGAGTTTTGCTGCTGTACTTTT
>JAEDLZ010000092.1 GCA_016303265.1 Clostridiales bacterium
TAGTTAAAAGAGCAAAAACGCCTTCGTCGCCCGTTCCGACAGACGATGCGATACACGGAGAAAAATGCTCCCTTAAAAATTTGAACACTCTGCCGCAACAGGATATCCAGCATCTGTCCTTCGACGAATTTATCACATTCTGCCCCCAAGTGTTGCAGAGATTATTGAAATTGGAAATTTCGAATATTTCGCCGCCGTAGCTGATATGGTCAAGCGTTCTTTTTGCAGTATTCAGCGCCGAATTCCAGTTCTGCAGATATGTGGAAAAGCTATCGTAATAATCGTTCGTTATTTTTGCTTTCCAGCGATAATTCCTGTCAAGCTTCCCGTCTTCAAATTCTTCAATTGAGGAAACCGGCGCAGGCCACTCGGTATTCGCCAATTTAAGCGAGGTGCCATGCTCTTTGTTATACTTTTCAACGATCGGTATCGCTCTCTCCATAAATCCGGGCGAGCTGTCGCGGAAGCCGACATGCGTGATGTATTTTCCGGTAATCTCGAGCAATCTTTCAAGATTCTCAAGTCCGTATGAATATGCGGCGATAATGTATTCAAGCTTTGACCCCTGACGGTTCATTTCTTCAATAAATTCCACGCACTTATTCGCGTACTGCTCGCAAGTCCATTTTCTGGCGGGCTCGTTGTCAAGCTCGATAAGCTTTACGTTATACGGCTCTTTGTGTCCGTTGAGCATTCTCCATCTTCCCATCTCGGTTTCGGA
The DNA here is from genome assembly GCA_016303265.1 of Clostridiales bacterium. Lineage (GTDB taxonomy): Bacteria > Bacillota > Clostridia > Monoglobales > Monoglobaceae > SIG454. The sequence continues at coordinate 722 of JAEDLZ010000092.1, forward strand.
GCTTCCGTTCAGATATTCGATCTGCTGAAATGCCTTAAACGGAGACGATGTCATCATATTGATACAAATCTGCGGTTCAAACCCGACTATCTTTGCCAGCTGCATAAACTCGTCCATGCCAACATCGTTTTCTTCAATTCCGCCCCAATAGAAGCTTCCGCAGGCCTCTCTTGAGTCTCTTGCGCCGATAGCGAGTTCCCAATTAAAGAAGCTTATAAAGCATCCGCCCGGAAAACGTATAACCGACGGAGAGATCGCAATAAGGTTTTCCACAACCTCTTTTTTAAATCCCGCAATGTTATCTGTCGGCATCAGCGACACGCACGATAAGACAATGCCGCCCGCCCAATAAAATTTTATCTCAAAATCAACGATTTCCGTTTTCTTTGCGGTAAAAACCCACTCATAATGCCGCGTGCTGGTGTCTATTCCCAGTTCGGTGCTCTGAGAGCCGATAACTATCTTAATTATTTTCTTTTTGTCCGAATGGATTATGTCTCCGAATCCGTTAAGACCGGCCTCCGTCCAATTGCCCTCTGAGCATGCGTCAATTGTGAATTTATATTCCTGTCCTTCACGAAGGTGGATGCGCGACTGCTTTATGCCGGCTTCTTTGCCGTCCGTATTCTGAACACGCAATGCGTCCTTCCCCTTGTACATGTGACTTCCGTATGTTCTTGAAAACGCGGCGCTGCCGACCGGCATCCACTCGTCCTCTTCATAGCCGCTGTGCCAGAAAGGAGCATTCTCATTATAAAATTCCTTAGTCATTCCGACCCACTGCCACATGGGGTATTTATATTCGCTCTTGGGTCTGAAGGAACGGTTCTGAATCATTTCGCTCCAAATCCCCGGAATCTGTCTGCCTATGCCGGACTCTATAAAATTGCCGAATATTCTCTCATTTGTCGGCTTCTTCGTCCATTTACCGCTTGCTTTAAGTTCTATCATGTTGTTTCACTCCTGCTTTCCTTTTTCATTCTGTCTTAACATACCGTGTTGAGACCATATTTCCGTCATTGTCGGCAATTGTTGCATAGCAATGTGCCGCCTCAGCCGGCAAAGCTACCGAAATGCCGCTGTCTGTAAGCGAATAGCCGCTTACTGATTTCCATCCTATGTCTGTCGTTCCGTCATTAAACGGATGCTCTTTTCCGGTTATATAATATGTTTTTACCGAGACAATCTTTCTGCCTTGGGGATATTTAATCTTCGCTGTCAAAGCTCCGTTTTTCGCACTAACCTCTGAAATTTTTATAAAGGGCTCTTCATTGCCTGCTACCATGGCATCCGCAAATCTGTATATTTCATCGGGCGCCCATCCCGTCCCGTAGCCGTGAACAAAATCATGACGGATGCTCAGCCATGATTTTTTCGTGACTTCATAGGTTTTACTTGTTGATGTAAGCGAAAAATGCATGTCCGAATCGCCGTTAATGTATAATGTCGGAATATCTGATTCCGCCGCAAAATTTGCAGGATCCCATTCCTTCAGGTAGTGCTCTTTCTTAAAAAGATCTCTGAAATACGTTTCGCTCTCATAAAGATACCCGGCACCGTACACCGGCACAGCCCATATAAATCTGTCATCCACCCCTATTGTTGTGGTTGTGGTTATTCCTCCCCACGAAATGCCTGTAATTCCTATCTTATCTTTGTCAACTCCCGGATAATTTCTCAAAACATTATGTGCCCTGATCACATTCAGCACATTCCGGTACATGGAGGCGTTTTTTATATCTTTATCAAAAGCACGGTCCCCCCAGCAAAAATCTCCTGTTCCGGCGTAGGGATGCCGTTTCTTTTCAACATATTGATAGCCGTCAATATGTGTAACTCCCTTAACAGGGCCGTCTCCCGTCATTGTCATCGCAATCGCCGCATAGCCTCTGTCATTCCACAGTTTCACCCATTCGGCAAATGCCATTCCCGCACCTCCGTGAACACACACAACCGCCGGGACGGGGTTCTCCATGTTTGCACCCTTAGGCGCGCCTATATAGGCAAACACTTTAGTCTGATCATTTACGCTGCTGTCGTAAAAAATCGCGTCTATATCATAGGTGCCGTCATGTATGCTGCAATCTTCATAAAAATTACCGTCAGCGTCCTTCACATTCACCGCCAACTCGTAATGTGTATTCTCATTCATAACTTCCCGGGCATTCGGGAAAAACTTATCCCGTGTATAGCCGGTCGTTTCATCTGGTCGTTTCATTATATTACCTTCCTCGCCGCAAAAGTCTTTACAGTCCGATTTCTTGTTTTGATAAAATTTGCGCCCTCTGAAAAAAGTTAAATATTTAACTTTTTCAGAGGGCGCAGTAATAAATGTCTTATTTAATCATTTTGTAATTGTAACGGTCTGGGTCTCTCCGTCCCAGGAAACATTATAGCCGAGCTGCTCTGAAACAAATCTTATCGGGATGAAAGTTCTCGAATCGCTTATAATGGGCGGATTCAGGAGCGAGTACACAACGTCTCCGTATTTCGTGTTCGTAACCGAAACGTTGTAGTTCCAGATCTGGAGCGTTATAACGTTTATACCGTTATTGACGGTTACGGTCTTGTTCTGTCCGTTCCAGCCGATCTCTGCGCCCATTTCCTCCAACAGTCCGCGAAGGGGAATCATTGTAGATCCGTTCACGATAAACGGTGCAACGTCGATTTCCTTTTCGGTCTTCGTGCCCGCTTTTTCCGTTGTAATCTTATTAGAGCCGATCTTTAAGGTGTATGTCACTTTGTTTGCGGCTTCGCGCTCCTCCTTTGCCGCCTTCGTCTCCCAGAAGGTGATCTCTGCCGCAGATGCTCTTGACGCAACGGCGTTTTCAATGCAGAATTCTACGTATCTTACCGCCTTTTCCTCGTCAAATCTTATTATTCTGTCGGCAAGGTCATCTTCATAGGTAAGTCCGCTTTTGAGCTCAACCCAATCACTGCCGTCAACGCTTCCTTTTACGGAGAGCTTGAGCCATGCTCCGTGGTGATCCGCCGTATTCCTCGGCTGTACATGTATCTCCTTAAGCTTATACACATTCTTAAGGTCAACGGTTAAAACAATGGGCCAGTCGCTCTCTTTAACAGCCTCTGTCTGCCAGAAGGAGTAATTTCCGCCGTCAAAAAGCTTTTCTGTTGTCTGCCAGTTGGGTGCGGATGACTCTGCTGTCATTCCTTCGCGGTCGATTTCATATATTGTATTCGCTGCGTCTGCAACCTTGAATTCTTCATAAGTTCCTGCCTTAAGCTTGTCATTTTTCTGCATAAGATTAAACTCCGCAAGGCTTCCGAATCCTCCGTGAGTCGATGTGACCTCAACCCAAACGCGCTTTATCTTAAGGTTCATATTGAAAAACATCTCATGCGGTTTACCGTCACGCCTGAAGTTCGCCTGTTCCTTAAGAAGGAACCACTCTCCGTCATCGGTGTCCGACACATAAATGTTTCCGCCGAAGAACCTTCCGTTTATTGAGTCCGTTCTGGGTGTGAGCACAATGCCGGAGGTTTCGACAACCGACGGAAGTGTGACAACAAGATTATACGGAGGTTCGTCGTGTCCTGCAACCTTTCCGTCTTCAATCGTATACTTCGAATGCCAATACGTTGCAACATTGCCGTCAAGCACTTTTTCAATGCTGAATTTTTCTCCCATATAAGAGTTAATTTCAACCTTCCAGCCCGTTCTGCTTAAGAAGGGTGTTCCGTCGGAAGCTGAGCTTGTGCTTGCTTCCTGCTTGTCCTCCTTTTTTTCGTCAGCCGGCTTCGTTCCGGTTGTTCCGGAAGCCGCCGAACTCGTGCCCTTTGAATAGAACTCAATCTCCGCTGCCGAGCCGTAATTTCCGACGCTCTTGGTGATCTCGATTCTTAACGCCTTCATCTTCTTTTCGCCCCAGAATGCGCTCACGGGGCTGCGCGTTGCGTCGACTTTATAGTCGATGTCGAAAGTGCCCGAATAGATCTTCTCAAACTTCTTGCCGTCCGATGAAGAATAGATGTTATATTCCTGAATTATGCCCGTTCCGTTACCGTTTCTGGGCGTGTAGCACCAACCGGCAACAGTCATTTCCTTGCCGAATTTAACGTCAATCGTGAAGGGAGGCTCATCGTGCGAGGTAATCTGACTGCCCTCTGCGGTGAACTTTGTATGCCATATCGTATTAACCTCTCCATCGAACGCGCTTTTAATGCTCTGAGCGCCGGCCATTTCGCTCGATGCTTTGATCTCCCAGTTCGGATCGGTAGCGATAACGTCGTCCGCCGCTCCGATAACAGCACTAAACGCCAAAAGCA
>JAEDLZ010000093.1 GCA_016303265.1 Clostridiales bacterium
TGCGATATTTTGTGAAATCATTATACTATTCTTTCATTTTTACTTTACACTACCAAATTATTATATAAATGAAAAAGCCGCATCATTTAACATTGCTGCCGGGAAAATATAATCCCGTCAAAAATTAAACAAAACCCGTCATAAAGACTCCCGTATGCTTGCATTTTCAAGAACGGAAGGCGCAAGGCCAAAAAGCGAATCTTTGCCGCCTTGACGGCATCGCTTAATGCTCTTGCAAGGTCGGGCGGATAATAGCTCAATTTGCTTATATTTCAACATTTAAAGCCTGATTTGTTTCGTCAGACTTAAAGCAAGCCTCCATAACCTTAACAACACGAAGGGTCTGCTCGGGCTTGATGGTGAGCTCTGCCTTGCCTTCTATTGCGTCAACAAACTGATTATAAACCACATCCAAATTATCGATAACATCCGTAGGCTCGGAAAGCTCTATTGTTTCAACGGTTTCAGGATTTCTCGGCGCCATTGTTTTGGTTGGACCTGCCTTTACCTCGGCAATTTCCTGAGCCCACTTATCCTGCCTGTCAAGACAGCGGACAATGCGGCCGCGGCAGGACCAATCATCAATCTGAAGAGTTCCGTCCGTTCCTAAAACATACCATCTCGGGTGAGAGATAAAATTGTTGGTGGAAACTTCAATATGAGCGGTGAGTCCGCTTTCAAAGGTCATAGTAAGGCGGAAGTTGTCGTCAACCTCGGGATAATGTATCGAGTACATTTTGCAAAAAACATTCGTTACCTTTTCAGGAATCATATACATAACCTGGTCAATAAGGTGAACACCCCAGTCAAGCATCATGCCGCCGCCCTTTTCCTTGGTTGTACGCCAGCCTGCGGGAACGCCGCGGGAGCCTTCAACGCGGGATTCTATAACATAAGGCTTGCCAATTTTGCCTGCCTCAACGCATCTGCGCATAAGGACAAAATCCTTGTTGACGCGCCTGTTCTGGTCGACGGTGAACACCCTGCCGCACTCTTTTGCAGCATTCATAATTTCAACCAGCTCATCAGAGGTTATGGTAACCGGCTTTTCGCACAGCACATGCTTGCCTGCTTTGAGCGCGGCAATGGCAAGCTCCTTGTGAACCTCGTTTGTTGCGGCAACCAAAACCATGTCGATATCGGGGTCAGAAAGAAGCTCCTCACGGCTTTTGTAAGCCACAAGTCCCTTTTCTTCGGCAGCTTTTAAACGGCTTTCGTCAATATCGAAAACACCCTTGACCGAAACTTTTGTATTGCCTTTGGAGAGCTGTTTTAAATGATTTCCCGCCATACCGCCGAAGCCGATAATGCCGAGATTATATTTTTCTTTGGCTATGCCCACCACATTTCACCTGCCTGTTCGTAAATAAGAACATCCTTAAGGAATGAAACAGCCTTTTCAAGACCTTCGTTCGGAGACATGAGCCCGTCCTCGTGTTCTATACTTATTGCGCCGTCATAGCCCGTTGCCTTAAGTGCGCTGATAATGTTGTTCCAGACTTCCTTGCCGTGACCGTAGCCAACGGTGCGGAAAACCCAGGAACGGTTTAAAATATCGCCGTAATTTTTTGTGTCAAGAACACCGTTAACGGCAGTATTTCTCTCGTCAATCAGGGTGTCCTTTGCGTGGAAGTGATAAATTGCACCTTTAAGGTATTTTATGGCTGCGCAAGGCTCGATTCCCTGCCAGAAAAGGTGGCTCGGGTCAAAGTTGGCGCCGATAATGTCACCTACGGCGCTGCGGAGCTTAAGCAGGGTTTCGGGATTATAAACCACAAATCCGGGATGCATCTCAAAAGCAATTTTTGTTATGCCGTGTTCCATTGCATATTTTGCCATGTCTTTCCAGTAAGGGATGACCTTTTCTTCCCACTGCCATTTCAGAATTTCGGTGAAATCGTCAGGCCAGGCACAGGTGACCCAGTTGGGGTATTTAGATTCTTCACAGTCGCCGGGGCAGCCGGAAAATCCGATAATTGTATGTACATCCAGAGCCTCCGCCGCAAGAATTGCATTTTTAAATTCATTGTGAAATTTTTCGGCAATTGCTTTATTGGGGTGAAGCGGATTGCCGTGACAGCTTATTGCTGAAATTTCAAGCTCGTATTTTTTGAGAAGCTCTTTATATTCTGCGATTTTGTCCGGTTTTCCTATAAGCTCCTCGGGCTTTAAGTGATTATTCCCCGGGAAGCCGCCGGCACCTATTTCAATCTGGGCAACGCCGAGACTGTGCAGATATTTGAGAGCGTCCTCAAATTTGTATTCGTTTAAAACGGGATTCATAACACCTAATTTCATAATGCTGTTCTCCTTATATCAAATTTATACGATAATTATAGCAGATTGACAAAAAACTTCAATAAAATAATTGCTCACTTTTTGCACAATATTGACTTTTTGCTTTTTATCGGCAAATATCATATGAAAATATTTCTAATTTTTATATATAACGCAACAGGGCGCACTGCCAAGCAGTGCGCCCTGTTTATTTGCGGCATGGAAATTTTAAGTTTACTCCGGCTGTAAAATTATTTAAGCATATCTGCTGCATTTTTAAGCGGATTATCCTCGATATCCTCTATTGCGCCCTTGTCGCAAAGGGAGGCAAGTTTTGCATCAAAGGGAATCTGAGCAAGAAGGGGCAGGTTGAATTTTTCGGCGGTTTCTGCGGTTTTGCTCTCGCCGAAAATTTTAATCTGCTTTCCGCAGTCGGGACAGTTGACCCAACTCATATTCTCCACAAGACCGATAATCGGAATATTCATCATTTTCGCCATATTAACAGCCTTTTCCACAATCATGGATACCAGCTCCTGGGGAGAGGTTACGATAATTATGCCGTCAACGGGAATGGACTGAAAAACCGTAAGCGGAACATCACCTGTGCCGGGAGGCATATCGACAAACATATAGTCAACATCGCCCCAGATAACATCTGTCCAGAACTGCTTTACGGCGCCGCCGATAACGGGCCCCCTCCAGACAACTGGGGCGGTATCGTCCTCTAAAAGCAGATTGATGGACATAAGCTTGATGCCCGATTCGGTTTCAACGGGATAAATACCCTGCTCGGAGCCGCTTGCCTTGTCACATACTCCGAAAATTTTAGGGATGGAAGGACCTGTTATATCGGCATCAAGTACGGACACTGCCTTACCCCTTTTGGACATTTCCGCCGCCAGGAGCGAGGTGACAAGGGATTTGCCGACGCCGCCCTTACCGCTGACAACGCCGATAACCTTTTTTATATTGCTGAGAGGGTTAGGGCTCTCTAAAAAACTCTGCGGGTCCTGCCTTTCACCGCAGTTTTCGCTGCAGCTTGAACAATCGTGTGTGCAATCACTCATAATACTTTCCTCTTTTCTTAATTTTTAACAGTCATATTCTAACATTTTTTGACCGGCAAGTCAATACCAAGGTACATGACTTTTAAACCTTTGCAATGCCGCACAGCGGCAAGGACGGTGCGTACCCGTATAAGTGCTTGCCGGAAAAGCTCTAAAAATCAAAGTCCGGGACATAGCGTTCGTCGGCGCTGTCTTTTGCCTGAGTATAGCATTTTTCAAAGCCCATATCCGCCGCGGCGGAAACAACACTGTCATATTCAAAGGATGTAATTTTGCGGTTGATTTCGGGAAAATCCGACAAATTCTGCGGCGGAAAATATTGGGACATAAGGCTCAGAATAAATTTATCCGTGCCGAAATTTTCTTTAAGAAAAGCAAGAAGCTTTATACTCTCTCTGCGATGCCCCGGAAGAACCAAATGGCGCAGTATAACGCCGCTTTTCATGATTTTGTTTTCGATTTTCGGTTTCCCCTTTGTTCTTATCATTTCTTCAAGAGACGCTGCGGCAAAATCGGGATAATCCTCTGCGAGGGAATATTTTTTTGCCGAATTTTTATCATAGTATTTGAAATCCGTGAGATAAATATCCATGTAATTATCAATGCGTTTTATAATTTCAGGCTTTTCGTATCCGCCGCAGTTATAAACAACGGGAATAAGGAGCTTGCCCTTTACCTTGTCAAGAGCCTCAATAATAAGCGGCAGATATGGCGTCGGCGTAACGAGATTTATATTGTGTGCGCCGAGATTTTGCAAGTGGAGAAAGATTTCGCCCAAATGGTCGGTCGAAATTTCCCTGCCGCTGCCCTCAAAACTGATTTTATGGTTCTGGCAATATACGCAGTGCAGATTGCAGTTACTGAAAAACACCGTGCCGCTGCCTTTTTCTCCGCTTATGGGAGGTTCTTCCCAAAAGTGGAGCGCTGCCCGGGCAATTTTAACTTTATCTCCTGCCCGGCAGAAGCCGACAGCTTTGGTGCGGTCGACGCCGCAGTTCCGGGGACATATCCGGCAGCTTCGCATATCAAACATAACGCTTTCCTTCCGTGATTTCGGGGCTTTTTTCGCCCCTTTAACCTAAATACTAACACAAATTGCATATAAAAGCAAGTACGGGGCATGGAATATAAAAAAATTTCTTGACATTGTGGCTCAAATTTGCCATAATATACTATATATAGTATATTGACAAAACGGAGGTATTTTCTCGATGTGTGCTAAAGAAAGTTATGGAAATGACAGTATAGAAATGCTTAAAGGCGCAGATAAAGTAAGAAAGCGTCCGGCGGTTATTTTCGGTTCGGACGGAATCGAGGGCTGCGAGCATTCTATGTTTGAAATATTGTCAAACTCCATTGACGAGGCGAGAGAAGGCTACGGAAAAATAATAAAGGTTACCCGATTTATGGACAAATCCATAGAGATTGAGGATATGGGACGGGGAATCCCGGTCGATTATAATAAAAGAGAAGAACGCTATAACTGGGAATTGGTTTTTTGCGAGATGTATGCCGGCGGCAAATACAAAAATAATTCGGGCAGCAACTATGAATACAGTCTCGGATTAAACGGGTTGGGTACTTGTGCTACCCAGTTCAGTTCGGAATATATGGATGTTG
>JAEDLZ010000001.1 GCA_016303265.1 Clostridiales bacterium
TTGTAATTGAAATTCGTTATATAACGAATTTCCACCTAGGTTTTGGTTTCATTTTTGATTTTTGTATTTTAAAAAACAGTTATATTATGGCGTTTTTTATGCTTTGCGTGGTCTGTGCATTTTGCGCTGACCCCATTTTTAAATAATGAAAATTTTTGCAGATATATTACCCTATGAGCCTTTTGAATTTTATAAAATAGTCAATATTGCCATAAACACAAACATCCTGAAAGCATTTTGCTTTCAGGATGTTTGCGTTTATGTGAAAATTAAATGAAAATAATCCGATTTAATTGAGCTGCCCTTGAAATGAGTGACTTCCACAGAGCAATTTGTAAAATTTTCGGATTTTCCGACTGTTATTTACAGTTCGCCGTCTTCTTCCATACGCTTAATTTGCTCTGCCTGAATATCAGGGAAAGCGGAAAGCATAGGTTCAATCTTTTTGCCCTTTATTTTTCTGTCAACATAATTTTTTGTAATCTTCATAACAAGCCCGGAAAGTGCAATAACGCCGATAAGGTTGGGCACCATCATAAGACCGTTGAAGGTATCGGAAATATCCCAAGCCAGCGAGGAGGTAAGAAGTGCGCCGGACATAATCATAAGAACGAATATCACCTTATATACCTTAACGGCTTTCTTGCCGCCGAGATATTCAACAGCCTTTGAACCGTAGTGTGACCATCCGAGAACTGTTGTAAAGGCAAAGAGCAAAATTGCAAGTGCAATGAACTTTTCGCCGATTCCGCCGAAAACGGAGTGGAAAGCTTTTGCAACCAAAGTTGCGTCTCCTGCCGTACCTGCCGCAAGAATACCGGTATTGATGTCGATAACCCCGGAAGTGAGGATTACGAGAGCCGTCATTGTGCAGACAATCCATGTGTCGGCAAACACTTCAAAAATGCCCCACATACCCTGCTTAACAGGTTCCTTGACATTTGAGTTTGAGTGAACCATAACGGAGGAACCAAGACCTGCCTCATTTGAGAATACGCCTCTCTTACAGCCCTGAACAACTATTTGCTTTACTGCAAGGCCGGTAACTCCGCCCCAAGCCGCCTTGCCGGTAAATGCGCTCTTAAAGATTGCGACAAAGGCGGGGCCTATATGAGCCGCGTTTTTGATTATAACAATAAGACTTCCGAGTACGAAAAGTACAACCATGAACGGAACAACCTTTTCCGCAAAGTTGGCAATTCTTTTCAGTCCGCCGATAATGATAACCCCGCCGAGAATAACCAGCAAAATGCCGATTACAAGATGATATAAGGTTATGTTTCCGTAAAGAACATGACCTGAAAGTGCGGGAAGATTAAAAGCAGAGGTGAAGTTAACAACGATTTTGTTGACCTGACCCATATTGCCGATACCAAAGGACGCCAGAATGCAGAAAACAGCAAACAAAGCCGCAAGAACCGTGCCGATACCTTTGCAGCCCTTGAATTTTCCGAGACCGTCCCGAAGATAATACATAGCACCGCCCGACCATTCGCCGTCCTCGTTTTTGCGCCTGTAGTAAATGCCCAGAACATTTTCAGAGTAATTAGTCATCATTCCGAAGAAAGCGGCAAGCCACATCCAGAAAACAGCGCCCGGACCGCCGCCCGCAATGGCAGCCGCAACGCCGGCAATATTACCGACGCCTATTGTTGCCGCAAGTGCGGTGCAAAGAGCCTGAAACTGGGATATTGATTTGCCCTTTGTGTGACCGGAAACATGTTTTTTACCTATGCTTCCGATTGTCTGGGAAAACCAGTGACCGACATGAGTGACCTGAAATACCTTTGTAACAATTGTCATCAAAACTCCGACGCCGAGAAGAAGATAAAGCCCATACCCCCAAACGAAGTTATTGATGGCTGTGTTCAGATTTTCCAAGAAATCCATTTTAATAACACCCCTTAAAATAAAATAAGAGCCAAACCTTTGAAATCAAAAGTTTAACTCTGAAGAAATGCCGCGAAATATTTCTGAAACCAAATATATTCCTCCGTCCTTTTGCCTGAGAGATTGGGCGCAGACACAGGTCGATACCCTTTATGTCTTGCCGCCTTTGCACCTTCGGCACTCAATTAAGAGTTCTCCAGAGCGCTGTCCGTCCACGGTCCCTGCTCAAAACGAGCCCCTGAGAGTGTTACTCCGTCGGGAAGCCATAGCTTTTTCCTGCAGACATCATACAGCATGAATTTTGACTCAATAAATAAATTATAGCACCATATATGTAAAAATTCAATAGTTTTTGCAAACTTTTTGAAAAATTCAGGACTTTCTGTAAATTTTAAGGTAAAAAAGCAAAATAAAGATACTTCCGACGGACAATATGAGCTTATATGCGACAAAATATAAACATATATGATAAAATATATGGCAAAAATATATATAAATAATGAAAAAAATTCCTTTTTTTCGTAGGGAAAAGCATTGCAATTCTAAAAACAGTGTGATATAATATTTTTTAATTGGTATAAAATTAAGGAGGTATTAGATATGACGGAAAATAAAAAGGTTTTGTCATGGCTTGACGAAATGGTGAAAATGTGTCAGCCGGACGAGGTTGTATGGATCAGCGGCGAAGAAGCTCAGCTTGAAGCTCTTCGGGAAGAAGCTGTTGCAACGGGAGAAATGATTAAGCTCAACCAGGAAAAGCTTCCGGGCTGCTATTATCACAGAACTGCCGAAAACGATGTTGCCCGTGTTGAGGACAGAACATTTATCTGTACTCCCACCGAGGAGGAGGCAGGTCCGATTAACAACTGGATGGACCCGAAGGAAATGTATGCAAAGCTCACAAAGCTCTATACGGGTTCAATGAAGGGCAGAACAATGTATGTTATCCCTTATTCCATGGGTCCCGTAGGTTCACCTTTCTCCAAGATTGGAGTTGAGCTCACAGACAGTATCTATGTTGTTCTTAATATGAATATTATGACAAGAATAGGACAGCCTGTTCTTGACGCTCTCGGCGACGGTGATTTTATAAAGTGCCTTCATGCGAAGAAGGATGTTAATCCGGATGAGAGATATATCGTTCACTTCCCGCAGGATGACACAATTTGGTCAATCAACTCCGCATACGGCGGCAATGTTCTTCTCGGCAAGAAGTGCTTTGCACTGAGAATCGCTTCCTATCTGGGTAAAAACGAAGGCTGGATGGCAGAGCATATGCTTATACTGGGTCTTGAAAATCCTCAGGGCGAGGTTAAGTATATTTGTGCGGCGTTCCCGTCTGCCTGCGGCAAGACGAACCTTGCTATGCTTATTCCGCCGGAGGGGCTTAAGGCTAAGGGCTATAAGGTATGGACGGTAGGAGATGACATTGCATGGCTCAGAGTGGGCGAGGACGGCAGACTTTACGCTGTTAACCCTGAAGCAGGCTTTTTCGGAGTTGCACCCGGAACAAGCGAAAAAACAAACTTCAATGCGCTTCAGTCAACAAAGAAGAATACAATATTTACAAATGTTGCTATAAATAATGACGATATGACTGTTTGGTGGGAAGGCTTAGATAAGAATCCGCCCGAAAACGCAACGGATTGGCTTGGAAACAAGTGCAACGGCAAGGAATATGCCGCAGAGGGCAAGAAGCTTGCTCACCCGAACTCAAGATTTACAGCTCCGGCAATCAACTGCCCCTGTATTTCTCCCGAGTTTGAAAATCCCCAGGGCGTTCCGATTTCCGCTATCGTATTCGGAGGAAGAAGGGCAAAGACTGCTCCGCTGGTATATCAGGCGCATGACTGGAATCACGGCGTATTTGTAGGCGCAACAATGGCTTCTGAAACAACTGCGGCAGCAGCCGGTGCAGTAGGTGTTGTAAGACGCGATCCTATGGCTATGCGTCCGTTTGTCGGATATAATATGGCGGACTATTTCCAGCATTGGTATGATATGGGCAAGAAGATTACAAACCAGCCTAAAATATTCAATGTCAACTGGTTCAGACTTGACGACGACGGCAACTTCATGTGGCCGGGATTCGGCGATAATATGCGTGTTCTCAACTGGATTTTGGATCGTTGCGACGGTAAGGTTGACGCTGTGGAAACTCCTATCGGCTTTGTTCCCAAAAAGGAAGACCTTGACCTTGAGGGGCTGGATATTGACGATGCGACGCTTACAGAGCTTCTTTCAATTGATAACGATGTTTGGAAGGACGAAGTTAAGCAGCAGAGAGAATTCTTCGCCCAGTTCGGCGACAGACTTCCAAAGGAAATCGTTGACAGCATGGATGAGTTGGAAAAGAAACTCGGCTAATATAATTGTGCGGCGAAAAATTCAGCGGAAAACAGTTTTCTGCCGAATTGGGGTCAATCCCGTGCATCCCGTGCAGATAGCTTTATGACCCGGTGCAACATTTTTTGGCGCACTAAAACAAAACAATCCCCGAAAACAGCTAAGCTCAAACTGTTTCCGGGGATTGTTTCATTGGTAAAAAACTATTTTGGGCAAATCGCTCTTCTGAAATTATTCTGCCGCAGCCCTTTTTTAATATGCAAGAATTATAAAATCGGTTTTATTTGGATTTTTCCAGGTCTTCCACCGACTTTGAAACGGTGTGTCTTATGGGCTCCCATTCAACATGCTTAAAGAGGGCGGCAATTGAAATCGGTATATATGTCATCATAAAAATCGGGAATGTAAACATATAAAGTATCTTTTTCGGCGTTGTGCATAAAATGCGCTTCCATTCGGTAATTGTCGTAATTCCGCCTACAAAGAAAAGCATAACATAGGGTATGAAAATTGCCGAACCTATACTTTTCAGCGCCATAATAATGAAGCGAGGGTCACGGGAAATCAAAGAACCTGCAAGGAACAGGACATTTCCTAAAATCCCGAGGAATGTCAGAATGTAAGCAAGACCGACGGTAACAAGCATATCATAGCAGGCAAAGCTTTTGGTAAAGCTCCCGGCGATTAGTTTGCCGTTGTACTTTTTTGCAACCTGCAGAAATCCTTTTGCCCAGCGCATACGCTGTTTCCATGATTGTTTAAATGTTGTGGGCTGTTCGTCGTATAGCATTGCCTTTTCGCAAAATGCAATGGTTTCGCCTTGTAAAATATTGTGAACCGTAAACTGAATATCCTCGGTCAGGAAGAAGAACTTCCAGCCGTTGCTTTTTAAAAGTACATCGCGGTGAACAAGAAAACCGGTCCCGCCTATTGCGCAGCTTGTATGGCAAAGGTCGCGGGAATTATTAAGAAATTTCGATTCCCTTATGAACCAGAGTGCATAACCTGCGGAAATCCAGTTAGTACCATAATTTTTCGAATTACGGTAACCGGTAACAATTCTGCTGCCGTTTGAGAAGGTTTTGTTCATTTCCTCAATATAGTGTTTATTTAAAACATTGTCCGCATCAAAAACGAAAAAACCGTCGTAAGGACAAGTTTCTTTATCATATCCGATTTTTTCGAGAAGAAAATCAAGTGCATAGCCCTTGCCGACCAGCATATCGTTAAATCTTTCAAATACTGTTGCACCCGCTTTGCGGGCAACCTTTGCGGTATTATCCGTGCAGTTGTCTGCAACAACAAAAACATCAATTAGCTCTGACGGATATGTCTGATTATTTATACTTTCAATGAGATTGCCGATAACGGTTTCTTCATTTCTTGCAGAAATCATAACCGCATATCTGCACATTTTCCGCGCATTTTTATCCTTGGTTTTTTTCAGGAAGGGAATTGCAATAAAAAGAAACTGATACAGATAAAAAATCGTAAAAATCGTCCCTATTATAGAGTTTATATTTGATAAATAAGGCAACAAGAGCTTCATATTTTCAACCTCACCGTTAAAATCTTCAAAATTGTTAACAAATTGTTAACAATAAATATTATACCGTAAATGCCAAAAAAGTCAATCGGTTTTGGAAAAATTGATAAATTTTTTTTGAAATTCTGAAGATTTACCTTAAAAAAGACGGAGCATATTGCAAAATTTGGTATAATTTAACAACCTGTAAACAAAATATGAATAAATTATGAACATAAATTAAAAGCTACATATATATTTTGTTATGAGTTTACCCGTAATAAAATATGCCGGAATGTAACACATCTATTGTAAACCTACAGTTTATTGAGTAAAAAGATTATGGTTGTATTGACTTTTCGCCATATATATGATAAAATCAAAAATAAGCAATAAAGAAATATCAAGGTGGATTTTATGTCAAGTTTAATATCATTGTTTACATTAGTGGAAAACGGGGTTGTGCTGCTTGAAATTTTGGGCATTGTTGTGCTGGTAATTTCAATTATTATTTGCAATAAAACAAAGAAAAAATTGCACGAAAGAACGAAAAAAGTGATTAGCAGAATGAAAAGCGCAAATTATCTTGGCGTAATTTTACTTGTGGTTTTCGGCAGCTTTGTGTGCAGCTTCAATATAGGCTTTTTGATTTCCCTTATATCAGCGGCGATGGAGAGCGGCGGAGCTGGGGGGATTCTTACTTTTTTAAAGAGCATAAAAAGCGATATTGCTTTGATTCTTATTGTAGCTGAGGTTGTTTTGTGTATTAAAAATGTTCTTCGGCATATAAGCAATATTGTAAGATTGGACTAATAAAATGAATACATATAGAAACCGGGCAATCTGCCCGGTTTTAGTGTTTTAAATAAAGTTTTATTTAAAACACTAAAACAAAAAAGAGAGAATATATTTCCGAAAAATGAACTCTGCATTACACGAATAAACAGAAATTCATTTTTCGGAACAGTGAGAGCCGCAGAAAAGACTAATGCTTTTCTGCGGCTCTCCGCTTTGACAATGTTTTACGGAGACTTTTTCTCACAGTATCTAAGATGTAAAATTTTATTTTCCTGCGCAAAAGCTATATCAGCGGCATTACATGAGATTGCAGACCATATTGGAAAGCTCTGTCGGGTTCTCAACGGGAAGTCCGCTGATAAGTCTTGCCATTGTGTAAAGAATCTTTGAATACTCTTTAATTTTATCTTTATCGCTTTCGTATAGGCTTTTGAGCGTATTTGCAATACTGTGTTCCATATTTATTTCAAGCACGATTTCCGCTTTAGGCGCAAATCCGTTTCCGGGCATTTTGCTTAAAACCTTTTCCATTTCAGTAGAAATTCCGCCCTCTGTAGAGAGGCAGACGGGATGACTGCCGAGGGTGTTGGTGAATTTAACACTTGTAACGGCCCCATCCAGGCTGTCTTTCATAAACTTAAGCAGCTCCTCGGATTTTTCATTTTCCTCTTTAAGCGCATTTTTCTCCTCTTCGGTTGAAATGTCCAAATTATCGGCGCAGACATTTGTGAATTTCTTGTCTGCGTAGTTCATAAGGGTCATAAGTACAAACTCGTCAATATCATCGGTCAGATAGAGCACCTCGAAGCCCTTGGCTTTTACCGCACCGACCTGGGGCAGCATATCGATTTTATCCGTTGTTTCACCGCAGGCATAATATATGTCCTTTTGACCGTCTTTCATGCGCTCTGTGTATGTCTTAAGAGATACATAGTTATCCTCGGCAGAGGTGTGGAACAGAAGCAAATCCTTAAGCACATCCTTGTCCTTGCCGTAGTCGGCATATACTCCGTATTTAAGCTGAATCCCAAATTCGTCAAAGAATTTTTCGTAGTTTTCCCTGTCTTTTTCCATCATCTTTTCAAGCTCATTCTTGATTTTTTTGGTAATATTTTTTGCGATAATTTTAAGCTGATGGTCGTGCTGGAGAGTTTCACGGGATATGTTCAATGTGAAATCCTCGCTGTCCACAAGCCCCTTCACAAAGCTGAAATAATCAGGCAGGAGGTCAGGACACTTCTCCATAATCATAACACCGTTTGAATAGAGCTGCAAGCCCTTTTCAAAATTCTTCGTGTAGTAGTCAAAGGGCGCTTTCTGAGGAATGAAGAGCAATGCCTCATAGCTGACCGTACCCTCGGACTTGGTTCTGATAACCTTTGCGGGAGATTGATAATCAAAGAATTTTTCGCAGTAGAAATTTTTGTATTCCTCATCGCTGACCTTGCTCTGGGGTCTGTGCCAGATGGGAACCATGCTGTTGAGGGTTTTGTTTTCCACAACGGTTTCGTATTCGTTTTCCGTGCCCTCCTTTTTGCGGCTGGTTTCAACATCCATTTTAATGGGATAGCGTATATAATCGGAATACTTTTTGACCAATTCTTCGATGCGGAAGGCTTCAAGAAATTCGCTGTATTTTTCACTTTCGGTATCCTCTTTCAGGTGAATTGTGATTTCCGAACCTACAGTTTCAAAATCACATTCGGAAACAGAGTAACCGTCAGCGCCGGTTGATTCCCATACGAAAGCCTTATCGCCATTTACGGAGCGGCTTTTAACGGTAATTTTATCGCCTACCATAAAGGCGGAATAAAAACCTACTCCGAACTGTCCGATAATATCCACATCCTTTGTTTTTTCATTGTCATGCTTGAAGTCAAAGGAGCCGCTTTTTGCGATTGTTCCCAGATTTTTTTCAAGCTCGTCCTCGGTCATACCGCAGCCGTTATCCCGAACCGTGATTGTGCGGTTTTCCTTATCGGTTTTAAGGATAATCGCATAGTCGGATTTTTTGAGTCCGGCATCGGGATTGGTAAGCGAAAGGAAATATCGCTTGTCAATTGCGTCGCTGGCATTTGAAATAAGCTCACGAAGGAAAATTTCCTTATGGGTATAGATGGAGTTAATCATCATATCCAGCATCTTTTTTGACTCTGTTTTAAATTGCTTTTTTGCCATAAAAAAAGACCTCTTTTGAAATGAATTATAGCATATAACTGCACGCCCCGGTAAAATTTCTCGATATGTGCGGGAAATTCTTTAAATTAGGGAAAAATGCAATACTTTTGCCCAAATGCGGCTAAAGGAAAAGCTTGCCCGAATGGCTTTTTATACCTTATTTAACAGCCGATAAAGGCGGCAGATATATCCACACAGAGATTCTAACGCAAAAGTGACAAAATGTCAAGTCCGCCTCAGACTTAAAATTTGCCGGAATGTAATACATCATTGACAAACCTACAGGGGAAATGCATAATTTAATATTTTTTTCTTGACAAATTAAAACAGATATGATAATATATTCCTATCCTAATGAGGGAGTAGCAAGCGCAAAAGCGTAACAAGTCAACATTCCCGGCCTGTCGGTCTGGCTTGTTTCAAATTGCGAGACTCATGTATAACATTTGCTGTACATGGAGTCTGTTTATTTAGAATTAAACCCAAGTATGGCATTGCTGTATTTGGGTTATTTTTAATTTATAGGGAATTGCTCATTTCCTATATAAGAAAAAAGAAAATGATTGCCCGTGCGAAATTTTTTGTGATATTACAAATCGCACTCGGGTAAGAACAAAGTGTTATTTTTCTCTGCCCGCCGGAGGCGCTTTGTTATGATTGGGGGGGGAGGAAAAAAGAAAATGGACTGGAGCATTTTATTCTTTATCAATAGTATTCTGCTTGGTGCGGGGCTGGCAATGGACGCCTTTTCCGTATCGGTTGCAAACGGGCTGAGCGAGCCGAAAATGCGAAGCGGGAAAATGTGCGCAATTGCAGGGGTTTTCGGTATATTTCAGGCGGTAATGCCAATGATAGGCTGGGTTTGCGTAAATACTGTTGTAAACTATTTTAAGGCGTTTGAAAAATTTATACCGTGGATTGCACTGATACTTCTTTTGTATATCGGCGGCAAAATGCTTTGCGGCGGGTTGAAAAACAAAAATGATGAAAGCGAAGGAGTAAGGGTCGGGATTGCCGCCCTTATAGTTCAGGGTATTGCGACCTCAATTGACGCGTTGTCCGTTGGGTTTGCCATAGCGGAATATGACCTGCTTCATGCCGTTGTTTGTGCTTTGACGGTTGCTGTCGTAACCTTCCTGATTTCTCTCGGCGGAGTGATTATCGGGAAAAAATTCGGGGCAACATTCAATAATAAAGCGGAAGCTTTCGGCGGTATTATTTTGATTATTATAGGACTTGAAATTTTTATAACAGGTATTATTTAAGGAGGGTATACAAATGGCAGTTTCTGTTTTATTGTTCATTGTGGGGCTTATATTGCTCATAAAGGGGGGCGACTGGTTTGTTGACGGGGCAACGGGTATTGCCCACCGGTTCCATATCCCCGAAATTTTAATCGGCGCAACCGTGGTTTCAATCGGAACAACCCTTCCTGAGGTAATGGTTTCGGCAACCTCAGCGGTAATCGGTCACGGCGAGATTGCCTACGGAAACGCAATTGGCTCGATAATCTGCAATACGGCTCTTATCTCGGCGCTGACATTTGCGATTGCTCCTTCAAAGGTAGACAGAAAAACCTTTAAAATTCCGGTGATATTTTTCTTTATTGCGGCGGTTTTTTATTCTGTAATTGCCTATACAACAGGATATTTCAGCAGGGCAGTCGGCATAGTTTTGCTTGCAATCTTTGTTGTTTATATGGTTATGACGGTTGCACAGGCGAAGAAAACACCAAAAGCCGAGCAAGAAAAAAAGGACAACGGCGGCTCATCCGTGAAAGATATAATATTTCTTATTGTGGGGGCGGCGCTTATTGCAATCGGGGCCAAGCTTCTTGTGGATAACGGAACCCTGATTGCTGAGGCTCTCGGCGTACCCGAATCGGTTATTGCGCTGACCTTCGTTGCTCTCGGAACATCGCTTCCGGAGCTTGTAACAGCCATAACATCTCTTGTTAAGGGCCATGGCGCACTGTCGCTGGGCAATATCGTGGGAGCAAATCTTTTCAATCTTGTGTTTGTAAGCGGCGTTTCGGTGGTTTTAAGTCCTTTTTCAATCCCGGCAAGCAAGACGGTTGCAGGAATGAATGCATCTCTTGCAGTTGATATACCCGTTATGTTTTTCGTTATGGCATTCATGACGATTCCCGCACTTATAAGAGGAAAGCTCTCCCGTGCTCAGGGAATAATCCTTCTGTGCGTTTATGCGGCTTTTTGTGCGTTTCAGTTTTTTGTGTAATATCAGTCTTAATAAATAATAAAGGGAGTGCGGCGAAACAAAATCATTTCGCGGCACTCCCTTTTGATGCTTTCTCCCAAAAAGCTGCCCCGCTATATTCGGATTTTCTTTTTAATCTGAACCGAAACAATTGATGCGGCGGCGATTTTAACGGCGTCGCCTATAAGAAATGGAACAACGCAAACCAAAAGTGCGGCGGCGAGAGACATTTTCGTCTGAAACATAAACCATGCCGTTCCCACAATATAACAAACAGCCGTTCCGAGCACCATGGCGGCGGGATAACTTAAAATTTTATCCCATTTATTTGTAATTAAGCCGATAATATATGCACAGGGAATATAACCGATTATGTATCCGCCGGTAACTCCCGCAATTTTCTGAAGTCCGCCCTCAAAGCCGGAAAATACGGGAAGCCCGACGCAGCCGAGAAGTATGTAAATAATAACGGCAATGCTCCCCTTTCGGCACCCCAGAGCTGCCCCGGCGATATAAACCGCAAAGGTTGCAAGGGATATGGGAATCGGACCGACAGATACGGAAAACGGAGCGGCAACACAGATTAT
Organism: Clostridiales bacterium; assembly: GCA_016303265.1. Classification (GTDB taxonomy): domain Bacteria; phylum Bacillota; class Clostridia; order Monoglobales; family Monoglobaceae; genus SIG454. The sequence continues at coordinate 11,542 of JAEDLZ010000001.1, forward strand.
TGCCGCCATTATTGCTGTTTGTGTAATGTTTTTAACCTTCATTTTCAATCACCCTAACGCTGACTTCTCCCGAGTATAAAACTGAGCGAGCCCCGCCGCAGTCGACAATAAGACCGCCTCGATTGTCGATTCCCACAGCTTTTGCCCGGTATTTTTCGCTTCCTTTCAGTATATTTATGTCTTTGCCTATAACATTGGAGCGGCTTCGGCTTTCCTCAAGGAAGCCGCCGCTTTCAAAATTTTTATAAAGCTTGTCCAGCTCATTCAGAATTTGTGCGGCAACCTCCGCTTTGGAAATGCTCTCCCCGGTTTCGTTTTCCAAAGAGGAGGCTATGCTTTTAAGTTCGCCGGGAAATTCGGTTTTCTTTACATTAACCCCTATTCCGAGGACTATATATTCCGGGATTCCGCTTTCAAAATCAAGCAGAGCTTCCGTAAGTATTCCGCAAATTTTTTTACCGTTCATATAAAGATCGTTAACCCATTTTATCCGGACCTCGCCGCCGCAGACCTTTTCAATTGCTCTTGCTGCGGCGACTGCGGCCATTGAGGTTATCAAAATATTGCTTTCGGCAGTACATCCGGGACGCAGAATAACCGAAATGTAAACCCCCTTGTCCGCGGGAGAAAAGAATGACCGACCGAGCCTGCCTTTTCCGCCCGTCTGAGTTCTTGCAATAACCGCAGTGCCCTCTGCCGCACCCTTTGCCGCAAGCTCTTTGGCGTAGTTATTTGTGGACGCCGTTTCATAAAGAACAATAAGCTCTCTGCCCATAAGCGAGCTTTCAAGCCTCTTTTTTATCGCCTGACCGGACAAAATATCGTTATCGTTTTTCAATATGTAGCCCTTGTTGTTTACCCCGCAAATGTCGTAGCCGTCACTTTGCAGGGCTTTAATGCTCTTCCAGACCGCATTCCGGGAAACTCCGAGACTTTTTGCCATTTCCTCCCCCGAAACGCTGCCGCCGCTGTTTATAAGATATTCAAGAACCTTATCCTTAACTTTCATATTCAGCCTCGCCTTTGTTATTTGCACCTATCATACCATATAAAATTAAAATTGTCAACCTATTTAATATAAAAAGTTGACATTTAAGTTCTTTGTAAGACATCGCCGTAGGTTGCGGATATTCCGAGGGCGAGAAGCCCGTCAAGAATTTCGGTTTCGCTGAGGGAGGCGATTATTTTGCCGTTTTCAAAAATGTTTACAACGATATAATAGTCGTAGGAAATAAACCTAAGGATTTTCCTTGCCGATTCGCCCCTTGAGGCGGTAAATATCCTGGTTTTTTTCATTGCGCCGACCTTTTTGGAGCTGCCCATAATTTCCCGAACCGTAACCATGGTAATGCTTCGCTGCTCGCTGTATATATTTCCCAAAAGGAAGGCGGAAATTAAAACATAGGTGAAGTTAAACCTTGTAACAGCCAAGACAAAAACCGAAAAAGGAATAAAAAGGGAAAGAAGAATTTTTCCGCTTTTTTGGGAAATTGCGTAAGCGCGGATAATTCCCATTTGAGAGGTCAGCATGGATTTTACCATTCTTCCGCCGTCTAAGGGCAGGGCGGGGAGAAGATTGATTGTGCAGATACAAATGTTTATCATAAAAACATAGTCCGCCTCATAAATCGGGAAAATCAAAGCTGTTACGGCAATGAATATGCTCGTAAAAGGACCTGCAAAGGCGATAAAAAATTCCTTTTCGGAGTTGTTTATATAGCCGTCTTTGAGCATGGCGGAAACTCCGAAAGGGTGAATTTCCAGTTTTGATATTCCCACTCCCATAAATCTTGCCGCAGCAATATGGGAGCATTCATGAATCAGTATTGACAAAAACGAAATGGCAAACATTTCAAAATAGCCCATACAGACGGCGAATATCACCGTAGGGATAAATAATAAATCAAGGTCGATTTTGCCTAAATTGACATGAAGAAATTTTTTCATCAGACAAAAATCCCCGAAACAAACGCAATGAAAGCGTCGAGGGTCAGGTTATAGCCCACGGCGTTTTTAATAAACGAAGAAACCGTTTCCGAAAACGGAAGATTTGCATTTTTTACATAATAAAGTGCGGCAAAAATCATAGCGGCAAAAATACATTGTTTAGTCAGGAGATTGATAAGCCCGGGAACAAATCCGGTTTGCTTTTGCTGCGGCTTTCTTGAGCGGGAACGGGAGCGGACTTCCTGCGTCATATTTATCTGCCTTTCTGCCCCGTAAATTTATTTTGCGGCTTATGAGGGCACATAAGACGCCTTTGCCAAATGTACTTTTTGTACAAGTATATTTTCCGTTTTTCATATTTATGCTTGAAAAATCGGAGAATTTAGTGTATCATATACTATGTTAAAACTTTGGAACGGAGAAGATGAATGAGTATATACGAAGCAAAATTTGAAAAACTTCTTAAAAAGGTGCAAAAGCCTGCCAGATATACGGGAAATGAATATAACAGCGTACATAAAGAGGTGACGGAGGGCATGATGACCTTTGCCTTTTGCTTCCCCGATGTTTATGAGGTGGGAATGTCCCACCTGGGTATAAAAATTCTGTATCATATGCTGAACGAAAGAAAGGACACATTCTGCGAGAGGGTTTTTGCGCCTTGGCCTGATATGGAGGACTTAATGCGTGAAAACGGTATTCCGCTTTTGTCAATGGAAAGTCACACGCCCATAGCCGAGTTTGATATGGTAGGTTTCACCCTCCAGTATGAAATGAGCTACAGCAATGTTGTTAATATGCTGGATATGGCGAATATTCCGCTTAGGACGAGGGACAGAAAAATAACGGACCCCTTTGTATGTGCAGGGGGACCCTGCGCCTATAACGGCGAGCCAATCGCAGATTTCATAGATTTTTTTATTTTAGGCGAGGGCGAGGAAATAAACAATGAGATAATGGATGTATACAAAAAGTGGAGAGGCACTTCCGACGACAGAAATACCTATCTTGAAGAGATTGCAAAAATTGAGGGAATTTATGTCCCCTCATTTTATGATGTTACATATAACGACGACCAAACAATTAAGTCGGTAAAGCCAAACCGGGCAGGAGTTCCCGAAAAGGTGCGAAAGCGGATAATCCTTGACCTTGACAACTGCTATATTCCCGAAAAAATCGTTGTTCCGTTTATGGATGTTATACACGACAGAATTATGCTTGAAATTTTCAGGGGCTGCATAAGAGGCTGCCGCTTCTGCCAGGCAGGCTATCTTTACCGGCCTGTAAGAGAGAGGTCGGTGGAAAAACTGACGGCTGTGGCGGACTCCTGCATAAAGCACACGGGGTATGAGGAGATGACAATTTCTTCCCTTAGCACCAGTGACTATACAGAGCTTCAAACATTGGTGGATAATTTATTGGAAATTACCGCTCACAAGCGCATAAACCTTTCGCTTCCGTCCCTTCGTGTGGATAACTTCTCCATGGAGCTGATGGAAAAGGTGCAGACGGTCAAAAGGAGCGGACTTACCTTTGCCCCTGAGGCCGGGTCGCAGAGGCTGCGCGATGTAATCAACAAGAATGTGAGGGAGGAGGATTTGCTCCGGACCGCCGGGATTGCTTTTAGGGGCGGCTATGACAGGATAAAGCTGTATTTTATGATAGGGCTGCCCACCGAAACGGATGAGGATGTTGCGGCGATTGCGGAGCTTGCCCAAAAGGTCATAGATGTGTTTTATGAAATCCCCAAAGAGGAGCGAAAGGGCAGAAATGTCAGCATAACAATAAGCACATCCTCTTTTGTTCCTAAACCTTTTACGCCATTCCAGTGGGAGCCGCAGAACAGAATGGAGGAGCTTATACGCAAGCAGCAGTTTTTAAAGGAGCAGATAAAATCCCGAAAAATCGTATATAACTGGCATCAGAGCCAGGTCAGCTATCTTGAAGCGATATTTGCAAAGGGTGACAGAAGGCTGTGCGATGTGGTTGAAACGGCGGTTAAGTCGGGGTGCAGATTTGACGGCTGGAGCGAATATTTCGATTTTGATAAGTGGATGGCGGCATTTAAGGAAAATAATATAAACCCCGAATTTTATGCATACCGCAAAATCGGACATGATGAGGTTCTTCCCTGGGACCATATTGATACAGGGGTAAATAAGGATTTTATTATGCGTGAGCATGACAGGGCTTACGAGGAAAAAACAACCCCGGATTGCCGTCAAAAATGCAGTGGCTGCGGAGCGGCGTCGTTTAAAGGAGGTGTTTGCTTTGAGCAAAAGAAGGCTTAAATTTTCAAAAACGGGGATGGGAAAGTATATTTCCCACCTTGACCTGCTCAGGGCATTCACAAGAGCAATAACGAGGGCGGAACTGCCGGTAAGGTATACGCAGGGCTTTAATCCCCATCAGATTATAACATTTGCGCTCCCATTGCCCATTGGAGTAACCGGCGAAACAGAATTTGTTGATGTGGATTTTGAGGAAACGGCGTCCAATGATGAAATTATGGAAAAGCTGAATCGTTCCCTTCCGCCGGACATAAGGATTCTGAAGGTTGGCGAGCTTAACTGCAATGCGGCGGATATTGTTTCCGCAGAATACAAAATCCGCATAATCGCACCCTGCGCCTTTGAAAGGGATAAGGTTGAAGAATTTTATGCGCAAAAGGAAATACCGGTTATAAAAAAGACTAAAAAGGGCGAAAAAGAGGTTAATCTTGCGGAATATATAAAAAGCGCAAGAATAGACGAAATCAGCGGAAATGAAATAAATATGCGTGTAATTCTTGCGGCAGGAGGAGTAATGAACATAAAGCCCGAAATAATGATAAACAAGCTGGAGGAAGCTCTTGGCATGGGCGAGTTTGATGAGGTCTATATCCATCGGACGAAAATTTTCTGTGATGAAAACGGTGTTTTAAAAGAAATGTACTAAAAATTAAAAAACTCAGTATAAAAATCCCGCTGAATTTTCATCGGGATTTTATACTGTATATATCAATAAATTGTGCGGCCGCCGCCTGTCGGAAATGCAAAATCCTGTTTTGCCTATATTGACAGGGCGTTAATCAGGGTCTTTATCTGTAAGTTTCTGCCAGTTTCATTAAGGCGGTTTTCGTGTTTTCGCATTTTCCCTCAATTACTGCCTTCAGCAGGCTTTTTAAAATTGCCCCCAGGCGGGCATCCCCCGCAAAGCCTGCTTCAATCAGGTCATTGCCGTTTACGGCAAGCTGACTGAGAGATAAGCACTCACCGTTTTTTATAATTTTTCGCATCACCGCACGGCATTCCTTCGCCTCGATAAGCCGCTGCGGAAAGCTTCGGTTTTTGGCAAGATTGTCCGCAATTTTTGCCTCCAGCAAAAGGCGGACCGGCGCAATCCCGTAATTCAAAAGCCATGTTTTAACGGACTTTTTATCAGGGAATATCTGTGTGTCATGGTACAAAATCAGGAATGAAACAATTTTTATGGTTGTGTTGTCATATTTGAGCCGCTTTAAAACTGTTTGACATATTTCCTTCCCCATTTTTGGGTGTCCCGCAAAGTGACCGATGCCCCGGCTGTCAAATTTAAGACACTGCGGCTTTGCAATATCGTGAAAAAACATTGCAAGGCGGACATATATAAGCTTCGGCGCCGCTGCAATTGAGCAAACAATATGTCCCCAAACATCGTATATGTGATGAAAATTCCGCTGGTCAAAGTCAAATGTCGGGACGATTTCGGGAATAAAAACCGCGATAACATCCTTGTATTCGTGAAGAATTTTCTCAACATAATCGCCGAGTAAAAGCTTGTTAAATTCCGCCGCAATACGCTCGGCAGAAATGTTCTTGAGCAAATTGCAATTTTTATGGATTGCCAGGTGAGTGCTTTCGTCCATAGTCAGCGAAAGAACCGAAGCGAAGCGGATTCCGCGCATAATGCGCAGAGCGTCCTCAGCAAACCGCTTGTCAGGGTCGCCGACACAGCGAAGCGTCATATTCTGAATATCACTGAGCCCGCCGAAGTAGTCAATAATTCCTGTTTTCGGGTTGTAAGCAAGAGCGTTAACGGTAAAATCCCTGCGCGACAAATCCTCTTTAAGACTTTTTGTAAAGACAACGCTGTCGGGGCGGCGATTGTCACTGTATTCCCCTTCTATACGGAAGGTCGTTATTTCGATATGAAGACGGTCAATAATTACCGTGACTGTGCCATGCTTTGCGCCTGTCAAAACGGTTTTATGTTTTTTAAAGACTGCGCAAATTTCATCGGGGAGAGCGGAGGTGGTAATATCCCAGTCCGCAGGTGTTCTGCCCATAACGCTGTCGCGGACGCAGCCGCCGACGATGTATGCCTCAAAGCCGCTTTCCTCAAGGGCGATAAGAGCTTCTTCAATCTGAACGGGCATATCAATATTCATATTTTCACCTCCCGGCAAAAGTTTGCGATTATTATAATGATAGCACAATAAATATTTTCTGTCAATGAAAAACCCGTTGCAAAATATTGCAATGTGGTGTAGAATATATTTAAAGCCGCAAATGCGGGAAACGGTTAAATGAGTATGATGTGCGGTTGAGATAATTTTGAAAGAACCCCGAAAAACGGGAACTTTGCAAAAGCCATACAAAGAAGGAGGCGGAGGCAATGGAAGTAATGGATAAACTGCGGATTCTGGCGGATTCGGCAAAGTATGATGTTGCCTGCACCTCAAGCGGAGCGGACCGCAGCGGCAAAAAGGCGGCAATTAAGGACGGCGGCGGCTTCGGAAGTGCTCAGTCATCCGGAATTTGCCACACCTTCACAGGGGACGGCAGATGTGTTTCTCTGCTGAAAATTCTTATGTCTAATATGTGTGTTTTCGACTGTCAGTATTGCGTAAACCGCACCTCAAACGATGTGGAGAGGGCTACCTTCACCCCGGAGGAGATTGCGGAGCTTACCATGAACTTTTATAAGCGTAACTACATTGAGGGGCTGTTTTTAAGCTCGGCGGTGATAAAAGATGCCGACCGCACAACGGAGCTTATGATAAGAGCGCTTTCCCTGCTTCGGAATAAATATAAATTTCACGGGTATATCCACGCAAAGGCAATTCCGGGGGCAGACCCGATTCTGATAAGGCGGCTTGGCGCTTTGTGCGACAGAATCAGCGTAAATATCGAACTGCCCAGCGAGAAGAGCCTTAAGCTTCTTGCACCGGACAAAACAAAGACCTCGATTCTTGCGCCTATGGGAGAAATTTCAAGCGGGATTGTTCAAAATAAAAATGAACTTGCCCTCTATAAATCCGCACCGAGGTTTGCACCTGCCGGGCAAAGTACGCAGATGATTGTGGGCGCAACTCCCGAAACGGACAGGCAGATTATGGCTCTTACGGAGGGGCTTTACAAAAAATTCAATTTAAAGCGGGTGTTCTTTTCGGCATATATTCCCGTTGGAAATGCTCTTATGCTGCCAAATGCAAAACCGCCGCTTCTGCGTGAACACAGGCTGTATCAGGCGGACTGGCTGCTGAGATTCTACGGCTTTAAGGCAGGGGAACTGCTTGATGACAAAAATCAGAATTTTGATGAGCAGCTTGACCCGAAATGTTCATGGGCGGTGAGAAATCCGCAGTTTTTTCCTGTCGAAATAAATAGTGCGGATTATGAAATGCTGCTCCGCGTCCCGGGGATAGGCGTCAGGTCAGCAAAAAGGATTGTGCGGGCAAGGCGCTGCGGCGGCATTGATTTCGACCGGCTTAAGAAAATGGGAGTCGTTTTAAAGCGGGCGAGATTTTTCATAGTGTGTAACGGGAAGTATTTTGAAAACATGAAGGTGAACCAATATAATATAGAAGAAAATCTGAAATTTTTGGCGGCGCAAAAGCCTGATTTTAAGAAGAATGTCAATCAACTGTCTATGTTTGACAATCCGGCTCTTCTTCCGCCGAAAACGGAGACTATAAAGAGCTTGACGGGGGAATTTTAATGGCGGTAGTTTTCACATTTGACGAAACATTCGACGGACTTTTAAGCTGTATTTTCCGCAGCTACAGCGATAAAATCGTTCCGGAGAGGGTTTGCTCCGAAAATAATCTTCAGGGCGATTTCACAGTGGAATTTGTAAATATCAAAACCAACCCGGCCGAGGCGGAGCGCGTCCGCAAGGGCATAATAAAAACCGCTTCATGGCGGGCGTATTACCTTGCCTATACGGCATTTATGTCAGATCTGGAGGATATTTATACGAGCGTATTTAATTTTATCCGCCTTAGCTTTGAATACAAGAAAAATGTTTTGAATCTGCTTAAAAATGACAGCGTTCTGGCGGTTGAAAAGGGGTCATACCGAGCAACTCATGAGGCGGACAAGTTAAAGGGATTTCTGCGTTTTCGGGAGCTTGAGGGCGGGATTATGTATAGTGAAATTGAGCCATGCTGCAATATATTGGAAATTCTTGCGCACCACTTTGCCGACCGTTTTCCGCTTATGCCGTTTGTCATAAAGGATGTTAAAAGAGGACTGTCCGCAGCTTATAACGGCGATATAATCTTAACGGAGCTGCCCCTTGAAAATATCCCTGAAATCAGCCATGACGAGGAGGAATATCAAAAGCTTTGGAGGCAGTTTGTGGACAGCGTCAATATAAAGGAAAGAAAAAATCCTAAATGCCAAAGAACCATGATGCCGAAAAAATATTGGAAGCATATGCTTGAAACTCAGCCTGATACGAAAAAGAGGGGCGTTTAAAATTCGTTTTTGCCGTGAAAATATTGAAGGAGCTGTCGCAAAATGCGGCAGCTCCCTTGGGGTGGACGCAAAATAGTGCTGACCTACCAAACTGAGTCCAAAGGCCGTATATGGATACTGCGAGAGGCGAAGTTTGTTCAAAACGCAAAGCATTTGTAATTGAAATTCGTTATATAACGAATTTCCACCTAGGTTTTGGTTTCATTTTTGATTTTTGTATTTTAAAAAACAGTTATATTATGGCGTTTTTTATGCTTTGCGTGGTCTGTGCATTTTTCAATGCCCCTTTTGCATTATACTTTTAAAACATATGCGAGGGTGTCGCCGATATTTTTTGCCATCAGTGAAAGGCCAAGGTCATTGGGATGGCAGTTTTCCATGGTGCAGTCGCAACGCTCCGTACCGGCAAAAAATGCCGCGCCGTCAACAAAATAAAGATTCTTGTCCCCGTTTTTGATTCCGTATGAGTAGGTGTCCATAATAATTGCGCGGCGCCTTGCTTCGTCAAATCTTTCAAAATGGAAATCGGGCTTTGTGACCAAAATTATGGGAAGGTCGGGCTGCGCCGTTCTGACGGTTTCGTAGACATTCTTGTGGGTTTCCAAAAGATACTCCGGGTTGGGGGCGTTATGGTCGTAGTCACAGACAAACGCACTCATTTCAAGACTCGCAATATAATCCACAATAGCTTGCTCCGCCTTGCATGACCCGCCGAAGCCGAGGTTTGTGTAGTTCATATCGAATTTTCGGGAAAGGATATTTTAGTAACTAAGCCCCGGACGGGAAGCACTCATTCCGTGGGTTATTGAAGAGCCGTAAAAAACCACGGGTTTTTGAATTGTGTACGGCGTGTGGCGGTCAAGGGACGCACCTTGTCTTAACCCGATTTCAACGGAGGAAACCTCGTTAAAAAGCGGAAAATTTATCGTAATTTCCTTTTCGGAACGGTCGCGGAGGTTGACACATCCGTCGTATTCGTCAACAATATCAGAGGGCGGATTAAAAATTCCGCCGAGAACTTCTTTGCCGTTTTTGCGTATGTAAAAATCAAAGCCGTAATTCATAATGGGAGTTGCAAAGGGGTATGGAGTAAGATTCGGAAGCTTAACGCGGATTGCGAGGCAGTCGGAATCTGTTTTGAAACGGATTCTGCCGCCTGAGGTTCTTCTGTATCTGGTATAGAGAGAAGGTTCGCCCGGGGCTGCCTGACATTTTTCTGCAACCTCGTTTGGCACTCTTATATAATCATTGCGGTTTTCCACATCATAAAAACCGAAAATTTCAAAGGGCTCCTTTCGTATATCGCGGAAAACAATTGTGTCGTCCTTAAGTTTGAAATTTTCGACGGTATAAGGACTTTGCATTTTTGGATTCATAATTATCACGCATAATTAAAACCATCCGAAAGGGGCGGTTTTAATTATTTCTCCTTTCTTTCACTTCAAGGATATAATACCACATCAAAACTGATTTTGCAATACAAAAAAGAGAAAAATTTCCCAACCGCCGCACACACAAAAACACCGTACAATGTACGGCGTTTTTGTGTTGTGTGTAAATAGCGGCAGATTTATGCCGCTTTTGAAGAGATTGGTCTTGCTTAGTCGGTTTAATACATTCCGCCGCCCGCATTTGCCATAGCGGCAGCCGCTGCTGCGTCTGCCTGCGGGTCAGGCTTATCGGCTACAACACTTTCTGTTGTGAGAACCATTGCAGCAACCGATGATGCGTTTTGGAGAGCCGATCTTGTAACCTTTGTCGGGTCAACAATACCGTTTTTAAGCATATCCATATAGTCCTCAGTGAGTGCATTGAAACCAACGCCTACAGGGCTTTGCTTAATCTTATCAACAATAACGGAGCCTTCGATTCCTGCGTTAAATGCAATCTGACGAACGGGTTCTTCAAGAGCGCGGAGAACAATCTTTGCACCTGTTCTTTCGTCACCGTCAAGGGTGTTCATAAGAGCCTCAACAGCGGGTATAGCGTTAATAAATGCTGTGCCGCCGCCTGCAACGATACCCTCCTCAACAGCTGCCTTTGTAGCTGCGAGAGCGTCCTCGATTCTGAGCTTCTTTTCTTTCATCTCAACCTCGGTTGCAGCGCCAACCTTGATAACCGCAACACCGCCGGAAAGCTTTGCAAGTCTTTCCTGAAGCTTTTCTTTATCAAACTCAGAGGTTGTTTCTTCAATCTGTGTTCTTATCTGCTTAACGCGAGCGGCAATCGCACTCTTGTCGCCTGCGCCGTCAACGATGATTGTGTTTTCTTTAAGAACCTTAACCTGTCTTGCTCTGCCGAGCTGGTCGATGGTTGTGTCCTTAAGCTCAAGACCGATTTCCTCGGAGATAACCGTGCCGCCGGTTAAAATGGCTATATCCTGAAGCATTTCCTTTCTTCTGTCACCAAAGCCCGGAGCCTTAACGCCAACGCAGGTAAAGGTTCCTCTGAGCTTGTTGACAATAAGGGTTGAAAGCGCTTCGCCCTCAATGTCCTCAGCGATTATAATGAGTTTCTTGCCGGATTGAACAATCTGCTCAAGGAGAGGAAGAATTTCCTGAATATTTGAAATTTTCTTATCCGTAATCAAAATGTAAGCGTCATCGATAACGGCCTCCATTTTGTCTGTGTCGGTAACCATGTAGGGCGTGATATAGCCGCGGTCAAACTGCATACCCTCAACAACCTCAGAATATGTTTCGGCTGTTTTGGATTCTTCAACGGTTATAACGCCGTCGCTTGAAACCTTATCCATTGCGTCTGCAATCAAATTGCCGACAAATTCGTCAGCAGAGGAAACGGACGCAACTCTTGCAATATCCTCTTTGCCGCTTATCTGCTTGCTGTTCTTGACAACCTCGGCAACAGCGGCGTCCACAGCGGCGGAAATGCCCTTTTTGAGAATCATGGGATTTGCGCCTGCGGTAACATTCTTAAGCCCCTCGCGAACGAGAGCCTGTGCAAGGAGAGTTGCGGTTGTTGTGCCGTCGCCCGCTACATCGTTTGTTTTGGTTGCGACCTCACGAACAAGCTGTGCACCCATATTTTCAAAGGGATCCTCAAGCTCAACCTCTTTTGCGATTGTAACACCGTCGTTTGTTATAAGCGGTGCGCCGTATTTTTTGTCCAGAACAACATTTCTGCCTTTCGGACCCAGTGTAACCTTAACTGTATCAGCAAGACGGTCAACGCCGTTTTGGAGGGCGTGTCTTGCTTCTTCTCCGAATAAAATCTGTTTAGCCATAATAATAACCTCCTAAAAAAATCAATTAACCTTCAATTTTTGCAAGAATGTCGCTCTGACGAAGAATGGTATATTCCGTGCCGTCAAGCTTAACTTCCGTGCCTGCATATTTGCTCATGAGAACTCTGTCGCCGACCTTAAGCTCCATAACAACCTCTTTGCCGTCAACAACGCCGCCAGGGCCGACTGCGACTACCTCAGCAACCTGGGGCTTTTCCTTTGCGGAGCCGGGAAGAACGATACCGCTCTTTGTGGTTTCCTCGGTTTCTACCATTTTGATAACAACTCTGTCTGCCAATGGTTTAATGTTCATAATAAAAAACCTCCTTAAATTAAAAAAGATGTTAAAAACTATTCTGTGTTAGCACTCCAAGTTGTTGAGTGCTAACATGGTATATTTTACATAACTATACAGTAAATATCAAATCCGATTATACTTGATTACAAATGGTTATCGGGATTTAGGTTGAATTTTCTCCCGTTTTCTTTGTTTTTTACAATATAGAACAAATTGCATAGGCGGAAATTCCTTCTTTTCGTCCCTCAAAGCCCAAATGCTCCGTTGTTGTCGCTTTTACGGACACCGAAGATAAAGGAACATCCAAATCCTCACTCAGATTTTTACGCATTTCTTCTATGTAAGGGGCGAGCTTTGGAGCCTGAGCCGCAACGGTAATGTCGATATTATTCACATTATAACCGTTTTTCTTAAGAATCTTTACAACTCTTCTTAAGAGTATGCGGCTGTCTATATCCTTAAAGCTGCCGTCACTGTCGGGGAAAAGCTTGCCGATGTCGCCGAGGGATGCTGCACCCAGCAAAGCGTCCATTAGGGCGTGGATTAAAACATCGGCGTCGGAATGACCGTCAAGCCCCTCCGTATGGGGGATTTCAACGCCGCCCAAAATGAGCCTCCGACCCTTTTTTAAAGCGTGAACATCATAGCCGAATCCAACCTTCATGGTCCGTTTTTCTCCTTTGCATATTGCCTCCGCCACGGGAATATCCTCAGGCGTTGTTATTTTTATATTGTTGTAGTCGCCGTATATATAATGTACGGTTTCGCCGAGCCGTTCCACAAGAGAACAGTCGTCCGTGCCGCAGAATTTGTCGGAATCCGCCTTTTGATATGCCCTTTTCAAAAGCTCTGTTTTAAAAATCTGCGGCGTCTGAATCATGCGGAGGCTGGCGCGGTCGGGTGTTGAAATTATATGCTCGGTTTCGTCAACAACCTTGACTGTATCCTTAAGCGGAACGCCGAGAACAGCGCTGCCGTGTTCCTTTGCAAAGAGCACTGCCTCGTCAATCTTTTCGGGCGCAATAAAAGGCCGTGCGCCGTCATGAATGGCGGCAAAGCCCGAACCTTCAAGCTGTGCAAGACCTTTTAAAACCGATTCCTGCCGCGTTTTTCCGCCGCAGACAACGGCAGAGATTTTTTGACAGTTATATTTTTTTATAAGCTCCAAAACCTCGGAAACATGGTCGCGGTGAACAACCACAATAATCCCGTCAATCTGACGGGCGGCGGCAAAAGCGTTTACGGTGCGGATTAAGACCGGGACGCCGCAAACGGAAATAAACTGCTTGTTGCCGAGATTTTTCATTCTTGAGCTGTTTCCTGCCGCAACGATAACTGCGGCGCAAGTAAGATTTTCCATAACAGTTCCTTTTTAAATACCGAGCAGCGCTTCAATTTCCTCACTGCTCATATTTTTTGCCGTTTCAAGCTCTGATAAAAGCACGCTTTTGGCGTTGCTCAGTATCTTTCGCTCCGCATTGGACAAGGATTTGCGCTTATCCCTTAAAAGAAGGGTTTTCACAACATAGACGACATCCTCAATTTTGCCTGATTTAAGCTTATCAACATTCTCTCGGTAGCGCTTATTCCAGTTATCGTTGCCGTCTTCCTGAACATCTGCAAAGTATTCAATTGCACGGTCAGCCTCTTTTTCCGATATGATGTTCCTGATTCCCGTGTGTTCTATATTATCGACAGGGAGAAGAACTCTGATGTTTTTCTTTGCAACCTCAAGAACGAAATATTTGCGAACCTCGCCTAAAATTTCCTTCTCTTCGGTACCGATAATAACTCCTGCGCCATGCAGAGGATACATGACCCGATCCCCTATTTCAAACAAATGTATCAACTCCTTTTCGTTCGTGCAGACGGTAAGCGGTTCCGCTGCCTTTAATGCCTTCAATTTGTTTGCCATGAAGAAGTATTTACATTTATATACCAAACCGCATAAGCGGAATGTTATGATAAAATGGTAAAAACATTTCCTTATTTATTATTATACCACAAAATTTTCTAATTTCAAACAATTTTATAAAAATTTGTTAATTGCATCCCTGATATGGCGGACGGGGACAACCTCAATTTTGTCAAATCTGCGCAGCTTTTTTGAGCTGTTGTAGGGGATAACGCAGGTGGTAAATCCCATTTTTTCCGCTTCTGAAATTCTCACATCAAGGAAGCTGACAGAGCGTGTTTCGCCGGTTAAGCCGACCTCACCGATAGCGACAAGGCCTTTGTCCAAAGGGGTTGAGCGAAAGCTTGACGCAAGAGCCATAATAATTCCGAGATCGGAGGCGGTTTCGGATACACGAAACCCTCCCACTATATTTACATATGCGTCATAAGAGGAAATATGCAGACCGGACTGTTTTTCCATAACCGCAAGGAGCATGAGAACACGGTTTAGGTCCGGACCTTGGGTCATTCTGCGGGGGTTGCCGAAGTTTGTCGGGGAAACAAGCGCCTGGATTTCAGCCAGAACGGGGCGCGTCCCTTCCATGGAGCAGACGATGCAGGAACCTGCGTTCTTGTCGGGACGCCCGGAAAGAAGAGCCTCTGACGGATTAGGCACCTGATGAAGACCGTCGGATTCCATCTCGAAAACGCCGATTTCGTTTGTGGAGCCAAAACGGTTTTTGACAGCGCGAAGTATGCGGTAGGACTGCTGTCTTTCGCCCTCAAAGTACAAAACCGTATCGACCATATGCTCAAGAATTTTCGGACCGGCAATTGCGCCGTCCTTTGTAACATGCCCCACAAGAAAAACCGAAATGCCGTTATCCTTTGCGATTCGCATGAAGGAGGAGGTAACATCCTTTATCTGGGAAACATTTCCGGGCGATGAACCGATTTCGGGATTGACCATTGTCTGAACCGAGTCAACGATAATAATGTCGGGATTTTCGCTTGCAATTGCATTTTTTATGTAATTCATATTTGTTTCCGAATAAATTTTAAGATTTTCAGTTGTGATATTCAGCCTTTCGGCACGGAGCTTTATCTGGTTTGGGGATTCCTCGCCGGAAACATAAAGTATGCTTGCACTTTTGCCGAGGTGCCGGCATATTTGCAGAAGTATAGTTGATTTGCCGATTCCCGGGTCGCCGCCCACCAAGACGAAGGAACCCTTAACAAGTCCGCCTCCGAGAACACGGTCAAACTCACTCATTCCGGTGGAGGTGCGGATTTCACAGGAGGAGTCAATATCCTTGATTTTTTTTGGAACTGCCGCAGGCGCAAGAGAAATTCCGCCGCCCTTTGAAGGGGGTTCGGGCGTCATAATTTCCTCCTCCATGGTATTCCAGCTTCCGCACATGGTGCATTTACCCATCCATTTCGGGGATTTGTTGCCGCATTCCGTGCAGACAAAGACGCTCTTTTGTTTCATAATCTGTATCTCCTAAGTATGTTAATTTGTATTTTATAATACAATTTTAATACATTAAGTATTTTTTGTCTATAAAAAGTCGAAAAATTCATTAAAATTTTTTTAAAAAAGGGGTTGAAATTTAATTTGATTTGTGATATACTACTAATGTGAAATAAATGGAGGTAGGTTTTGCCGGATATACACAGGACATATGTATATCATTTATAATTGTTAATATTGCGGTGCGCAATGATAGATATTAGGAGGAAGGGTGAAGTGTTCATGAAAAAACTTTATGAAACACCTACAATTGAAAAGGTAATGTTTGTTTCCGAGGAAAAGGTTTGCGCAGAAGGTGGAACAATGTTCAGTGACTATTTCCCTCTTAGCGTTGTAAGTGATACATTGAATTTTACCAACGAAGCGATTTTCAAGTGGGAAGAATTTGAAAATTCCGCTAGCTAAGACGGTGCATATTACATAATTTTAAACGGGTGTATTATGTCGTTATGGAGCATCAGTAATGTAAATATATTCCGGGCAGATACATACTCCCGTCAAAACATTGCGGTTTAAAAGCTTTGGACAACAGTTCAAAGCTTTTTGCTGTTTAGGGCGTGTCCCCGATAGCTGCGTGGCTTTTCCTATAAAACAAAGAGGTTGCGGCGAAATGATTTTTAAAGAGTAATTTGCACAAAGCAGCTTCCAAAGCCAATGAAAATATCCCCGAAAACAGCTGAATTTCAGCTGTTTTCGGGGATATTTTGTTTAGTGTTGTCAGAAAGCTGTTTTTTGCAGCCCCGTCGTTTTGCGTAAAGCCGCAGAATCAATAAATGACGGAAAAGCCGAGAAAACAGCCGTAAAACAGCGCACAAAGTCCATCCGAAATCAGGGGGGCGGCACAACTCTTTGCAGGCGGAAAAAACAACAATATTTTGCCGCAAAAAACTGCCTTAGGAAATGCCGATTGCTAAAGCCCGGGCCGCAGTAAATACAAATACGCGGCGCTTTGTTGCCATTGCCGCATATTTGTAAATTGTCCCTACTCAATATTGATAATGCGTTCAATATATGCCCGCATTTCTTTTGAGGAATGAATGTTCTGCGTGCCGTTTATAATTTCCTCCTGCTTTTGTTTCGGAAGTCTGAGATAGTGGTCCATGGCGGCGGAATTGGCGATAAGAGCCTCGCCGAATCCAATGGGAATGTCTTTTTCCATAATAAATCTTGTCCTTTCTTTTGTTTTACATTATGTTCTCCCCAAAAATAAAATTTTATGCGCTGTATTTTTATAAAAGGCTGATTTGCGGAGCCAAGAACCGCCGCCTTAGGATAACAAATTTTATAAAGTGTTGAAAAAGGCAAAAAACTGTGTTATACTGTAAACATAAAAATGAACGGGGTTAAGATAAACGGAGGCAAGTATGGATTATTATGTAACACCTCTTCAGAATTTAATCGAGGAGTTTGAAAAGCTGCCGGGGATAGGCAGTAAAACCGCACGGCGGCTGGCATATTATGTGGTAAATCTGCCAAAGGAAAAGACGGATAAATTTGCCCGTGCAATTCTTGACGCAAAGTCAAAAATCCGTTATTGCAGCAAGTGCCAGAATTTTTCCGAGGATGAGCTTTGCCCGATTTGTGCAAATCCGGCAAGGGACCAAAGCGTAATTTGTGTTGTCGAAAATCCGAAAGATGTTATGCAAATGGAGAGGACGAACGAATTTAAGGGACTTTACCATGTCCTGCACGGCGCCATCTCGCCGATGGACGGAATAGGTCCGGATGACATTAAAATTAAGGAGCTTATGGTTAGGATTGCCGAGGGTAAGGTTAAAGAAATAATAATGGCGACAAACCCGAATCTTGAGGGCGAAACGACGGCGATGTACATTTCCAAGCTGGCAAAGCCCTTCGGGGTTAAGGTCACAAGAATTGCCCACGGCATACCTGTCGGAGGGGAAATTGAGTTTGCAGATGAGGTTACTCTATCAAAAGCACTTGAGGGCAGAGTGGAGCTTTAGAGGTTAAAATGAAGAAAAACGATATAGTTGAAATTGAGATAACAGGTATGACGGACGAAGGCAGCGGCGTGGGCAGATTCGAAGGCGCTGCTGTTTTTGTGCCTTACGCCCTGGTGGGCGAAACTGTCCGCGCGCACATTATAAAGGTTTATAAGAGCTATTCGGTGGGAAAGCTTATCGAAATTTTAAAGCCTTCCGAGAGCAGGCAGAAGGCTGACTGCGAATATTTTTATCAGTGCGGCGGCTGTGCTTTCCGCAACACCCTTTATGAGGAGGAGCTTAAATATAAACAGCAGCATATTAAGGATTGCCTTGAGAGAATAGGAAAAATTCAGGCAGAGGTTCTTCCCGTCATAGGCGGCTGTAGGACGGCTTACCGAAATAAGGCACAGTTCCCGGTAGGCGGCGACGGTGCGGGACTTTATGCAAGGCACAGCCATAGAATTGTCAAGACCGAAAACTGCCTGATACAAAATGAGGACTCGGTCAGGATTCTTAAAGCGGTCAGAGCCTTTATGAGCGAATATAATGTTGCGGGATATGATGAAAAAACGCACAGCGGAGTTATAAGAAATGTTTACACAAGGCAGGGCGGCGGAAAAACCTTGGTTTGTATAGTAACGAAAACCGAAGAAATTCCTCATTGCCCGGAAATGGTTGAAATGCTCCGAAAGAGCGAGGTTCCTCTATGGGGAATTTTGCAGAATATAAATCCGAATAAAACCAATGTTGTTCTGGGGAAGGAAATGAAGCTTCTGTACGGGCAGGATTTTATGTATGACAACATAGGGGATTTTAAATTTAAGATTTCGCCGTTTTCCTTTTACCAGGTAAACCCTAAACAGACGAAAACGCTTTACGACACGGTAAAAAAATTTCTCGGCAATGTGTCGGAAAAGACGGTCTGGGATTTATATTGCGGAATAGGAACAATCGGTCAGTATGCGGCGGGAAATGCAAAGCGGCTGGCAGGGATTGAAATTGTGCCGGAGGCGATTGAAAATGCCGTTGAAAATGCAAAGATAAACGGTATTTTTAACGCCGGGTATTATGTGGGGGCGGCAGAAAATCTTGCGGACAGGCTTGTGGAAAATGAGGGGAGCCCGGATGCGGTTATACTTGACCCGCCGAGAAAAGGCTGCGGCAGAAGACTTCTCGATACAGTTGTAAAAGTTAAACCCGAAAGAATCATATATGTTTCCTGCAAGGCGTCAACCCTTGCAAGGGATTTGGCGTATCTTAAGGAAGGCGGATATGAAACAAAAATTGTACAGCCCGTCGATATGTTCCCTGCCACACCCCATGTGGAGTGTGTCGTGCGACTATGTCGCACAGAACACTCATCGATATAAATCTCTTGCGAGATTTTCGATATGTTCTGTTAGAACTCTATATGCCTGGCGGCTCGATATGTTGCCTGACGGCAACGAGATTTATATCATATCGAAACCGAGCATAGCGAGGTTATATCGAATTTGGCGAAAGCAAAATATATCGAACACGCATAGCGGGTATATCGACAAAGGAGACTATACTATGGAAAATAACAAGAATATATTAAGAGAAGAAACAATCAATTTTGTAATAGAAATATCCGACATTTGCGATAACATCAAAGGTTGTTCTGTGTATGTAAATCAATTGTTAAGATGTTCATCATCAATTGGAGCAAATCTTCACGAAGCAAAATATGCTCAGAGTAAAGCTGATTTTATAAACAAATTAGAAATTGCATTAAAAGAAAGTTTTGAAACTGAATATTGGTTGGAGATATTGTATCGTAAAAATAGGATTGATGAAATCACATACAAGTCACTGCTTAGAAAATGTGGAACTATAAGAAGAAAACTTATTGCATCGGTTACTACAGCAAAAAGCAAGCAATAAATTGTTGTGTATTACTATGTTCGGGGTGCAGTCTTGAAAAAAGTGACTTGATGCCGGATTGATATGTTTGCAAGAACTATTTATGTTAGCTGGGACAAGAGAGGCCCGTTGATATGTTCCATTGCCACACCCCATGTGGAGTGTGTGGTTTTTTTGTCACGAAAAGACAAATAAGCGCAATAAAGCAAAGTATTGACCGGTTTTCTGAAACGACAATTGATGGCGTGAAAGCTGTATTCCAGCTTACACCCGGAACGGAATCACCTGCTGAGATGAATACTTATTTCCCCGATATGAAAGCTCTTTGGATGGCAGAAAACTGTACCGGTACTTTGCATAATCTCTATACACTGCGCGGCGCTGAGGTGCGTGACGCCAACAGTTGGGCGCGTTACATTACTGAGGCACAAACGCTTTTCCCCGATGCTGAGGTCGTATTCCAATCACACAACTGGCCGCACTGGGGCAAAGAAGTGGTCGGCGAATATCTGACCAACACCGCCGCAGTTTATAAGTATATCCACGATCAGACTCTTCGGTATATCAATCAGGGGTATACCTCAACGGAGATTGCCTCTATGATTGAGCTGCCGGAAAAACCGGAAAAGGTTTGGTACACTCGTCAATATTATGGTACATTGAAGCATAATGTCAAGGCTGTCTATCAGAAATACATGGGCTGGTATGACGCCAACCCTGTTCATTTGAATGAGCTTGAGCCAAGCGAATATGCGAAAAAGCTGGTAGAATATCTTGGAGATACAGATAAGGTAACCAAATGCCAACATAATATGAATTATGTTGCAAAATAATGAAAATGTGTACAAAAAACAAAGCGCTCGCTCAAATTTGGCGGGTATTTATAATAATTTATACGCACAACATTTAGACCAACGATCTTTTGAGAAAGCCATTGGTCCGGTTTGCCGCATTTTGAATTTATACAAACTGACGAAATGGGCGCAAATAATTGACAACTCTTTGAAAAAGTGATATAATTTATGTATTATTTATATGGGCTTTTTTATGTTTACAATATAATTCGCATTATGCCGTGTTGGAGCGAAACGAGGTGTTTTGTATGCAGATAAATTTATATAGCCATAACAAAATCGCATATTAAAATGTGCTCTTTTTGCTGTAAACAGGAAAAAGGCTGATGTTATACACCCCACCGGAACAGAAAAATTATTTATTGCTTTTAAGCTGTGTGAGAACAATCCCGATAAAAAATATGCTGGCTGTCACTTTCTGAGCATATTTTTGATATACAGCTTGAAAACTTAAAAAGAGCCACAGGCGGATATGTGCCTCAAAGCATCGGCTTTTTCACATATGCAAGCCTGATGAATATGAGTGAAAATAAAATCGCAGAAATAAATTCGGACTATATAATTTTGGATGGGCTCCGCCGCTGCGGTGCCCAAATGTGGTGACAAGGCGTTGAAACCGTAAGAACGAAATATGACCCGAATGAAGAATGGGTAAAAGGGCATAAAGCGCAGTTTTGTGCTGAGCCGGGCTTCTTTTGATTTAATATCTGAAGGTTAATGAGAGCAGAGAGGTAAAAATATTATGTCAGAACGCACAAGGATGATTCCCTTTAGTCCTCCTGATATTTCGGAGGCGGAAATAAATGAAGTTGCAGAAGCACTCCGTTCCGGTTGGATTACCACCGGACCGAGAACGAAGCAGCTTGAAAAAAATATTGCAGAATGGATTGGCACAGAAAAATGCGTCTGCCTTAATTCGCAGACAGCTTGCGCCGAGATGGCTCTGCGTGTGCTTGGTATCGGTCATGGGGACGAAATTATAGTCCCTGCATATACTTACACCGCATCCGCATCTGTCATAGATCATGTCGGTGCAAAAATCGTCATGATTGATTCGCAGAAAGACAGTCTCGAAATGGATTATGACGCTGTGGAAGCTGCCATCACCGAAAAGACGAAAGCAATCATTCCTGTCGATCTCGGCGGTGTGCCGTGCGATTACGACCGCATTTTTGAAATTGTCGAGCGTAAAAAGCAATTTTTCAAGCCGTCAAACGAGATACAGAAGGCAATCGGCAGGATTGCCATATGTGCCGATGCAGCACACGCATTCGGCTCAAAGCAGCATGGGAGAATGATTGGCAGCATTGCCGATTTTTCAAGTTTCAGTTTTCATGCCGTCAAAAACCTTACCACAGCAGAAGGCGGAGCACTGACATGGCGCACCATTGACGGTATCAGCAACGAGGACATTTATCATAAGGTTCAGCTTCTCAGTCTGCACGGTCAGTCAAAAGACGCTCTCGCTAAAACCAAGCCGGGCGCATGGGAATACGATATTGTCGGCACATGGTATAAGTGCAATATGACAGATGTAGTTGCGGCAATTGGGTTAAAGCAACTTGAGCGCTACCCAAAGATGCTTGCAAGAAGAAAAGAGATAATCGGCAGATACGATACCGCGTTCAAGCCACTCGGCGTTGAAACGCTTGACCATTACAACACCGAACACGAATCTTCGGGACATCTCTACATTACCCGTGTTCCGGATATTACATCGGAGCAGCGAAATGAGATTATCATAAAAATGGCGGAACAGGGCGTTGCCTGCAATGTTCACTATAAGCCGCTGCCGATGCACACGGCATATAAGAACCTCGGATTTGATATTAAAGATTATCCCGGCGCTTATGCTCATTTTGCCAATGAAATCACACTGCCGCTCCACACTTGTCTGACTGATGAGGATGTGGAATATGTGATAGAGAAATATGTTGAGATACTGAAAGAGTATGTATAACAAGTCGGAGGTGTGATAATTGTATTCGATACGCAAGTTGAACAAGTTTAATATTTCGGGACTGAAAAGAGCATCCGACATTTTGTATGAGTGCGGCAAGGATATGGCAAAGAGGTATGATCTGCACCATTGGGACAATTCTCACATCAAGAATTGGGCAGTTATTGCCTTATGTGCTTTGAAAAACGATATTTACTTGGTATATAAAGAAAATGCGCCTGTGGCAACTTTTCAGACCAAAAAACAGAGCAAATCATTCCTGTTTCAAAAATTGGCAACTGCTCCCGAGTTTGCGGAGGGAGGTATTGGAACTTATTGCTTAACTGAGATTGAGCGTTTAGCGAAAGAAAATAGTTGCACAGAGGTTATTTGCGAAGTTTATGACAAAGCCGAACACGCGAAGAATTTTTATGAACACAGAGGCTATACAGTCTATGGTGCAACGGAAACCTTGAAATACAAAGAATTGAAAATGCGGAAAGAGATATAGGAACTTATGAAGAAAATACTGATTATCGGCGCAGGCTTTTTGCAGAGTTTTGTTATCAAGAAAGCAAAAAGTATGGGATACGAAACATTGGCGGTAGATGCCGATCCAAATGCGATTGGTTTTCGCTTTGCAGACAAGTACGAAGTTATCAATATCGTTGATGAAAAGGCTTGTCTTGCCTATGCACAAAAAGAAAATATCGATGGTGTTTTGACAGCTGCAACCGATTACGGTGTTTTGACTGCCGCCTACATAGCAAGAGAAATGCACCTTGGCGGACTTGATTATGAGGTCGCAAAGCTGATAAAGAACAAGTATAGGGTGCGCAAGCGTTTGTTTGAGGCAAGGGTTGATGATACAGAGCAAGCTTATGAGATTGATAAAGATACAGACATAAACACTCTTTGCGAGAAGTTGTCATTTCCCGTTATGGTTAAACCTTGCGATGGTTCAGGGAGCAGAGGTGCCACCCGTGTCGATGAAAAATCGCAGTTTGCCGATGCCTGCAAGAATGCAATTGCGGCATCGATTACGCATCGTGCCGAGGTGGAAACTTTTATTGTCGGCAAAGAATACGGTGCGGAAACGCTTGTGGCAAACGGAAAGGTAAATGTGCTTGGTATTATGCGAAAGTGGATGACGAATCCTCCGTATTACGCCGAGCTTGGGCACGCTATTCCGACAGACTTGCCCCGAGAAGTTGAAGAAAGGGCAAAACAATGTGTCAAAAGTGCAATCAAAGCACTTGACATAAACTTCGGCTCTGTCAATATGGATATGCTCATTACCGCCGAGGGAAAGATACATATTATTGACATCGGTGCGAGAATGGGCGGTAATATGATCGGGCCGTGCATTATCCCATATGGAACAGGCGTTGATTATATGGCAAATATGATTCGCAATGCCGTTGGTGATGAGGTTGATTTAACGCCATGCAAGAATAGTGCCGTAGCAACACGACTCCTCGCTTTCGGCGGCGGAGTTGTAAAACAGCTTCCCGACTTTGAAAAGATAGAAAAAGAATACGGCGTTGAAATATACCATCATTTAGAGGTTGGTCAGGAGGTAAGAGAGTACCATACCAACCTTGACGGCTGCGGATATATCGTTGCAAAGGCAGACGATGTTGAAACAGCAGTACATAAGGCAGAAGAAGCATTGAAACTGATAGAAAAAACGATTTTTATGATAGATGGAGTTGAGCGATATGGGCAAGCATGATGATACGGCGAATGCTGAAAAACTTTACGAGAGCAGTAAGCAAGAGGAAAAATATAAGGGGTTCTATCAGATTGTATTGAAACGACTTATCGATATTTTGATTTGTATCGTTATCCTCCCTTTTATTTTGCTGATAACAATTCCGATATCAATAGCCATAAAAGCCGAGGACGGCGGACCGATTTTCTATAAGTCCCGCCGACTTGGAAAAGATTTTAAAGAATTTAATATGCTTAAATTCCGTTCTATGAAAGTAAACTCCCCCGACCTCCGAAATGACGATGGAAGCACATACAATTCTCAGAGCGACAACCGGGTAACTCATATTGGCAGACTTCTCCGCGAAACAAGTATCGACGAACTGCCCCAATGTTTCAATGTGCTCCTCGGACACATGAGCCTCATTGGCCCGCGCGCCGGTGATGTGGAATCCAAAGATACATATGAGAAAGATGAAAAGGATAAAATGCTTGTCCGTCCCGGAATAAGTGGCTATACACAAGCCTATTACCGCAACAATCTGGGCGTAAGGGAGAAAAGATTGTATGATGCTTGGTACGCCCACAATGTTTCTGTTTGGCTTGATATAAAGATTATTTTCAAGACTATAGCGACGGTATTGAAAAGGGAAAATGTTTATACAAATACAGAACTTGCCGAGCTAAAAGTGGAGGCTGAAAAAGCACCGAAGGAGGTTATAAAATGAGCAAAATTCTGTTTATTTCAAACATATCCAATAGGATTACATCATTCGTTACTGCAAGTATATCAGCGGCTCACAGTTTGGACATAGATTTTTATCATGCGGCGAATTGGCAGGATGCCGAAAAGTCGCAAATTGAAATCTATGAAAAAATGTATAACATTAAAATTAAAAGTGTTCCGATTTCAAGAAATCCACTTGCAAAGACAAATTTAACGGCATACAAAGAACTTGTTGAATTTATCAAGAAGGAAAATATCGACTACATACACTGCAATACTCCGACAGGTGGCATTCTCGGTCGCTTGGCAGGAAAAAAGTGCAAGGTTAAAAGAGTAATCTATCAGGCACACGGTTTTCATTTTTACAAGGGTGCGCCAAAGAAAAATTGGCTTGTATATTACCCCGTGGAAAAATGGCTTGCTCGTTATACCGACGCTTTGATTACCATCAACAGCGAGGATTTTGAACTTGCGAAAGCTAAATTAAAACTACGCAAAAACGGTAAGGTTTACTATGTTCACGGTGTTGGTATTGATACGGCGCAATATAATCTGAGCGAAAAATCCCGCGAGGAGAAACGGCTTGAATTGGGGCTTGGCGAAAACGATGTTGCTTTGATTTCAATGGGCGATTTGATTGAACGCAAAAATTATGACTCTGCGATCCGTGCGGTTGCTGAGGCAAATACTCCCGCCTTGCAGTATTTTATCTGCGGCAAAGGCCCGGAAGAAGAAAATCTTAAAGCACTTGTGCAGAGCCTGGGCGTGGCTGAACAGATTCATTTTCTCGGATTCCGATCGGATATTAAAGAGTTGCTTACTGCCGCCGATGTGTTTCTGTTTACCACGAAACAAGAGGGACTTCCTCGCTCTATGATGGAGGCGATGGCTTCGGGACTTCCCTGCGTAGCAAGCAAAATCCGCGGAAATACGGACTTGCTTGATGGTACGGATGGCGGCTATCTCTGTGAAGCAACTGATGTATCTGGCTATGCGGAAAGGCTGCGACTCTTGGCGAGTGATAAGGCTTTGCGAGAAACGATGGGAAGAAACAACCTGATTGCCGTGCAAAAATTCAACACTGAAACCGTAAGAGAAGAACTGCGAAAAGTTTATGAAACTGAATTTGATGTGTCGGCGGTTGAGAAAGAGATGAGGAATATTTACGCCGAAGTTTAGGAGTGGAAGATGAAAAAGAGAGTAGTTTTGATACGGTCAAATCCCGTTTCTCCGGATCCTCCCGTCGAGAAAGTGGCAGACGCCTTGCTTGCAAACGGTTATGAGGTAATGGTTATCGGTTGGGATAGAGGGAGCAATATAACTGAAAGGCTTGAAAATTTATCACTTGAACACGGTGTCGCAAAGATAACGAGGTTTGGTATTCCGGCAATGTTTGACGGCGGAATAAGAAAGAACCTTTTCCCTTTGGCAAAGTTTCAACACAGATTATATAAGTGGTTGAAAAAAAACAAAAATGAATATGACATAATTCATTCCTTTGATTTTGACACGGGTTTTATGGCATATAAAATCGCAAGAAAATATAACAAAACATTGGTTTATCACATCCTTGATTTTTACATTGATTCGCACAATGTTCCAACCGGATATTTAAAATCAAAAGTCAGAAATGCAGAATTTGCAATAATAAACAACGCAGATGCAACGATTATTTGTACGGAAAAACGCCTTGAGCAAATCGCAGGGACTAAGCCAAAAAGATTGGAAATTATCCATAATACGCCGAAAGCGGTCAGACAAATAAGCGATAGTTTCTGTGAACTAAAAAACAGTTGCCGCTACAAGATAGTTTATGTTGGCATATTGGCCGGCTCAAGATTTTTGAGGGAAATCGTCAAGTTTGTCAAAGAGGACGATAGGTTTGAATTCCATGTCGGCGGCTTTGGCATTATGGAAAATGAGGTTGCTGAGGCTGCTCAAAAATGTGACCGCATATTTTATTATGGAAAACTGCCATATGATAAAACATTAGCGTTGGAGCAGGCCTGCGATATTATGACTGCAATCTACGACCCCAAAGTGCCTAACCACAGATACGCCGCGCCGAACAAGTTTTATGAATCTTTAATGCTCGGAAAACCTGTTGTGATGGCTCGAAATACGGGGTTTGATGAAATCATTGAAAATAAGCATATCGGATGCTTGATTGATTTCAGCGAAAAAGGATTTTCTGATGGCATGAATCAATTGGTTTCTCATAAAGACGAGTGGGCATCCATGAGTGAGCAAATGAAAAAACTGTACAAAGAGCAGTATAGTTGGGATGAAATGGAAAGGCGACTTTTGAAGTTATATGCAGGATTAAGTAAATGAAAAAAATATTGATTGTAAATAATAATTTGGATATGGGCGGGATTCAAAAATCGCTCGTGAATTTGCTAAAGGAAGTACATAGCCGCTATGATATTACACTCTTGCTTTTCAGCAAAAGCGGAACATTGTTAAAGGATGTTCCGGAGGATGTGAATATTATAACGCCGAACAGATGCTATCGTATGTTAGGCTTGACAAAAGCTGAGTTGAGGAAGTATCCGTTTTTGTTTTGCATGAAATTTCTGCTGATGAAGTACACCTCTATCTTTTCAAGAAGAAGTGCAATGAAGTTGCTTGGACTTTTTCAAAGAAAAATCAGAGGGTATGATACTGTTATATCATACTCACATTTGTTTCATCATAAATATTTTGCAAATGGGAGCGCAGATTTTGTGCTGGACAAGACGATCGGAAAAAGGAAAATATGCCTTGTTCATTGCGACTATCTCAATTCCGGCACAATGTCGAAACAGAACAACAGCTTATATTCCGAGTTCGACAAAATTGCCTGTTGTTCGGATTCTGTAAGGAAAAGATTTTTAGATGGCAGCAGAATATCGCCGGACAAAGTGTTTACACTAAGGAATTTCTATGATTTTGACATCATTAAATTTGCAAACGAAAAGCCATATATGTATGAAGATGACAGTATCAATCTGCTGACAGTAGCACGGCTGTCCCATGAAAAGGGAGTAGACAAAGCCATTGACGCTTTTCATGCCGCAGGGAGAAAGGATATCAGGTATTACATTGTCGGAGATGGTCCTCAAAGAAGTATTTTGGAAAACAAGGTCAGCGATTATCATATGGAAGAACGGATATTCTTTCTTGGTGAACAACAAAATCCATACAGATATATGCTCAATGCCGATTATTTGTTGGTGCCGTCCTTGCATGAAGCTGCACCGATGGTCTTCGACGAGGCCAATATACTTGGCTTGCCAATCATAACGACAAATACTACTTCCGCACAGGAAATGGTAGCGGACAATGACGGGACAGTATGTGAGAATTTTGATGAGCTGGAAAATATCTTGGAGAATTTAAAAAAGAGAGAAACAAGGAAAGAAGCTTTGCGGACAAATGAAACGCAGCTTAAACAGTTCTTTTATTTGGAAAACGAATTGGAAATATGAGGAGCGACGGCAGATGAACAAAGAAAATAAAGAGATATTTGGGTTCAGCAGAACAATGTTTTTGCAGTGTATTGTCGTATTTTTGGGGATATGCGGCGGTTTGTGGATTAACAAATACATTTATATACTCACGGCATTATTCACTATACTGATGTGCTTTACAAAGGACATCAATAATATTTATTATAATTTGCTTTTCAGTATTTCATTTACTGTAATATATAAACTCAATCCTTCTTCGACATCGCTTTTCGCATACATAATGATTGCAGCAGGCGTAATTCTGATAGCTCGGAGGGGAAATTTCAATATGGCACAGTTTCTTCCCATGTGCCTTTTTTCGGTGTATCTCATTGTCGGAATGGGGTCTAAATATACAACTGCATTTAAAATGATTATGGGAATTATCTTATTTTACCTATTTGTAAGAACAATTGAAGTCGATGATTTCAAAAATCACATAATGGCTTTTGTACTGGGTGTTATCGGCAGTTCAGCGGTAGGAACTTTTCGTGATTCCCTGCCGCAGCTGTCGGCATACTTCAAATCGGAATATACATTATATAACGGCGCTGATTTGACATACAGATTTACCGGATTAAATTATGATCCTAATTTTTATTCTATGTCAGTCGTATTCGCAATTGTTCTTTGCATAATTTTGCTGATGAATAAAACAGGTAATAGGGCGCTTATGTGGACATTATTGGTTTCGTTGTTGGTGTTTGGCTTTCAGTCTTACAGCAAAATGTTTTTGCTGGCTGTTATGATAGTTGGCATCATATCAATAATTTACATGATGAAATCTCCCAAAATGATTTTGGCAGCATTGGCAGCATTGCTTACACTGGGAATGGGCGTTGTAACATGGTTAAAGGAAATCGGTTACATGGATATAATGTATAACAGAATATTTGAGGGCGATATTACAACGGGACGATTGGACATATTGAAAAGCTATTATGAATATTTAGCCAACTCACCGTTTGCTTTTATTTTTGGCAAAGGGATAGGAGCCGACTACCTCTCGGTCGGAGGCGCACACAATACATATATTGAATCGGTGTATTGTGTCGGTATATTGGGCAGCATAATCTTTTTGTATATGATGATTTCAATATTCAAATGCAAAAAGTACAATAACAAAAAACGGAGCTTGAATTATATGCTGCTCTTTGTTTTCTTGGTAATGATTAGTGTTCTTGGCTGTTTTACAATAAACGAACTTCCATTTTATTGTATTCTTGTATGGTTAGGGTTAAATATCAATGTTGAAAGTAGAAACGGTAGTATGAAAGAAAGAGGAATGCGAAATGTACAGCGTAATAGTACCGATTTACAGGGTTGAAGAATATCTGCCGCAGTGTATTGAGAGTATTCTCGCTCAAACACATAAGAATTTTGAACTGATTTTGGTAGATGATGGCTCACCTGATAATTGCCCCTGGATTTGCGATGAGTATGCGGAAAAAGATAGCAGAATAAAGGTTATTCATAAAAAGAACGGTGGATCTGTCAGTGCAAGAAAAGCCGGACTCAAAGCTGCACAGGGGGAATATATCTGCTTTGTTGACGGAGACGATTTTGTTTCAAATGATATGCTTGAAACATATGAAAGGGAGCTTTGCCGGCAAAAGGTTGATGTGATTTGCACGGGGTATTCGTCCTACTGTGGCGAACACGAGATTACAGCGGTTTTGCAGCCGGGGGCAAACAGGATTTACAACAAGAGTGAATTGCAGGAAGAAATATATCTTAAAATGCTTTCGAAAAAACCGTTCTATTCATTTTACATTTTTCCCACCGTTTGGTCAAAATGCTTTAGAAAAGCAGTTGTTGAAAAGGCATGCGAAGACATTCCGGATGAAATATCTCTCGGTGATGATGTGGCAGTCACCTATCCTGTGCTCTTAGAAGCCGAGTCGGTTAGCGTCATAAATTATACCGGATATATGTATCGGCAAAATCTTAATTCGATGACGCATACACATGATAAAAATTTGTACGAAAAAATCAGAAATCTTATTGTATATCTAAAATCGATTGAAAAGAAAACCGGATGGCAGGCAGGAAATCAAATCAATGAATACGCAGTTTATCTTTTGATTTTGGCTAAGGACAATGAATTTAAGTACAATAAAAAGGAATCGTATCGCAATAAAAAAAGAAATATGCAGAAGTACCTAAACGATCCTTTGTTTAAGGAAATCCTCCGAAATGTGAGGATAGAAGGATGGAAAAATAAATTCATAGTATTCTGTTTCAAAACACAGTTGCTCATGCCGATAAATGTGTATGAAGCAATTTTGCAAAAGGGAGAAAACAATGACTAACAGCCGCACAAAAAACGCAATGCTCAATATTGTATTTTCGCTTATATTGCAAATTGTAATATTTGTGAAAGGTCTGATATTGCCGAGAATAATTATACCCGCATACGGCTCGGATGTTAACGGATTGATCTCGTCGATCACTCAATTTTTGACCTATATTTCTTTGCTGGAGGCGGGCGTTGGCAGCATATTCAGGGCATCGCTTTATAAGCCGCTTTCAAGGGGTGATATGGACGGCGTTTCGGGCATAATAAATGAGCAAAAACGCTTTTACCGAAAAATAGGCGTGATATTTGTTTTTTATGTGGTCGCGTTGTGCGTATTCTATCCGTTAATTGCAAAAACAGATATATCCAAGCCGTATATCGTTTCCTTAATTTTGATCTTGAGCGTAAGCACTTTTGCGGAATATTTCGTTTCCCTGCCGTATTCATCACTGCTTTCCGCCGATCAAAAAATAAGGATAAGCTACATAGTCAGCATAATATACACCATCACCAATATTATCGTATCGCTCTTTTGGGTAAGTCTTAAAGCCGATATTCGTTTGATTTATTTGTCGATGTGTGTAATTGGATTGTTGCGTCCTCTGTTTTATACATTGTATGTAAAAAAACATTATAAATTGAAAAAGAAAGCAAAACCGGATAAGACCGCATTAAATCAGCGCTGGAACGGTATGGTGCACCATTTTGCGTATTATATACATACAAATACGGATGTCGCTGTTCTGACGGTTTTTATCGGAACCGCAATGGTATCTGTGTATAATGTGTATGGAGCAATTATTTTTGGTATAGAAAAAATAATTACCTCTATCTCAACAGGTGCTGCTGCGGGTTTGGGAAATCTTATTGAGTTGAATGACAAGGAACAGATCAACAAAACCGTTAATCAATTTGAACTGATACAAGGTGGCCTTGCAACAGTGCTATACACCATAACGGCGCTTTTGCTGATACCCTTTATAAGAATTTATACTTCGGATATGACGGATATAAACTATATACAACCCACTTTCGGTTATGTTCTCATCGTTGCAGAAGTAATATATTGTTTCCGTTGTATTTACAGTACCGTGTCAACCAATGCAAATAAGTTCAGGGAAACACAATTAGGCGCTATTCTTGAATGCGTTGTAAATCTCGTTGTTTCTTTGGTCTTAGTGATAGTTTTCAAGAGAGGGTTATTGGGTGTTGCTATCGGTACGGTTGTCGGTATGTTGGTAAGGTGTGATTTTGAGGTGATATTCCTTTCAAAAAATGTGATACATAGACCGATAGGCAAGGCGGTGAAAATGTTTCTTGTAAGTTTATCCGTGTCGGTAATATCGATTGCCTTTTGCAGTTTCATAATAAACTACACTTCGATAGATACATTAGCCATGTGGATTTTGTATGCTATTATTACAGCCCTAATAGTTGGAATAATGGCTCTAATGCTATATTCAATTTTTTACAAAGAAATTATTAAATTACTTATTAGGCGTTTGAGAGGAAGATAATTTAATGAAAGAGATTTGTCTTGAGGAACTAAAAAAGATTGAACTTGATATATTGGTGTATATAGATCAAGTTTGCAAGAAAAACAATTTAAGATATTTTTTATGTGGCGGCACTCTTTTAGGAGCAATTCGGCACAAAGGCTTTATTCCGTGGGATGATGATATTGATATTTGTATGCCGCGACCGGATTATGACAGATTGATTGCTATATTAGAGCATACCGATAACAAATATAAGATTTTATTTCCGGAACAAGAAAAGTATTATTATAATTTTTCCAAGATTGTTGATAGTGAAACCAAGCTTTATGAATACAATTATCAACCTATTGACAATATGGGAGTTTATGTTGATGTTTTTCCGTTGGAGGGGATACCAATGGGAGATGCCGCTTGTGAAGAACATTTTAATAAGCTTAACAAATTGAGAAAAAGAATAAATAGTTTTTCTATGCTTAAACCGAAGATTAGGAAAAACTTAATTGAGTATGTAAAAAGTGTCAATTTATATAAGAAGAACAAAAAATCGAGTTTATCAAAATTCCAGAAAGAATATGAGCAGCTTGCAAAACAATATGATTATGATGACTCTGAATGCGTTTATGCAACGGGCGGTGCTTATGGGAAAAAAGATATTTTTTTGAAAGAGCTATTTGCAAATACTGTTGATGTTGAATTTGAAGGAATGAAATTTTCCGCACCTGAAGATTATAACGCATACCTAAAACAGTTATATGGTAACTATATGCAGTTACCTCCGATTGAAAAAAGAATATCGCATCATAATTTTAAGGCAACATATCGATAAAAGGAAAGAGGTAAAAAGATGGTTTTTGGCGGCATTTTGGCGGGTGGTATTGGATCAAGAATGGAATCTGCAACCATACCGAAACAATTTCTTGAGGTTGATGGTGTGCCCATTTTTATCAGAACATTAAGAACATTTTTGCGTGTTAATCAAATTGATATGATTATTGTTTCAATCAATGCTGATTGGAAGGAAACATATGATAATATGCTGGAGGAGTACGGAATTGATAAAACCAGGGTAGTTTTAACTCCCGGCGGAGAAACGCGTTTTGGTTCGTTGGTAAATGTTGTTAAGAAAGCAAGGGAATTGGTCAATGGAGAAAATGCGCTGATTGTGACTCATGATTGCGCAAGACTATTTGTTTCGCCAAGAATAATTGAAGATAATATAAAAATGGCAAAGGAATATGATATGGTGACCACTGCAATGCCAACGATAGACACAATGTTGTTTAGTGATGATGGAATCAGCAGCTCTCAAGTTCCCGATAGGACAAAATTGTGGAATGACCAAGGACCGCAGTCTTTTGAAGTCAATAAGTTTTTGAAATATGTCAGCATGATAAAGCCGGAGGATATGTCGAATTATATTGAGGCAGGAAAAGTATATCTTTCACACAATTGTAAAATAGGACTTGTTAAAGGTGAAAGATTTAACTTTAAAATCACAAATGACATTGACATCAAGTATGCAGAATTTTTATTGAGAGAGGGATTTGTTAAATGAAGATTATATGTGTGGGTGATGCTTATGTGACTTTAGATATGCTGAAAAATGGTGTTGAACCCTATATTAAACATGATGATGAAATAAAGTATTTCTTTTTCGGTGAGGAAAATCGTGTCGATATGCGCGATACCGTTAAAGCCATAGAGGCGATGAAATGTGATGAAATTGCTATACCGAATGAGTTGTATCAAGAAATAACCGACGCGGACTTATTGATTGTTCATTTATGTCCTGTCACAAAAGCATTGCTAAAATGTGCCAAAAAGCTAAAAGCCATTATGTCTTGCCGTGGGGGCAATGAAAATATCGATGTTCAATTTGCAACCGAAATGGGAATTATTGTATCAACAAATCCGGCGCATAATGCTAATGCAGTAGCCGAATATACGGTAGGATTGATTTTGTGTGAAACAAGGAATATATCAAGAGCAGATAGAAGTTTAAAGAATGGTATCTGGAGAGAAAAATATCCTAATACTGTATCCACTATTTTGGAAATAAAAGACTTAACGATAGGAATTATTGGTTTTGGTTCTGTTGGCAGATTGGTTGCTGAAAAGCTATCTGTGTTTGGATGTGAAATATTGATTTGCGATCCTTATATTAGCGAAAGTGCCTATGATTTTATCAACTTTAGGTTTGTAGATATGGATACACTTTTATCAAAATCGGATGTTATTACACTTCATGCTCGTTCTAAAACATCAATTATTGGAAAAGAAGAATTTTTGAAAATGAAGAGTACATCTTATCTGATAAATACAGCGAGGTCTGTTTTGGTAGATTCAGATGCATTGTTTGAGGCTTTGGACAAGCATATGATAATGGGAGCAGCAATTGATGTTTTTGAAACAGAGCCGGTTATTCCTGAAAAGTATAAACAATATGACAACATTACTATTACAAATCATAGGGGTGGCGACACAATAAACTCTTATAAGGATGCTCCGACTTTTGCTATTCAAAATTATTTTGAATATTTATCCGGCGGCAGATTGCGTTTTTGGGTAAATAAAAAAGAATTGGCAGGAAAGTTATGATGTCTTGCTAATGTAAAAATCGGATAGCTATTAAAAACAGTCTGGGGTCAATAACCAATATCTCAAACAGATTCTATAAGTTCATGTGAAAAAATGAATACCGGTTTTATGAATCCAAAGAATCGTGTGATTGAGGTCTGGAACTTAAGAGGTATTGATACATGCTGTTGAATTTTTGAAAGAATTATTCTAAATTGCTTGGATGGTGATAAGTGCATGAAAATCAAATTATTTTTGAAAAAATGTTGCAGAAAAATTCGGGGGGGGTCATCTCTCCATATCAGAATTGCGTTTGAGTGGTGTAATTATAGGCGAGAACTGCCATATATACGGTTCTGTGGATAATGGACATGGATTTTTGGTTTCTATGGGTGATAATGTTACTCTTGCAAGCGGCTGCAAACTCTTGACTCATGACGGTTCAACAAAAAAGATATTGGGTTACAGCAAAGTCGGAAGAATAGATATTGGCAGCGATGTTTTTATCGGCGCGGCAAGTATTGTTCTTCCAAATGTGAAAATCGGCAGTAAAGTGATTGTCGGTGCAGGAAGCGTCGTAACAAAGGACATTCCGGATAATTCTGTTGCAGTTGGAAATCCTGCACAGATTATTGGCACATATGATGCCTATGTGAATAAAACAAAGATACAATTTGAAACTTTGCCGATATGGAATACTCACTATTCCTTAAAATCCGATGATGAAAAACGGCAAATGCGGGAAGCCTTGCTCGAAAGCGGGTATGGATTTGATTTATAGAAAACGATGAAACCAAAACAGTAATGTTTGCATACCCTGCAGGAGTTAAGACGGGTATGCACAAGGGCGTCGGAAGAGAATAAAAAATAATGAGGAATGGGCAAATGAATAAAACACAAAACGATTTTATCGTTCTATTAAAAAATGCGCTGTCACAAGAAAATAATCCGGTAAGTGACATTAACTATGAAAGCGTGGGAGCAGTTGCGGTGAATCAATTGTGCTTGCCGTTGGTGTGTGACGGGACAAGGCGATGCGGCGCCAATGTTCCTGAGTCGTGGAAGCAACATAGTGTATATGTTGCAGCAAACAATTATAAAAATCTAAGCGTTCAAGATAAGTTATTGAAAATACTAAATGAAAACAACATAAAATGTGCTGTTTTAAAAGGGATAACCGTTTCAAAATATTACCCCGAACCATTATACAGACCTTTGGGAGATATTGACATTCTTGTTGAACCGGATAAATACGATATGGCAATAAATATTTTAACAGGCTCTGCCGAAAGAGATAGTGAAAGGTTAAAACATAAATTTCATTATGGATTTGTATTTGAAAATGTAAGCGTTGAAATACATAAGTATATAACCGAATATACAGATGATGAGCGTGGCGAATTATTAAAAAAATATTTTAGCAATGCTTTGGAAACGGTCACATTAGGTGAGTACGACAATTTTATTTTCCCTATGCTAAACACTAAATTTCAGGTACTTGCTGTAGTTTCTCATATACAAAGGCATTTCGGGGAACGCAGAGCCAATATACGGATGTTGTGTGATTTGGGTATGGTTGTTCAAAATATTGCAAGTGAGCAGTGGAGCAATGAAATTTATCCTGTATTAAAAGAAGTAGGATTAGACCGATTTACAGATGCATTATTGTCTGTTTGCGATAAACATTTGGGCTTGGATTTTAAAAATAAATTGGGGCAGCCGATTGATGAAAATATCACAGAAGATTTGCTTGAGGAGTTTTTGTGTGATGGCATCAAACCTGAATATACAGATATAAACGGACTTAACACTCTTGAAAAGATTAAAAATATATTTATTACAATATATGAAATTGTGAAACGAGATTTTAAAATTACGGAAAAATATCCGGTATTATTTCCTTTATTTTTCTTATATATTCCGCTTCGTTCGGCGTTCAGGAAGATTACCGGACAGAGAAAAAATATTGATGCTTTGGGATATTGTACTTCATATAGCAGAAGAAATGCCATAAGAAAAGAGCTGAATATTTTTGAATAGGTTATATATAAGTGACAGTAATTATAATTTTATAAAACATCTATATTTGTGAAAATTTTCCGTTTTATGTTGTTGAAAGCGAGAAATACAAATAAAAAATATGTTCGTTAAGGTGATTGGCGGTGGCCGATCGCCTTGTTTTTTTACGAAGGTTCAAGGATTGATTAAAAATAATAATGAGTGTTTTTACAGACATATTTGCCGGGGCAATTTTTCTGCCGCATATAACCTTATTCGCCTCTGCCAACAGCGGATTTGCCATGCGGTAGGAGTGATTATATTGCTGTAAAAACAGTGTAAAAGCCGGGCGGTTATGCCACCCTTTGTACCGGTTTATATAAACCGGGAGATGAGGTGGTTGTTATGAAAACATACATAATCAGAATTATATTCTTGGTAATTGTGTTTTTAATAACATTTACGATAAAAGTAAAATAACCGCCCTCCTCGTCAAAAGATAGCGGTTATTTTACAATAATCTAAAACTTTTGGCATAACCGTTTGAGGTCTTGCCTTTTTCTGTTATCATTATACACCTCATCTGCAAATTGTCAATCGCTTTGAGAAAATTTGTGCAATTTAAGCTTAGAAAATACGGATAAAGCGGCAATGGACAAAGTGGAGATTTTGTGGTATAATATCCGTAAGACAAATCGGAAGTTGCCGATTAAAAAGTTAATCGTGCCATATGGCTTGATTATAAATACAAAGATAAAAACGCAATGCGCATTTAAAAAGTGCGTTAGAGCTGGTAGGTAGCCCAGCCGTCCTATTTCAAATAGGGTAAGTAACCTGCCCCTCCGGGTTGTCCGTTCTTTGTTCAACAAATATTTAGGAGGGATTCTTATGGACAAGATAAGTGGAAAACTGACAGTATTTTTTGAAGAACCTTTTTGGGTAGGCGTATTTGAACATATCGAAGATGGCAAATTATCCGTGGCTAAGGTGACATTTGGTGCAGAGCCAAAAGATTGTGAAGTGCAGGAGTATATTCAAAAATATTATTTCAGTTTGAAATTCAGTCCGGCTGTTGATACTGTTGTAAAGGATAAAAAAAGAAATCCGAAAAGGATGCAGCGTGAGGCGAAAAGGCAGATGCAGGAAACAGGCATCGGGACAAAATCGCAACAGGCATTGAAATTACAGCAAGAACAGAACAAGCAGGAGCGTAAAGCGAAAAGCCGTAGAAAAAGAGAAACGGATGCACTGCGAATGTTTGAACTAAAACAGCAAAAGAAGAGAGAGAAGCATAAGGGGCATTAAAGTCCCTTGGCTTTTGCTCAAATCGGAATTTGCCGAGGTGAGAGTAATGAAAACACTATATTTAATTGGCGGAACAATGGGAGTCGGCAAGACAACGGTAAGCCAACAGTTAAAAAAGGATTTAGCTAACAGTGTTTTTCTTGACGGTGATTGGTGTTGGGATGCCAGTCCGTTCCAAGTGACTGATGAAACCAAAGCAATGGTTTTAGATAATATTTGCTATTTACTGAATAGTTTTCTACACTGCTCCGCCTATGAAAATGTAATTTTTTGTTGGGTAATGCACGAGCAATCTATTATTGATAACATTATAAACGAACTTGATACAGAAAATTGCACGGTAAAAAAAATCTCACTTACTGCTGATAAAACAAATCTGCAAAACAGATTAGCTGCAGATGTTGCAGATGGTATCCGTGCTGCCGATGTCATTGACAGAAGCATTGCAAGAATTTTTATGTATGAAAGGCTTGATACATTAAAAATTGATACAAGCAATAAAACCGTTCGTGAGATTGCGAATGAAATTATAACGCTTTGATCTCGACAAATTTCGGTTTGTTTGTGCTGAAGATAAGCAAGACTATAAAATATGAGAAAACAAGGAGAACGTCAATGAAATATAAGGTTATAAATAAGAATTTAATATTCATTTTTCACTCTACCAATGGTTGATATCTTCCCATTCAACCATTGGTGTGTGTATTTTGTTTTCATAATTACCTATACTGAAATCGAAAGGAGGCACCTTATGGACCAAATAAAAATTGGAAAATTTATTGCTGAGTGCAGAAAAAAATCAAACTTAACACAAATGCAGTTGGCAGAAAAACTGAACATCACCGATAGAGCAGTTTCAAAATGGGAAACAGGAAAAGCGATGCCAGATTCTTCAATAATGCTTGAATTGTGTGATATTCTCAAAATCAGTGTCAATGATTTATTATGTGGGAAGGTAGTTACAGTGGATAATTACAACAAAGAATTAGAAAACAACTTGATTGAAATGATAAAGCAGAGGGAAGAGGCAGATAAAAGATTACTGTCTTTGGAAATATTTGTCGGTTATACGGTATCGGTAATCTTTTTTGTTCTGATATTCGTTGCCTCTTTTGTACAAATGGCAGTTTGGCTGAGAATTTCTCTTATCTTACTCGGTTTTGTTTTGTTTTTTACAGGTTGTTTCTATGCGGTGCGGATTGAGCAAGTGGCAGGATATTATGAATGTAAAGAATGCGGACACAGATATGTCCCAACATACAAGGCAGTTAATTTAGCCCCTCATATGGGCAGAACAAGATATATGAGATGCCCACAGTGCAACAAAAAGTTGTGGCAGAAGAAAGTGTTAAGTAAGGAATAAACAAATCCCGGTTTATAAAACAAAATACTTCAAGGCGGACATTCGTGTTCGTCTTTTTCTGTGCCCGATTTTAGTATGTGGCGGCAATGAACGGCATAACAGAACTTGCAAAGCTACTCAAAGAGCGTGAAAACGGTGAATTACTTACCGAGGGGCAATCCCTCATTTTTGTAAACCTCAAAGTGAGGGATTGCCCCGTTTAATGCGCTTTTATGCACCTTTTCTGTCAAATTCAGTAAAAGTTTCCGGCTAACATTTAATGCGCAGCCACTTGCTGCTTAAAAATCGTTTTGCCGCAACCCCTTTATAAACAAAATAATTTTCAAATATCCGAAGGCGTATTAGGCGCAGCGATTATACGGAATGTGATAGAGGCTGAGAAACTTTTGCCTCCTGCTCGGATAGCTTTTTCAAAGCGTCGAAACGGGAAAATCCGCTCTCTGAGCGAAAAGAGCCGGGCAGGACGGTGGCAGGCTCTTTTCCCTGCGCACCGGGTGGAATAATTCCCTTAGCCTTTGCGAATTTAAGGGCGGCGTCATATTCGCTTATGTATTTTCCGCCGCATTTGATTTTTTTGATTCGCTCATTCACGATGATATTCTTCGGGCAAACAAACATTGAGAGCTCATAATTCGTCATTATCTTATCAAGACGCAGGGTGTTGTCGTCAAAAGCGATTGCGTGATTTTTTTCAAGCTCCGCCAGAGTATCGAAGATTTCGCAGTCCCTGCCAACATCGGCAAAGGGCGATTCCTCAAGCAGCTCGCTGACGGAAACAACCTTGTAGCCGTTTTTATAAAGCAGGTCAAGCTGGGCTTCAAGAGCATAGGCAACAGGAGTGCGCTTTGCCATATTATAGCCATCCTTCTGAAAGATAATTTGTCCGCAGAAGAAGTCCGGGTCAGCGTCAAGCTTCTTTTTTATAAGCTGAATCATTGCGTCAACTTCGCTTTTCTGAGCCGCCTCAGAATCATTAAGCGAGGACGGAAGCCAGCCTCCGCCGTCATAGGACGCCGCCATATAACCGTAGTTCATAAGCGCATAAGCGTCGTAGCTTGTGAGTCCGCGCCCGATTTTGTCTACATAGTGAGGAGGACGGGAAAGGGTCATTTCGTAACCGAAATTATCTTTGATATACGAATGAAGCTTTGCCAAATCCTCTGTGACCTCGTCTATTGTGTTAAAATGCTCCCTCGCCCCGTAAACAAAGGGCTTTTTGCCGAAAATAATATGGCGGTAGCCGTGATTTGAAAGCTCGTGCCCTTCATCAAGCATACGCTGTATAAGGAACGGCGCATGGACAGCGCCGCCGCAGTTGTCACGGTTTATGTCGGGGTAATGGTCAAATTTCACGCCGCCCCAGGAAGGACTGCCTGCGCTCCCTGCCTTATCGGGATAGTTTTCCGAGGTATCACCGATAATATCAAAGGTAACATGAGCGCCATATTTAAGGCAGGCGTCCAGCAAAACTTCAGTCATGGCTTTGCCGCCGAACCCGTCCGGCGCCGCCGGCAGGTTCATGGGCCCGTCATCAAAAGTCATGGCGCATATGCGATTGTCGGTTTTTATGCGTTCGTAGCGGCGGACATAGGAGACGCGGTGCTCCTTTTCGCCGATTCCTGCCGCCTTCATAACCTTTTTTACCTTTTTCCCCGCTTTGACAATAATTGACATAATTTTTCCTCCGTAAACCATAAAGATTTGGTATCGTTTTTTCTTTTGTATAAAAATTGGTATAGCTGTGCAACAGAAAATCTCCTCCGCCTTAAGGCGGATGGAAAATCTTTAAATTCAGCGGAAAAATATACCGCCAAGTTAAGGAAAGCGCTCTGCCCGCCAATAGCAAACGGTGAATCGATGCCGCCCCTTTGCCGTCCAAATAATGGCAAAGCTATGCCCTTATTGGAATCAGAGCTTTTTAAAGTTCTTTTTCTCGTGCCGCAAAATGTCGTAAAGCAGGCATTTTGCCGCAAAAAGTGAAAATTTTAAATATCTTTTAAAGGGCGCGCTTGTTTTTCGCAGCTTGATAAACTGACTTTTTGCGGTGTTTATCCGTTTTGAAGTGCCATAGGTGAACAAGCTGTTTCCCTTTTTGCCAAGAGCATTGCGTATGTTTTCGCAGGTGGGGGCGGTGACCTCGATTTCAACAAAAGAGCCGCCGATTTCACAAGGAATATGAGCGTCGCTCCCTGCAAAGGTCGGCTTGTCATAAGCCGCTGCGGCGGAGGCAGCAAAGGCGTTTGCGTCTTTAACGAATTGGGCGGCACGGGAGTTAAAAACTTCAATACCGTCCAAATCAGAGGCGATTTTTCTCAGCCTGCCGTCAATATCCGTTTTTTTATATCGGTGATTTTCGTAAGGGTGGGCCAGAACTGCCAGCCCGTTTGCGTCCTTTATTCTTTTGACCGCTTCGGCAAAATTACGAGTGGGCGCAACGGGTTTTTCGATACAGATTCCCAAGAGATGGCCAAATTCCGTGGAAATCTCGATGCCGGGGAGAAAATATATTCCGTCAATTTTTTGTGCGCCGTCATAGGGAATATCATGGTCGCAGACAATGACCCCGTCAATGCCGCATCTTAGGCCGGCGGCGGCAATTTCCGCCGCAGTCTGGCGGCTGTCCGTACTTTTTTCACTGTGTATATGGGTGTCAATTTTCAGCTTCATATTGTAAACTTCCTGATTAAGAATTACTTTTTAAGAATTTTTAACTTAAGATAATTGCGAAAAGGCTTCGGGTCGGATTTAGAACGGATTCCGTCAACGGCGCGCCCGAATATAATATCTCCAAGCCCGCATATCCCCTCCGAGAACCGCTTGTGCCGAATCAAATCGGCGACTGCCGCAAGGTCGCTGAGAATAAAGTTCATCCTAACGCCTGCCTTATAGTTTGAAAGAGAATGAGTCGGAGGAGTGCCGTTTGCGGAGAGAACATAATCCTCGGCAAAGCTTGAGCCTGCCGCATAGGTAAGCGGAAAGCTGCCCCATATGCGGGGGTTGATTTCCAGAATATACGCATTTTCCGCATGAATATTTCCGTCCGGAGCGGCTTTAACCTTGTATTCAACCATTGCCATACCGCAAAAGTGCATAGCCGCAAGGAGCTTTTCGGATTTACGGATAAGGATTTCGTCAAAAAAACTTTCACAGCAGGCGCTGGGACCGCCGCTTGCGGGGTATTCGCGGATGCGCCTGTGACAGATTGCGGACACTGCCCTGCCGTCAATCATAAGAAGAGAAACCCCCACGCCGAAACCCGAAATTTTCTCTTGAACAACGGGGCTGCCGCCGTAAACTTCCATTTTTTTATATGCACGGGCATATTCGCGCGGATTATTTGCGATAATATACCGCTCGGACGCAGTCAGCCCGAACTTCTCGCCGCATTTAGGCTTAACAATAATGGGAAATGCATTTTCTCCGGGATTTTCACCGTCTTTATAGATATGGGGCACATTTATGCCAAGCTTTTCTGCAAGGGCGGCAACGCGGCTCTTGTCGTTGGCAAACTCCAAAGCCTCCGGACAGGGACAGACAAAGCGGCATATTTTTGCGAAACGGCCGCTTCTTTTCGATAAATAAGCAAGAGTTTTTGCACCCACGGGGAAAAGGGCCGGCATGTCATATTCCTTTATAAGCTTTTCAAGAGCCGCCATATAGGCTTCCTCATCCTCGACGCTTAGGTCAAACAAGACTGTACGATGGACGCAGCAAGAGGAAAAGGACGGAATATTTGCGCCCGACTCGCCCTTTGTCTGGGTCAGAACGATGTCATAGCCGCAGGCGGAAAGACTGCGGACTGCGGCAAGGGACGCCCTGTATTTTGCATCGGTTATAATCACAACCATAAGATACCTTCTCTCTGTAATGATATAATTATACAAATTTTACCCGTTTTTGTCAAGATATTCCATTATACCTTGACTTTACGGAGGTTTTTGTGTTTTAAAGGTGAAGGAATATTTAAGCTATGATGTAAAACGGACTTATTGACAGGGTTAAATCAATATGTTATCATAAGGTAAAAAGGACAGAGGTGGCAGAAAATGAAATTAAGGGTGAACATAAAAAAGCTTAAGAACGGGGCGGCAATGCCGTCTTATGGGAGTGAA
Source organism: Clostridiales bacterium (assembly GCA_016303265.1). Taxonomy (GTDB): domain Bacteria; phylum Bacillota; class Clostridia; order Monoglobales; family Monoglobaceae; genus SIG454. Next base: position 54,890 of record JAEDLZ010000001.1, read on the forward strand.
TATGCCGCAGGGGCAGACCTTTACGCCTGTCTTGACAGTAATGTTTCAATAAAACCGGGGGAGACTGTTTTGATTCCTACAGGAATTGCCATGGAACTCCCCCTTGAAACGGTAGGACTTATTTATGCCCGAAGCGGACTTGCAAGCAAAAAGGGTCTTGCCCCTGCCAACAAGGTCGGAGTAATTGACTGCGATTATAGGGGAGAGGTAATGGTTGCTTTGCATAATCACGGCGCCGCAGAGCAAACGGTTTCACACGGTGAGCGCATCGCGCAAATGGTGATTGCTCCTTATTACACCGCCGTATTTGAGGAGGCGGACGAGCTTTCCGATACGGTCAGAGGTTCGGGCGGATTTGGCTCAACGGGAATGAAATAGCAAGGACTGCGGAAAACAAATAAAGTTGTTTTTGCTTATTTTTCGCCGGCAAGCCGTCTATTGTATTATAAGGGCTTTTTTGTATCGGCACTTCGGAATATGATTTGCCGACGGAAAAAATGTGGAAAAAATACAGCCAAATGGAGTTGTTTTATTTGAAAGATAATGTATTGGTAAGCGGCTGTCTGCTTGGAATAAAGTGCCGTTATGACGGGAAAAGTAAGGCGTGTTCAAAGGTTATGGCGCTTAAAGAGCGGTATAATCTTATTCCCGTGTGCCCCGAGGTGCTGGGCGGGCTTAAAATTCCGCATCCGCCGTCAGAGCAAAGGGATGACCGTGTGTATTCGGAAAACGGAGAGGATTTGACGGAGTATTTTGTAAAAGGCGCTGAAAAGGTACTTGAAATTGCAAGAGAAAATAATTGCGGTTTTGCAATACTGAAGGAGAAAAGTCCCTCCTGCGCAACAGGGAGGATTTATGACGGAACCTTTAGCGGTACTCTTAAGGACGGCTACGGGATAACGGCAAAGCTTCTTTTGGAAAACGGAATAAAGGTTATAGGCGAAAGCGAGATTTAAAAAATATAATGTAAAAGCTCTCAGTGACATATCCGGCTGAGAGCTTAAGACTGTTTACAGACCGAAAGGGCAGGCGAAGACTGTTTTAGGGAGTTTTAAATATATGTAATGATAAATTTTGTCTGCATTTAATCTTTAATCCTATTCACCAGTTTATAATATCCCCAGTAAAGGGATGAGCCTTCCTTTTTAGCCTTGTCAAGCTCCGATATAAACCGGTCGTATTCGCTTATTGTAAAATAGCTGTGATTAAGCTCCCAGGTTATCTCGTCCGCGTTTTTCAGTTCGTGAACATATCCGGGAAAGCCCGACACCGCAACCTCTTTTCCCGAAGTGCTGTTCCATCGCGCCTTAACGCTTCTTACATCAATGTGAGTGAAGTTTGAGTAAAGCCCGATTCCGCCGCTGTTTTGCAGCAGATACTCCGCGTACTGCGCAACTTCAAGAGGGGTCACGGAGCTGATAATTATGTCCGCCGCATTGCCCACAGTATGCTGACTGCTTGCCGCCCCTCCCACCGCTTTATTGTATGCCGCCGTGCGATACCCGGAGGTTACGGTTACGGGCTTATTAAAGTGATTGCGTATTTTCTGCAAAAGCTCCGGCAAATCCGAATTTATAATTACCTTGTCGCTTCCGTCCTTGCAGGCGAATTCCGATACCGTAAAATTTTCCGAAAGTTTTAAAGAGCCGCTTCCCGATACTGAATATGTTTTCACAGCCATCTAATTCCCCTCCTTATCGTTTGATTTTTTTGTAAAAAAGTATGTCATTACCATGGTAACCACATTTGAAAAAAGGTTAAAAATTTTATCGTTGACGCTCTTTCCCGAAAGAGTTACAATAATTAAGGTCAAAACCAAACCAATGGTTATAATGGACTTAACATCAATAAGTTTTGCAAGTCTGTTTTTCATTTTTACTCTTCTCCTTTCAAAATATTGTATATAATCTGTGCAATTTCTGCCCGTGTGAGAGCCTTATCGGGTGCGAATAAATCCTCGCTTATCCCGTTCATATATCCCTTTTCTGTACAGTAATTTATAGCATCTTTGCCCCAATGATTGTCGGGCACATCAATAAATCTCTTTGTTCCTCTCTCTGCCATAATAAGTCTGTAAACCTCCTTGATTTTATCGTAATCTTTTATTTTAAGGGATTTAATCCCGTCGCTGTCACGGTAAAGATAGCAGTCCCCGTCATAGCCGCAAAGAATAACGGCGTGCCCGTCAATTGAAGCATACAAGGGCAAATCGTATGTAAGAAGCGCCGCCTTCGCCTTTTCAAATACTTCCTCACGGCTTTTGCCGCTTATTTTCTCATAACCGTAAAACATAACCGCGTACTTTTTTGCGCTGTCTGTAAGAGCGGGATTCACCCTGACATAATCGTAAGCGTCCGCCGCCTTGTCAAGCTGCGGATATTCCTCATAAAGGCAAGAGCCCGCGGAGGAAACCCCCGAAACCGCCTCTTCTTCAAACATACCCTTTCCCGTGCGGTTGCTTTCCCTGCGATACATTCCGTATATGTATGAGGTGGAAAATTTTAAATCCTCGCCGAAATACTTTCTCGCAAACACATTCATAATGCCGGCAAGAGCAAAGGCGGAGCATTGAGATTCTCCGTTTTCGTCCGTGTATTGATTATGCGGCGGCGGCAAAACCGATATTGTGTATTTATCTTTCATATCATCCCCCCCTTTAAGCCTCATGAGCCTTTTGATTTAAATGCTTGTCCAGCTTGTCCTTAACCTTTGGAACATTGTGGTTTGCCCCCAGTTGAATAAGCCCGTCAAGGCAGGCGGAAAGCCCATAGCATATCAAAGCGTTTTCTTCTTCAATATCCGCTATCTTTTTGTCCTGACGGTTTTGTTTAAGATACCACCGATATGCGGCGAATATGGCGGAAAATATCGCAATAAGTGCCGCCAGAACTCCGCTTGCTGTGATAATCGTCTGAAAGTTGATGTACATTATTGAGCCTCCGTTTCCCCTGTCTGCTCCGTTTCCTCTATAGACTCATTTTTTGCTTTGATTTTCTCTTGCAGCTCCGCAAGGTCGTCCTCTGTCAGTACGCCCTTTTCGTAATATCCGTTGGCATTAAAAATAATCTGATAGTCAGCCATTTTCCCGACCGCATTTTTAAATCCTGTCATTAAAAATTCTCTGTAATTAAACATTATACATTTCCTCCTTGTGCTAAAATTGCGTTTGTTAAATTGGTGATAACCTTGTTTATGTCCTGATAGTATGTTAAATCAATACTTGACGGCGATATGGTCGTTCCTGATGATACATTCATACCCGCTGAATTAGGTGCTGATAATTCAGGTACTGTTATGGGTTCCTCGCTTGGTGTAGCACGTATACAAATAATAAACATAGGTGTTGTCGCTAAACGCTCTTTAAAGGCATCAACTGTTATTCCATCTTCTCGCCACATAATAGTCGCACGGGCGGCTGTCCAAGATGTAAGCCCCGTATAAGTACTATCAGAATATTTTCCAGGTTCAAAATTGCTAATATTTGATAAACAAGGATATCCTTCCCCGATAAGTGAATTTGAAATAGTTGTTACTATAAGATTTTCGTAACCTGATAATGTTGACCAAGATGATGTTTGGCCAAATTTCGCATATATAACATTCCTAACAACCTTCTGATTTTCAAAATCCACATAATCTGCATAGTCACCGACTTTTCTAAGCGGTGCATCAAGGTAAATATGCTTTGTTTCACCGCTGTATTGTTCATATTCTGTTGCGGTTAAATCTTTGGTTATAATTATATCTTTTACCCATGTGCTTGCAGGACCTGTTCCATATGCCCAAGATATATTTTGAACAATTTTATTGGAGGCTGTAATAGTTCTACTGCTTTCAGGATAATACCAAGTATTAGCCACAACAGTTCCCACACAATATACCGTCGAATATGTTCCGTCAGTATAATTTACCCACAAGTAACAACCATTTTTATTATCCATAGAATATTTTACTTTAAATAAAATTTTTAATTTACCAGTATAATTTTCTGTATTTTCCCACAATATTTGTTGATATGGCGTAGAAGATTTTTCCACATAATAACTTCCGTCATCTTGTTTTACCCAACCTTGTTCAGGCAATATGGTTTCCATATCAAACAAGTTTTTACCACACACCGTAACAGGCACATCATACTTACCATAATACTCACTTGATGTATCTGTTACCAAATCACCGACAGACTGAATTTCAATCGGATTGTCGGAGGTCGGCTCTCCGCTTTGATAGCTGTATCCGTACACTTTATAGTTAGTAACGCTTTCCCCCTCCAAGTGGTCATTTACCGTCAAAGGATACCCCGAAACGGTGGTATGCGGTATGGATTTTGATTTTAATGTATCAATTTCCCCCTCAAGCTCAGCGTCTTTTGCTTCCCGCGCCGCCGCTTCGGCATTAGCGGCAGCGTCTGTATAGCTCTTTGAACTCTCTAAAGTATCGGCGTTTGCCTCATCAACATATTTTTTAGTCGCCGGGTTAAAATCTGCCGAAGGAGTATATTCTTCGGCATTGTCTTTTTTAAGAACATTTTCCATAAACCCCGGAATATCATAATCCTCCAATGCGGAAATAATATTGGAATATGCGCTTTCCGCTTCATTCTTTGCGATTTCTGCCGCACTTGCACTTGACTCGGCGCTTTTTTGCGCCTGAGCGACATAATCCTGTACGGAGGCGAGATAGATTTCCCACATATCGGGCGCTGGCGCAGAGGGCGCACTGCCCTCAGTGTACGCACCCTCGCCGACGGAAAGGCAGATAAGCCCGGTTGAAATGCGGCGAAAATCCTCTTCGGAGGCGTTTGTACCAAAAACTCCAAGATAGAAGGAACCGCTCTGATTTAGCACCTGAGCGGGAACCATACATTCGTCATCTGCAAGCGGAACCGATACGGCGGTATCATTGAAAGTGAAAACCGCAAACTTTGAGAGCCCCTGCCAGTCGGACGAGAGGAAATTGAATTTGCAAAGATAGTAGTTTTCGTTGCCGCTGTATGCGGCGAAGTCGGAATTTAAGGATAAAGAATCATTGGTAATATTAAAATTAAAAATCATAAAGCATCTCCTTAATTAGAATAAAGTAAGTTTAAGAGTGTATATGACAGAAGATGTATAAGTGTAGCTCTGACCTACAGTTATATTTAAAGCGCCGTTTATAAACTTCGGAGTAAGAGTGCCGTAAGGGGTTGAAATAGAAGCAAACCCTGACCCGAGCGTTTTGAAGCCGTCGAGAAAAGAAAAGTCAAACACGCCCGTATCAAGATTATAGATACCGACAAAGGATTTACTTTCATCTGTAATAATAGCTGTGGAGTAAGCCGTGCCGATGTCGACAGAGGCAATAACGGAGCCGGCGGCGACTTTTCCTGCCCCTACCCAGGATAGGGTTGTATTTACAACAGGGCGTGTGCCGTAGTCAGCGATTTTTGATTTAGCCAAAGTGCGCTTATCGGTGATTTCCCCGTTTTCAACTTCTGCAAGCAGAACATAAGACTGAGTGCTATCGGGGAGCGAGGAGCTGCAAACGGGAATGTTTTGGTGAATAATATCGTTTAAAATATAAACATAGTGTTTGGTCTTTGCAGGAACGGAAAGAATCTCATCAGAAATAATGATATAGCTGCCGTCGGGCATAATGACCGTACCTGGGCCGATGTTAATTTCGGACAGGTCGTCATTTGCCCAGGTAACGGCACAGCGGCTGTCGGCAAGAGTTACGCCGCTTTCGGCAACATTTGCCAGAATATCATTGGGAGATAAAGGAAGAACGCCGCTGCCGGTAATTGCGGAGATAACCTCGTTTATATCAGTGTTGCTGTAAGCAACATCATTTTTGAATTTACTTATGTAAGCCATAGTTAAATAACCTCCTCAAGAATTGGATTTTCGGAAGAGCCCGAGCTGTCGTTGTTAATGGTAATTTCGGTAAAGCGGCAGCAAACGGAAATAATTTCTTTGCCGTTAAAATATTGCACTTTAACAAAATCTCCGAGATTGTAATCCGTCATAAATTTAAGATTTTTGGCTTTAGCGTCAAAGAAGCGGGAGGGCTTGATATTTGCGAGATAAGCAGAAGCCTCAGCCTTTGAATTGGAGTCAGAGATGCAAAACCACTGGAATTTTGGATTACAGCTGTCATCCGGCATATAAACAAAAAAATCATCGGGCTTTTCGGAGCTGCCCTTTAGGCGACCGTCCTCGGTATTGCAGTAAATATAATCTCCCGGCTGCCAGGTAATATCAAAACGGGAGTATGAATCCGATGAAAAATTAACGCGGTAACACAATCCCATATTTGAACTTACATTATTTTGAAGCTCCGGGGAATTTGATCTGGGATTCCATGTACCGAGAACCGAAAAATGGTGTTTATAGCAAGCGGAGTTGGCAAGGTCCAGAATATCCTCAGATAATGAAGCGCTGTCTAAGGTGCAGTCGTTTTCGGAAACATAAAGAGGAAGCTCATCTCCCTTTAATATGTCAAGGAAAAGCGAATTGTCACTATGATCGAAACGGACAGTAAATCCGGCATTAAACGGAGTAAGACAGCTCTTTAGCGAGTCTGAAAAATAAGTGACCTCCCCGGTTTCAAAATCGAAGGATTCGGAAAAATCGGCGCAATTTCCGAGGGAAATATCACCCCCGAAGGAGGAGTCAAGCATATAAGATACAATGCTTTCCGCATTACCGGAAACGGAAACGGGAGGAATAATCATTTTTGATAAAAGCCAGCTAAGCGGCCTGCAATATATTGCGAAATCGTCGTCTGATTTTGAGCCGATAATAATGTCCTGAAATATGCCGTCCTGTTCCAAAAGGAGATATTGTTCGGAGAGAATAACGCTGACTAAAGGGTCGGTTTTGTCGACATGGAATTCAGAGTTTCCGATGCCGCAGAATTTAGCATTTCGGTAAGCGGAAATAATCTTATCGGAATACCCCAGCAAATTACCGTTAAAGTCGAAAATGCGAATATCCATTAAAATACCCCCTCAATATATTGATTTTCGTATGAGATGCTGGCAGAAATACTGTTTCCGCTGCTAAGATTGTTCAAAATGATGCGGTTTGCTCCGGGTTCAATCCAGAAATCGGAAAGACTGGAATCCTCCGAGCGATAGGAGAGCAGATTTTGACCGAGGTTGTTGGTTACGGAGCGGATATTTCCGTTTGAGCGCGAATCAAAACAAACAGTAACCGTTTCCCCGTCGGAGAGCGGATAATTTAAGGAGAACTTCTGAATAACTTCGGAGGAATTATATGGATTTACCCGGAGGATTTCAAAGCCGTTTGAATCTGCGGCAGAGCCGCTTGAGCAGATAGTAAAGGTGGGATAAGACTTAATATCGCCGGAATTTATAAGGAGCTTATCATTGGAGTGAGTGCCCCAAACGGATGGCCCATCAAGATTCCATGACTCACTTTCTTCGTCATAGACAATATTACCCAAAGTCTCATAGCAGGATTCATAAATGGGCGAATGGTCGGAAAAATAAGGATTGTCACAGATAAACTGAACCGCAAAAGAGCGGAAGCGGGACCCGTGACGAATAAAGGAGTCCACCGAAATTTGATTAACCTCTATTCTCCGCTGAGAATTGTCAAAGAAGGTATAAAGCGTGCCGTTTTGAGAGAGAATACGATAAATTTCAGCGGTTTTTTGAGAGATGTTGCCGCCGACAATATCGAATGAAATTGTTATTGTTCGCGGAGCGAAATGGGAGGATACAGTTACCTGCCCGTCGAAGTCAAGATATTCCTGTGTACGGTAAACCTTATCGGGAGTCCCGAGCCCCGAGATTTCACGGACGGAAATTTCAGAGTTTCCGCTGCCCGAAAAGGTGATTTCGCCGAGATTATTTTTAAAAATGAGATAAAACATAATTATTGCCCCCTTAGCCGAGAAAGATTGATAGCATTTTTCCATGCGGTAATCTGGTCGTAAGCCGATTCTTTTTCAGAGCCGACAGTAAAGTTTTGATTATAAGTGATGGAGGCGACGGCGTTTTCAGAGTTTTCGGAAGAAGCAGCGGGCGCCGAAACAGAGAGTGAAGAATTAAAATCGGAAATCATATTTCGGATATTTTCGAGCTGAATGTCAAGCTCATCAACAAAAGCCTGTCCGAAGTTTTCGGCGGATAAAGTGCCGCTCAAAGAGAAGTCCTCGGGAACCTCAAAGCCGATTTTTTCCAGTTGTTCTTTCATATATTCAGCGGTTTTGTCAACAGAAGACGCGAACTCGTCGGAGTAAAGCTCCTTAGATAGTTGCTGAGAAAGGCGTATATTTTCGGCCCACCCGCCCAGATAAGCCTGAAACTTAGTGTCATCTGCGCCCATAAGAAGACGGGAAAAGGTAGTACCGTCCTCAATAGACATATCCGATATAGCGGAAAGAAATTCAGAAGATATTAAGGAGTCAAAGCCGCTTTCCTTGATGCGGTCTTTGACCTGTTCAATGGCGTTGCAGTAGTTTTTAAGTTTGAGATTGGCGGCGGAAAAATCCGACAGAAGAGAGAAGCTTATGTCCTCTCCGTTGTCGCCGCCGCCGATAACCTTGTAGTTTGCAAATTTATTGCCGTAAGAGGCGAGCTTATCTTCAAACCTTTCCTGATTTTTGATAACCTCGCCCATAGTGTCGTCTGCGTAGTCGGCAATGGCGGAATAAGCGTCCACAGCGCTTTTCTTAAGAGCGTCAAAAATTTCCTTTTCCTGCTGAGCCAAAGACTTAAGATTGTCGAGATACTCAGCGTCGGCAATTTTCTGAAGCTTTAAAATTTCATCATTTTTAAGTTTTTCAACTCTGGCAGCATTTTTTGCAATACTGATTTGGTATTCGTAATCACGCTGAATTTTCTGTATGTTTGCAGCGCTTTCTTCCTTTTCAATACGCTGTTTTTCCTGCTCGTAGAGCCTTTGATATTTTAAAAGTTCGTTAATGTCGTAAGCCAAATAAAATCAACTCCTTAAAAAAGTTTGTCTATTTCGGAGGAAATAGAGCCGGAAGAAGCCGGAATACGATATAATTTCTTCATTTTACGGATATAGCTCTTTTGTGTTTTGTCGCCAATATCCGATAAAGAAGTGCTGCGAATCCTGACAACTTCGGTAAATTTGCAGGGCGAAAGAGAATAAAAAAGCGATAAAAACCTCCACCAATGAAGATGGTCGGAGGTGAGGTCGATGCTGTATTGAGAAAGAAAGGCGGCGTATATGAGCCCGCTGTCGAAAGCGAAGTCGAACAAGGGCTCATTATTTTTAGCAGCCTTTTTTCCGCCGCCCGTATTATAAAAAGGAGAAAGAAAATTCATAATGGAAGAAAGTGTTTCGTCAACAGAAGAAGGAATGACCTTCGACGCAAAAATAAGAGAGTAACATTTGAGAAGCTTGTCTGCGGCAGAAAAATCCGATGACAGGATTTCCTCAATCTGAATCCAGATACGAAAATCCGTGTTAATGGGATAATTGATGCCGCAAACCGAGATAGAATAAGGAAGAGCTTCGGTTAAAAGGTTAATCATACTTCAGAAAAAACGCAGGTTTCCCAATCGTCGGCGGATGTTGCGCTGCCAATAACATTTTTACCGTTTGCCCGGAATGTACCGCTGTAATCATAAGCGTCGGTGTCGCTGCCCTCGCGTTCGGGGATAACGGACCAGCTGCGCAAAGCGGCAGAGCAAGTTCCGTCGCTGTTGGTTGAAAGGTCAACAAAGACCATATCAACAATAGCGTTATCACCAACGGATTCGCCGTCGGTAATACCGACAATAACGCCATGGGCAGCATTTTCATTGTCATAGTCAAAACTGTAGGAAATGCTTGGAGCATAGCTTACAACATCGTTGCGTTCAAAATCCTCATCAATGTACTGCCGTGAATAATTGACAGGATTTTTGCTAACTGAAAATTCAGTAAAATTTTTAAGACGGTGATAAACCACACTGTCGCCGGATTTAGCACCGAGAAAAGCGAGTTTATCGCTTCGTTTGAGTTTACTCATAGAACCAAAACCTTTCTGTCCGCAAAAAATTGTGAGTGCCGTATATGCGGACCAATACGGAAACTAATCGGAATAAACAAAGCGGCATAAAATCTCGAAACGGGATGAAGAAGATGATGAAGAGGCTATGCCGCTGCTTTTTAAAATTGATAAGGAAACAGGGGTGAATCCATCGGGAAGAGTAGGAAACGAATGTTTTAAGTTGACGGATTCGACCCATTTTGAAATATCAAAGTAGAGAGAAGAACTGTCCTCGCCGTCAGATGGAAGACGGAAAGAGAGCTTAAAAACGGATTGAAAAATACCGCCCCCATCAGTGTATTGCTTAATATAAGGCTCAGCGGAAACGGCGTCAATAGAAACCGAGCCAAAGGAAGGGGCAAGATAGTTGACAGCAATTTTTCTGCCCGAAAGAGCGGGGCAGAGTGAAAAGAAATCAGAAAGAATGTCAAGAAACATAAACGACCTCCAAAATCAGGCGCAGATGATTTTAAGGTGAGGAGAAGAGCCGAATTTATTACGGCAAAACGCCGTGACCTTAAGACAAAGTGTTTTGTCGGGAACTGCCGCCCGGGAATTTTCAAGGCAGATGTAATCACCGATTGCAATATCAGAATCGGCATAATAGGGGATACGGATGACGCAGTAATTGTCGGATGCAAAGCTGCATTTTGAGGATTCCGAGCCGAATTTTCTGTAAATCCCCGCACATGGGAAGAATGAGCGGACCCATTCTTCGTTTTTTTCATTGTAGTGATAAAGTGAAACACAGCCGTTAGAAAACACTTAATATTCCCCCTTGAATAAAAGACCCGTATCGCCGAGATAAAGCTCGGCAATCTGATAAAGCTCCTCAAAAATGGAGTTGTCTGAGTATGTGACGGAATATCCGTCGGTATTTTCGCTTTTTATCCCAAAGGCGCTTTGGCGGCGGAAGAACACCTCCGCCATTTCACATAAAGCGAAAGAAACATTGCGCTTGTAATCTTCGGGAATCTCTCGTGAAAAGGTAACTTTTTTAAGATAGGTCTGCGCCTTGAATAAAAAACGGTTGAAAAGCTCCGGAGGAATGAGAGTACCTCCGAAATTAGATTTATAAAAGCTGTAATTCATAATCGGTCAGCCCTAATTGTTACTGCTTGTATCGGCTGTAGAGTCAGCAGCTTCGGCGGCGAAGTGAGCCAGAACAACCTTAGAAGCGTTGGAAAGAGCAACGGTGTAGAACTTGTCGGCAGAGATAGCAGTAGTGCGGGACAAGGTGTTTCTTTCCGTTTCTACATTTGTATCACGCTTTAAGTAAATAGTGAGAGCAGGGGCGTCGTCCTCGCAGCCGTCCTCCTGAAGCTTGATAATCGGGTTGATGTAGTAAGAATTGCTGTTGTCCGTCTTAACCTTTTTGGACATAACAATATGAATGTTGGCAATCATGCCGACCTCGCCGTATAAAACGGTGTCGCAGCTGTACTTGTCAGCAGAAATAAAAAGCTCGTTTTTGCGGAGCTGAGTCATCTGCTTGGGGTGTACAAACATAACCTTTTCCGAGTTAAGCTCCTCCTCAAACAGGTCAACAGCATTTACAATGTCGTTGTAGTTAATAATGGAAGCGGAGCCGTCATAAACGGTTGTAGCGGTAAGAAGGGCTGCCATGGCGTCCGAGTCCACCTTTGAGGCAATTGCCTTGGCAATCTGATTGTTGGCCTCGCCGACCGGATTGCCGTAGCCTGCCAGAACGACCTCGTCGGTAAGTTCAACCGCTTTCATAGCCTTCTTGATAGTGGCGGTTGTTGATGTAGCGGTGAGAGTGGAAGTAGAAGCGGTTTCGCCCTCGTCAACAAATTCGGCGTCACCGATATAAGCGTATTGAGGAACGGTAATAGTATCGCCGGGAACGCCCACCAATGTGTCGTCAACCTTAGCGAAAGGAGTAACAACGATTTTGTTTTCGATTTTTGCAGAAATCATATCCGCCATAACCTGCGGATTTATAAGATCTGAAATAGTAGTTGTAGCCATAAAAAATACCTCTTTTCTTAAAAATTAGCCTATAAGCTGCTTGTAGAGAGTAGGATTAGTGGAATAGAGCCTAACCCTGTCCATATAAGACATTTTGTCAAAGCTCTTTTTAGAAATTTTGTTCTCGGATTTAACCTTTGCGGAAAAATGCGGAGCGGGCTGTTCATCCTCGAAAAGGAAAGGATTTTCCTGCCTGATTGCGGCAATTTGCTCTTTAAGACCGGATACTTCGCCGTTTTCAAAGACCAAAGCGTCCATATCGATAAGAGACTTCAAAAGCTCGGGATTTTTTGCTCCGCAGTTGTTTAAAACGGCGGAAACAGCCTGCTCGGCCTTGTAATCGTTAAGCGAAGCCCTGCCTTCGGCAAGACCTCTTTCATATTCGGCTTCAGAGGCGGCTTCAATTTCCTGAAGAAGAGCCGTCGCCTTATCTTCGTCAAGCCCGAGATTTGTTAAAAATTCGATAGTCATAAGTTTTCCTCCTTAAGATTAAGAATAGATTTAGCGGTTTCCTCGTCCTCGCCGAAATACCATGTGCGGAATTCGTAAGGAAGGAGAATACCTGCATTTAAGAGCTGTAATTTCTCTTGAAATTCAGTCTGTCTGTCGGCAATAATGCTGTCGTCAAAGCTGAAGGAAACGCTGTAATCCCCCTCCGGAGCAAGGTTGTAAAGAGAAATGAATGCGTCGGTGCACTCTAAAAGAGCCTTAAGTGCATCACGGAAAGCAATCTGAATGTCACAGACAGTAGAATAGCTTCGCTGCTTTGTTGCCCGGACCTCTTCGGCAGTGCGGTCTTTAGTAACTTCATCGGAAATTGTGCCGTAGGAAAGGCCGCAGCCAAATTCAATCTTTCGCAGAATAGAATTAAGCGCATTTAAGATAGGACCGTCACGCAAAGCAGGCGACCAGTCATTAAAAAGCGACTCATCGGAATTTAAAGTGCGGTATAGCCGCCTGTCAGGCAAAATGATTTTGCCGTTTCGGTCACGGGAAAAAGCGGAATTATCAAGATAAACCGCCCGTTCGCCGCTTTCAAATTCCCAAAGAAGCCTGGAATATTGCTTATCGGCCTCCCGGATAAGGTCGCAAACCCCTGCATAAGCGGAAATACCTAAGGGAGAAGAAGGGTCGACCGTGTTTGAGTACGGCATCTTAAAATAAGCAAATAAGGGCCTTTTAAGACCGACAATTTTAGAAACCGGAGATAAATCCTGCCATTTGCGAATAAAATCGAGAGGAACTTCCTTCCCGAGGTCGGATGGAGAAGAGCTTTTGTAAGAGTGATTTTCGATAATGTAATAGTCATCTTCAAAGCGATGGAATTCAAGCCGGGTAAAGAAGCTGTCCTCAACAGTAAGCCTGTCAATAAAGACGGCGGAAATAAGATTACCCGAACTGTCAAAAGAAACGGGAATAAAATTGTCGGGCTGAACAAAGTCAATGGAGAGGTCGCCGCAGGAAAGAACCGGTCTTAAAATGATACCGCCCTTTGCACAGGCAAGCTCAACGCATTGTTTTTTTCCGGTGAGGAATTTCTGATAAACAGAGTTTAAAAGCTCCGCTCTGGGACTGCCCTTGACTTCCGAAACCATATCGACGGTAACAAGCCGGGAAAGCTCGGAAGCAATGCCGGCAGGAAGATTAAGGCTGTGCACGGTGTCAGAAAGCCAAGGAGCACAGTTCTGATACATATCGGACCAGAGAGAAACAGCAGGAGACATAAGGTCGGAGGAAGGAATGTTAAGTCCAAGAGCAGAAGAAACAGTATTTTTTTGATTCAAAGGAATAACCCTCCTGATTAAGTTGGTAAAAAAATTCATATAGTCCTCCTGAAAAAATGAAGGAGCCTACCAGCCCAAACGCCGAAGAACTGAGTAGGAGAAGTAACGCAGGTCGTCCATAGCATGGTCGTTTTCTTTAATAACGGAGTCGGAAGATGAAGCGGAATCCCAGCGATAGGAAAGGAATTCATCGACAGAATTTTTGCAGGAGCGGTGGAATCTAAGGTGTCCGCCGGACAGCAAGGAAGAGGTGTATCGTATGCCGTCAATAACCGCGTTTGAGGCTTTTCGGACCGGGAAGAAGCCGTGGTGTTTTATGCAGGCGATAAAAGAAGCGGCAGAGGGGTCGATTATAACCGATTGAACAGGAAATCCGTCAGCAAGCTTTAAAAGTTCGGCATAGTATTCCTCATCGGTAAATTGCCGGCCGCCTCGTCCGCTGTGATAGAATTCCTTTATGCGGTAAGCAATCGTATTTTTGTGGTCAATACACCAAAGCCCCATAGAGCAGGGATTGAGAGTTCCGTAATCAATGGAGATGTAATATTCCCCGTCAGGCGGCACCTCGTCGCAAATATGAAGGTCGGGATTAAACATAGGATAAACCAGACCGTCGGAGGCAGCCCATTTGCCTAAAATGTAGCGGTCGTAAAAAACCGAGCCGGCATATTCAAGCTTGATATTTTCTTTAACGGAATCAGGAAGATAGGGATTATCGTCAATGGAGTATTGCTGATAAAAAATGTCTGCATCGCTGTCAATAAATTTCTTAAACCAGTGATTGGGGGAATCAGGATTGCAGGTGCCGTCAAAGATGCTGTAATCCTTGTCAAGACGGGATTTGAGCATATTGAAAACTTCCGGACACCAGGTAGCAACCTCGTCACCGTAGCAGTATTTAACGGAAGCGCCGCGGATTTTGTCCACTTGAGAAACCGAATCTGCACCGAGACAGTAAACATTCTCACCGAAAAGAGTGGCAGTATTGTTTGTTTTAATGTCGGAAACCAAAAAATCTCCCCAGATATTTTGCATAGGTTCAATAATGTTTCTCTGGAGTGAGCCCCGAGTGTTTCCTAAAATAACAACAATTCCGCCGCAACCGGCAAGGGAGCGGATACGCTTAGGAATAACGAAGTAGTCCATAAAGGTTTTACCGCTGCGGGTTGCGCCTGATTTGATATTCCAGCGATGATTGGCAAGACGGAAATAATCCAGCTGTTTTTGGGAAAAGGACATCAGATAACTCCTTTAATAGATTTTAAGACCTTGTCTAATTTTTTGAGAACCTCATCAGCTGAGCTATTGTCCTCACCCAAAGTATTGCGGATTTCCCTGTATGCCGAAACATCGCCGGAGGATAAGACTTTTGAACAAAGGATATAAACCATGGCAAGCCTATAATCAATATCCTTATCCTTAAAGCCGAGATTTGTGAGCTTTGCTTTGACTCCGTCATTGTCAATCGGCGTTTCCAAGAGCTTAAGAACACAGTCCTTGAGCCGTCTGCGTGCCATAAGCATCACACTCCTCGCTTAAATTATTCAACGAAAAGTGTGGCATAATTTGGCAAAAAAATAGAACCTTTGAAAAAGGTTCTTAAATATTGTCAAAATTTCTGAACAGGGTAATGTAAATCAGAAATTTAAAAAACAAAAATTAAAAGAATAAGTATCACCGGCCGTGGGGATAAATTCTTTAATAATCAAACTTAAAGCAGCCCGGGTCGCCGTTGTTATCAATTATGTCGTCGGCAAATTTTTCATAAAGAGGCGTCCGTTCTTTTTCCATTTCATAAAGACGGCCAAGACCGGTTGAAAGAGGTCTGCCGTTGGTTGAAAGGCGGCGCGTATCTCGTTTAACCCAATAAATACGGCTGTTCTGAGAGAGAGCATAAAAGTTTTCGGGACTGAGAACAATTCCGCCGCCCGTTGCAATAACTTTTCCGGAAAGACTGCAAACGCGCAAGGCGGTCTGAGCTTCAATTTCCCGGAATTTTTTCTCTCCGAAGCGCTCAAAAATTTCGGGAATTGACATATTGACCGTTTTCTCAATTTCAGAATCCGTATCAATGAATTCGCGCCCCAAAGAACGGGCAATACGCTTGCCGAGGGTGGATTTACCGCTGCCGGGCATACCGATTAAAACAATGTTTTGCATGGATGAAAGAAGATTTTGATAAATTTCCTCAACCCGCTCAGAGGGCAAAGAACGCCCCGTAAAAATTTCGTAAGCGCATTTGGCCTGATAAACCAGCATATAAAGTCCGCCGATTGCAGGGATTCCAAGCTGCTGCGCCTCAAAAACAAGAGGGGTTTTAATGGGATTGTAAATAACATCAATAACCCCGGTGCAGCGAGGAAAATCACGGAGCGAAATAATTTTCTCTCCGTTTTTCGGAAACATACCGACCGGAGTGGTGTTAACAATAATATCACAGTCATTCCAGGCTGAAATGTCGGAATAATTGTATTCGCCGCTTCTTGAAACGGTAACAATTTCGGAAGCCCCCATATCGGCGGCAACGGCTTTCGCCGTGCAGGAAGTTCCTCCGGTTCCTAAAACGGCAGTCTTCTTGCCGGAGAAATCAATTCCCGCAAGACGAGAAAGAGCGAGGAATCCGTCATAGTCGGTGTTGTCGCCTTCTAAAATCCCGTTGCGCCTGATAACAGTGTTGACGCTGCCAATTTTCAAAGCCTTCTCAGAAACAGAATTGCAGTATTTCATAATATCCCTTTTATAAGGAATAGTAACATTAAATCCGTCGTAACTGCCGTTTATTGCGAAATTTTCAAGCTCGTCTTTGCCGAGCTCAACAAGGTCGTAAGAGTAAGCCCCCATTGCCTCGTGAATAATTTTGGAATAACTGTGTCCGAGTTTAGCCCCGATAAGAGCGAATTTCATAAAGCATCCTCCTAAAGTTCAGTATAACTGCCGAGAAAAACAGCATTTTCCGGGTCAGAGCAGAATTCGTCAAGAAGCCGCAGCACTTCAGCGGAATAAACCGAAGCGTCAATATCGAAATAGAAAAGATATTCAAAATTTCGCCCTGCAATGGGACGGCTTTCAAGCTTTGTAATATTTATTCCAAGCACGGCGAATCTTGAAATAAGCGAATAAAGAGCGCCGGGCTTGTTAAGAGCGCGAAGCGTAAGGCTGATTTTGTTCGCCCCGGGATAAATCTCAAGGTTTTTCGAAATGCAGATAAAGCGTGTAAAGTTGCTGTCCGAGTCGGCAACAGCGTTACAAACAACATTAAGACCGTAAAGAGAAGCGCATTCGGGCGATGAAATTGATGCAGCGCCGGGGCAATCGGATTCCGAGACAAATTTTGCCGCAACAGCGGTATTTTCACATATGTGAACACGAATATTGGGATGTTCTTTCAAAAATTGTGAACATTGACCGATTGCCTGTTCGTGGGAATAAATATCCGTAATGTCAGACAAAGCTGTTTCGCCTTTTGCGAGAAGAGCGTGATTTATTTTCAGTTTAAGACTGCGAACTATGTAAAAGCTGAAATTCTTCATAAGGTCATAAACCTGATTAACGGAGCCGTGAATAGAATTTTCAATGGGAAGAATACCGTATTTGCAAAGTCCCTTGTCAATGGCGGAAAAAACGCCTTCAAAGCTTTTAAAATAAAGAATATCAGAGCCGGGCAAAATTTTATCGCAGGCAAGAGAAGAATACGCTCCGTCAATTCCCTGACAGGCAACAACGCAGTTTTTCGGGAAACAGCTATTTGTTTCTGCGATAGCGGTTTTAATTTTTTCAGAAAGCGTCCCCGAAAGACTGTTTCTGGCTGCTTGATAGGAACGGCTGATGTCCATAATTGAAGAAAAGAGAAGCCGGGAGTAGCCCGAAAGCTCCTCGGTTGAATTTTCGGAAATACGGTCAAGAATCTCCCTTTCGCGGTCTTTTTGCAAAACAGGCATACTGTTAGCCCGTTTAAAGTCCGCAACCGCTGAAACTATTTCCATTCTTTTGGAAAATAACTCAAGAATTTCGTCATCGATTTTATCAAGATGTTGTCTGCATTCATTAAGATCCATAAAAACCAAAGCCTTTCTGCCCATGGATAGTAAAACCCATATAACCCCTATCATGGGCGGATAAGGATTATAAGAATAATTTATTACGCATTGTCATGTATCTGTAATTCGTTAAGGCGGATAAATTCCCGCCTTAATCGGATATGATTTTATATAATCATATCGGCAATGGCAATAGCTGCGGCGCTTTCCACACAAACAGTGCCGCGAACCGCAATACATGGGTCATGCCGTCCCTTGATTTCAAGAGTAGCCCCCTTCATTTCCGAAAGGCTGACCGACCTTTGCGGCATGGAAATGGAAGCCGTGGGTTTAAATGCAGTACGGAAAATTATGGGCATACCGGAGGATATACCGCCGAGAATCCCGCCGTGGTTGTTGCTTTCGGTAACAACCTCGCCGCCTTTGAAAATAAACGGGTCGTTGACTGAGGAGCCTCTGAGTTTTGCAGCCTCAAAACCGATACCGAATTCAATGCCCTTAACGGCGCCAATGCCGAAAACAGCGGCAGCGATTCGGTTTTCGATTCCGTCGAAAATCGGGTCGCCGATACCGATAGGAACGCCTGAAATTCCGCATTCAACAACGCCGCCGACAGAATCCTTCACAGCCTTTGCGGCAATAATTTCATCCTGCATTTTTTCCTTTGCGGATTGGTCAATAACCGGGAAGTCGGGAGCAAGCTCATAACTGCTCCAGCTATTTGGATTCATATAATCCATGGGAATATCCGTAACATTGCCGATAGAATAAATATGGGTGCAAAGGTTAATGCCCCTGCGGCGAAGAACCTGAACCATAATTCCGCCGGCAATACAAAGGGGAGCGGTAAGCCTGCCGGAGGAGTGTCCGCCGCCGCTCAAATCCGCAAATCCGCCGTACTTTTTGTAAGCGGTGTAGTCAGCGTGTCCGGGACGGGGAATATCGAGATTGTAGTCCCGCCTGCGGACATTTTTGTTTTCAATAATGGCACAAATGGGAGTCCCGGTAGTGTAACCGTCCTTAATGCCGGAGAGAAAAACAGGAATATCCTCCTCTTGACGGGGAGTGGAAAACGGGTTGTTTCCGCCCTGACGGCGCTTCATAAAAGCAAAATGTTCGTCAAGGTCGATTGCCTCGCCGCCGGGCAGGCCGTTTATAACAACACCGACAGCCGCCCCGTGGGACTCGCCGAATATAGATATTTTGATATTATTTCCGAATTCAGATGACATATATTTGTCCTCCCGATTTTTTAAAATGTGCGGCAAAGTCCGGATAAGACTTGTTTATTGCCTGAAAGTCCGCAACGGTAACAGGGTTGTCACATATAACCGATGCCACCGCCGCCGCCATAGCAATCCTATGGTCGTTAAAGCTTGAAACGCTTCCCCCAAAGAGTCGCATAGAGCCGTATACGGTAAGCGAATCCTCATCTGCCTCCGCTCGTCCGCCGAGAGCGGTTATAAGCGAAAGAGTTGAATTTATCCTGTCGCTTTCCTTAAGCTTCAGCCGTTTTGCATTATATAAAGTGGATTTCCCTTTTGCTCCGCAGGCAAGAATTGCAGCAATGGGGAACAAGTCCGGGCATTGAGCAATATCAATGTCAAAAGGCATAGACGAGCCCTTCTTTACGGTGATAAAGTCCTCGCCGAAGGAAATCTCTGCGCCGAATTTTTGAAGAATCTTAATAATATCCCTGTCGCTCTGTTTTGAGCAAAGAGAAAGATTATCAATTGTGATTTCCCCGCCCAGAGCCGCCGCTGTAAGCAGGAAAGCGGCATTGGACCAATCCCCTTCAACATTGTAATTCCCCGGACTTTTATAGGACTGATTTCCATTTATTGAAAATCCCTTTTCAGTAGAAACAATCTCAATTCCGAATTTTTTGAGAGTGTCAATA
The DNA here is from genome assembly GCA_016303265.1 of Clostridiales bacterium. Taxonomy (GTDB): domain Bacteria; phylum Bacillota; class Clostridia; order Monoglobales; family Monoglobaceae; genus SIG454. Next base: position 74,620 of record JAEDLZ010000001.1, read on the forward strand.
GTCATATCCACATAAGATGAAGACTGTAAAGGTGAGGTCAGCACAATTTCGCTTTTGCCGGAAAGAGTGGGGAGAGCGAACAAAAGCCCTGATATAAATTGGGAGCTTATATCCCCCGGCAAAGAGAACAGCCCCGCCTCAAGTGCGCCGCCGACAGTAAGAGGCACTTTTGAGGCAGAAAAAGAGCAGCCGCGCTTCTCCATAGCGGAAATAAGCGGAAGAAGAGGACGCTCCGAAAGCCGCCCATGCCCGACAAAATGAGGGCTTTTTGAGTATGCGGCGGCAACGGGAATCAAAAACCGGAGAGTTGAGCCGCTTTCGTTGCAGTCAAGCACAGGACCGACTGTTTTTGATGAAATCGGCGCGACTTTACAGAGCGGGCCTTTCCGAGTTATATCCGCGCCCAAAGCCTTAAGACAGCCGATTGTAGCTTCAATATCAAGGGAAACGGAATCCAGTGAGATTTCCGTAGGTTTGTCCGCAAGCGCGGCGGCAATCAAAGCCCTGTGCGCGTCGGATTTTGAAGGGATGGCAGAAATGCATCCCGATATATTTGCGGAAGATACGGTAATATCCATATAAATCTCCTTATACTACGCTGCAATAAATAATATAAAATGTAACTGCTTGAAAACCGAAAACCGAAAATTATTGAAAGGAACCAAAGCTTTTTAATATTGTGTTTCCGATTATCAGCATACATATGTTTCAATTCAAAACCTTCAATATTGAAGATTTTTGTTATATTGCAAGGTTAATAAAATTTTCAAGCTCACAGACGGGGATTTTGTGAAGAACACATTCCCCGATTTTCTTTGGAAGAACCAAGGTTATGCTTCCCGATTTGCGTTTTTTGTCAAGCTGCATAACAGAAAGTAAATCCGAAGCCGGAATGTCGGTTGACGACGGCAGATTGTTGCGTGATAAAATATCGGCAATAGCGGGAGAAAAGTCCTCAGATGAAATTCCCGTTTTGTAGGCGGCCCGAGCCGCCATAACCATACCGATTGCAACAGCGTGCCCGTGGCTGATTTCAAAATCGGAACATTTCTCTATAGCGTGACCGATAGTGTGGCCGAAGTTAAGGAGCTGCCGCCGTCCGTTGTCAAATTCATCTTCGGCAACAACCGTTGCCTTAAGCTGAATACACCGATAGATTATATCGGAAATATCGGCCCTGAAATCGGAAGCAAGTCTGTCAAAAAGAGCCTTGTCAAAGACAGCGCCGTATTTTATAGCTTCAGCAGTTCCGTCCGAAAACCTTTCCGGAGGGAGAGTGTCAAGGAAATCCGTATCGCATATAACGAGTTTGGGCTGATAAAATGCGCCGGCAAGATTTTTTCCGTGAACAAGATTGACGCCGGTTTTTCCTCCGACAGAGGAGTCAATCATTGCAAGGAAGGTGGTAGGAATCTGAATAAAGTCGATTCCCCGGAGCATTATTGCGGCGGCAAACCCGGCAACATCGCCGCAAATACCGCCGCCGAGGGCGATTATGCCGTCAGAACGGGTAAAACGGTTATCTGCCGCAAATTCAAGAATATCCGAAACCGTACCGAGATTTTTATGATTCTCCCCATGAGGAAAAACAAACTTAACACAGTCAAAACCGCCGTCCGATAAAAGCGACAAAAGCTTGTCTGAGTAAAGTGAATCGACCGTATCGTCGGTAATAACAAGGAATCGTCTTGCGTTTGTAACAAGAGGAATTTTTTCGGTCAGAAGCTCCAAGGCGCCGCTTCCGATAATACAATCGTAAGGCGAGGCGATTTTGGATACGGTAATTGACTTAAACATTTTCAATTTGCTCCTTTTTAATTCTGCCCTCTCTCAAAAGTGCGGAAAGCCTTTCGGTATTGCCGTCGCACAAAGCACTTTTGTAGTCGGAAAGATTTTTAATAAGATTATCTATTTCAAAAATAAGATTATCACGGTTCTCAAGGAAAAGCTCGCTCCACATTTCCTCATTAAGGAAAGCAACCCTTGTCATATCACGGAAGCTGCCGGCCGAAAGCCCCCTGTGCCGCGGCGCTGTAGGCGATTTAATGTAAGAGCTTGACAAAATATGAGCAAGCTGAGATGTGTAAGCAATAACAGCGTCATGTTCGGCAGGAGTCTTTATAGTAATATATCCAAAGCCGATTGAAAGAAAGAATTTCTTAACATCAGCCAAAACGCTGATGTCGGTATCGGGATAAGGGGTTAAAATCATGGAAGCGTCTTTAAAAATATCGGCGTTTGAGTATTCAAATCCGATTTTTTCAATACCTGCCATAGGGTGACCGCCAATAAAATTTATATTGTACTTTTCGGCAACGGGTCTTATGCTGTCACAAACAAGCTGCTTAATGCCGCAGCAGTCAACAACAACGGTACCGGGCTTTAAAAGCGGCGCAATCCGTGAAAAAACCTCAATGGTAGCGGCAGGATAAAGAGCCAATATAATCATATCACATTCGGAGGGATTTTGCAAAGAAAATTCTTCATCGATAACATTGAGCATTTTAGCGCGGCATATGATGCTAAGCTCCTTATCGAATCCCAGAACCGAGTGATTGGTGTTGTTTTTCGCAGCCTTTGCAATTGAGCCGCCGATTAAACCAAGGCCGATAACTCCGATAGTCATAATAAACCCTCCAAATTAAAATTTTGATACAAGGTCATGAATCTGATTAACTTCCCCGGCAAGCTTTTCAAAAGCGGAGGGAGTAATGGACTGAGGACCGTCGCAAAGGGCGTGAGCCGGGTCATTGTGAACCTCAATAATAAGTCCGTCAGCGCCGGCGGCAACAGCGGCACGGGCCATTGACGGAACAAATTTTGCTGCGCCTGTTGCATGGCTCGGGTCAATAATAACAGGAAGATGTGTTGCGGACTTAAGAGCAGGTATTGCCGAAAGGTCGAGAGTGTTTCTCGTAACGGTTTCAAAGGTTCTGATACCTCTTTCGCAAAGAATAACCTTTTCATTTCCGCCCGCCATAATGTATTCGGCGCTCATTAAAAGTTCCTGAATGGTACTGGAAAGACCGCGCTTTAAAAGAATAGGCTTATCTGTTTTTCCAAGCTCCTTCAAAAGCTCGAAGTTCTGCATATTTCTTGCGCCAACCTGAATAACATCAACATCTTCAAACAAATCAATGTGAGCTATGTCCATAATTTCCGTAACGATGGGAAGACCGGTTTCCTTTTTTGCTTCAAGCAAAAGACGGATACCGTCATCACGCAGCCCCTGGAAAGCATAAGGAGAGGTTCTCGGCTTGAATGCCCCGCCCCGAAGCATAGTAGCGCCGGCTTCTTTAACAAGCTTGGCAATATCGCAAATCTGCTGCTCAGACTCGACGGAGCAGGGCCCTGCTATAAGGGAAAGACTGCCGCCGCCCACCGAGGTGTTTCCGATATTGAAAACGGAATCGTCGGGATGGAATTTACGGTTGGCGCTTTTGTAAGGCTCTGAAATGCGCTTAACATCGTCCACAATATCCAAAGCTTGAATAAGGTCAATATC
>JAEDLZ010000094.1 GCA_016303265.1 Clostridiales bacterium
AGCAAACCATTTCCCTATCCGACCGCTTTGGAATACATCTTACAGTTAACAGACCCAATAAGGCTGAATATCTTGATATAGTCCGCCATATAGCGGAGGATTACGGAGTTAAATATGAGAATGAGAAATTGGACATTGCGGCAGAGCGTTTTGCTCTGGCGGGAGGAATGCGCTCCGCCCGTAAGGCTAAGCAGTTCGTCGAAGGCATAGTTGCAGGTACGATTAAGATAGATTAAGACTGCCGTTTTTCTGCTGTATGCGCTTGGAGGGCGGCAAGCAGGAGTCTGCATTAACAGACGGTTTAATATCAGATGGTGTACGCCAAAGGCTTCCGTGCATAAAGGGAGCCTTTGGCGAAGCCGAATAAACCATTATTATTTTGAATGTGAAAGGAGTTTTGCAATGAGTAAGCAGTTGAAAGCTGAGTTTTATACTTCATCTCGTTTACGCGGTTTTGAGCCCAAAATCGTTGTTTCGGCGTTGCCGGATTTTTTGGAAAGTTCCCTTAATTCATCTGAATATGCTATATTACCCGGATTTTGTGATGTGCATGTGCATTTTCGTGAACCGGGATTTTTTTATAAGGAAAGTATTGAAACGGGTTCAAAAGCGGCGGCCCACGGCGGATATACGGCGGTCTGCACCATGCCGAACTTAAATCCCGTCCCGGATAATGCCGGGCATCTTGAGGAGCAAATAAGAATTATTGAGCGGGATTCCGTCATTCATATTTACCCCTATGGGGCTATTACCGTGGGCGAAAAGGGCGAAGAGCTTTCCCATATGGCTGAAATGAGCGAAAAGGTCATAGCCTTTTCCGATGACGGAAAAGGCATACAAACAGAAAGCCTTATGCGCAGCGCCATGAATACGGCAAAGAAGCTGGGAAAAATAATTGCGGCTCACTGCGAGGATAACAGCCTTATTAAGGGCGGCTGTATTCATGACGGAAATTACGCAAAAACCCATAATCACAGAGGTATTTGCAGCGAAAGCGAATGGAAGCCCATAGAGAGGGATTTAAGGCTTGCAAAGGAAACGGGCTGCGCTTATCATGTGTGTCATATTTCGTGCCGGGAAAGCGTGGAGCTGATTCGCCGGGCGAAGGCAGACGGCGTGAATGTTACCTGCGAAACCGCCCCTCATTATCTGGTGCTTGACGAATCTGACCTTAAAGAGGACGGACGCTTTAAAATGAATCCTCCTCTTCGGACAAAACAGGACCGCCTGGCGCTGATTGAGGGGATAAAGGACGGCACGATTGATATGATTGCAACGGATCACGCACCTCACAGCGAAGAGGAAAAATCAAAAGGGCTTGACGAAAGCGCGTTCGGCATTTCGGGAATTGAAACAGCGTTTCCGGTTCTTTATACTCATCTTGTGAAAAAAGGTATAATATCCATGGAGCGGCTTATTGAGCTGTTGGTATCAGCTCCGCGGGAGCGTTTCGGTATTCCTTTGAAAGTAGATTTTTCGGTGTGGAATCTTAGCAAAGAGATAACGGTAAATTCCGAAGAATTTCTCTCAAAAGGAAAATCAAATCCGTTCGAGGGGAGCCTACTGTACGGCGAATGTTTAATGACTGTTTGCGACGGGAAAATCGTTTACCGGAAATAATTTCGGGAAGAGAAGTAAAAGAGGTTAAAGATGAAACAAGGAATTTTTGAAATAATTGATAATATCCCAATTGCGAAAAGCGTATATAAAATGCGGCTGAGCGGAGATATTTCGGAGATTCAAAGACCGGGTCAGTTTATAAATATCAGGCTGGAGGGGAAATATCTCCGCCGCCCCATATCTGTTTGTGACGCGGATTCGGACACGCTTACCATAATTTATAAGGTGGTCGGACGCGGAACAGAGCAGATGAAGAATATGCAAGAGGGCACGCGGCTTGATATTTTAACAGGACTTGGAAACGGCTATGACACAAGTATATCCGGGGGAAGTCCCTTGCTCCTCGGTGGCGGAGTGGGAGTTCCGCCGCTTTATATGCTGTCGAAAAAACTTATTTCCGAGGGTAAAGATGTTTCGGCAGTACTTGGCTTTAACACAAAAGAGGAAATCTTTTTGGAAGAAGAATTAAAAAAGCTTGGCTGTCAGGTAACGGTCACTACCGCAGACGGAAGCTGCGGCAAAAAGGGCTTTGTTACCGACGCCTTTCCGCAGGAGTATACTTATTTTTACACCTGCGGTCCTGAGCCTATGCTAAAAGCGGTGTATAAGAAAACCAAAACCTCAGGACAGTTTAGCTTTGAGGAGCGTATGGGATGCGGATTTGGTGCCTGTATGGGCTGCTCCTGCAAAACCGTAACGGGATATAAGAGAATATGCAAGGACGGACCGGTTCTTTTGAAGGAGGAAATTTTATGGGAAGACTAAGCGTAAATTTGTGCGGTATTGAGCTTGACAATCCTGTTATTCCGGCCTCCGGAACTTTCGGGTACGGCAAAGAATTTAATGAGCTTTATGATATAAATTGTCTGGGTACCTTTTCCTTCAAAGGGACGACCAAAGAGCCGAGGTTTGGAAATCCGACCCCCAGAATTGCGGAATGCACGGCAGGAATGATAAATGCTGTCGGACTGCAAAATCCGGGAGTTGAGAAAGTAATAAACGAGGAACTGCCGGAACTTTCCGGGTTTTATCACAAGAAGGTAATGGCAAATGTAAGCGGATTTTCAGTGGAGGACTATGCCTTCACTTGCGAAAAATTGGATAAATGTGATATAGTGGGCTGGATTGAGGTTAATATCAGCTGCCCGAATGTTCACGGCGGAGGAATGAGCTTTGGCACATCGGCAAAAGCCGCGGCAGAGGTGACCGAGGCGGTGAAAAGGGTCACAAAAAAGCCCGTGATAATGAAACTTTCACCAAATGTTACGGATATTGTGTCTATTGCAAAGGCGTGTGAAGAGGCAGGGGCGGACGGCATAAGTCTGATAAATACCCTGCTGGGAATGAGAATAGACCTTAAATCGAAAAAACCGGTAATTGCCAACAAAATGGGCGGCTTTTCGGGAAGCGCCATTTTCCCTGTCGCTCTTAGAATGGTTTATCAGGTTGCTTCAAATGTGAAAGTCCCTGTTGTTGGTATGGGGGGCGTAACCACTGCCGAGGATGTTATTGAAATGATGCTCGCCGGGGCAACTGCGGTTGAGGTTGGTGCGGCAAATCTTGTTAATCCCTATGCAAGTAAAGAGATAATAGACGATTTGCCTGCTGTGATGAAAAAGTATGATATAGAAAATTTAAAGGATATAATCGGAGGTGCATTGTAATGGGAAAAGATGTGATTGTGGCGTGTGACTTTGAAAGTGCGGGGCAGACCTTTGCTTTTCTTGACAAATTTACCGGCAGAAAGCCGTTTGTTAAGATAGGGATGGAGCTGTATTATGCGGAGGGCCCCGGTATAGTGCGTGAAATGAAGAGAAGAGGACATAAAATATTTCTCGACCTTAAGCTTCACGATATTCCGAATACCGTCAAACAAACCATGCGGGTTCTGTCAGGGCTTGATGTTGACATAACCAATCTTCATGCGGGCGGTGCGTCAACTATGATGAAAGCGGCAATCGAAGGCCTTACAAGACCGGACGGGACAAGACCCTTGTTAATAGCCGTAACCCAGCTCACATCAACGGATCAGGAAACAATGGAAAAGGATTTGCTTATTCATGAGCCTATGGATAAGGTGGTAATGCACTATGCCGAAAATGCGAAGAGGTGCGGACTCGACGGGGTTGTGTGTTCCCCTCTTGAGGCGGGAAAGGTTCATGAAGCTTGCGGACAATCGTTTCTCACCGTGACTCCGGGAGTGCGTTTCGAAAACAAAGATACAGGCGACCAGAAACGGGTTATGACACCGGCGCAGGCAAAGCTTATCGGCTCTGATTATATTGTTGTGGGACGCCCGATAACGGCGGCAGATGACCCTGTGGCAGCATACGAAAGATGTATAAATGAATTTGTCGATTAAAGAAAGTTTATAAGGAGAGGTTATTATGGAAAAACTTATTGCGAAGGATTTACTGGAAATTAAGGCGGTATTTTTCCGCCCCGAAGAGCCTTTTACATGGGCAAGCGGAATAAAAAGTCCTGTTTACTGCGATAATCGGCTCACGCTGACGGCACCGAAAGTCCGTACTCATGTGGAAAACGGACTGGCGCAGCTTATTCGGGAAAATTATCCCGACGCAGAGGTGCTTATGGGAACATCGACAGCAGGAATCGCCCACGCCGCAATAACTGCCCATATTTTGGATTTGCCCATGGGCTATGTCCGTTCAGGGTCAAAGGACCACGGCAGAAAAAATCAGATTGAGGGAAGACTTGAAAAAGGGCAGAAGGTTGTGGTTGTTGAGGACCTGATTTCAACAGGCGGAAGCGTACTTGAAGTGGTAAATGTTCTGCGTGAGGCAGGCGCGGAAGTTCTGGGCATTGTTTCCATATTCACATACGGTATGAAAAAGGGTATAGAAAGGCTCGAAAATGCAAGTGTAAGAAATATCTCCCTGACAAACTTTGATGTAATTGCCTCTGTTGCGGCAAGCGAAGGCTATATAGCGCCCGGCGATGTTAAAAGACTTATTGCGTTCAGAGACAATCCGTCAGACGAAAGCTGGATTGAAGGCGGTGAAGCATAGTGAGAAGTCTTATAGATATACTTGATTTTTCTACGGAAGAAATCGAAGAGCTTATTAAGACTGCCATGGATATTATAGAGAATCCGAAAAAATACGGCGACAAATGCAGAGGGAAAAAGCTGGCGACGCTGTTTTTCGAACCGTCAACAAGGACAAGGCTCAGCTTTGAGGCGGCAATGTATGAGCTTGGCGGCAATGTAATCGGTTTTTCCGAGGCGCAGAGTTCATCTGCGGCGAAGGGAGAAAGCGTTGCTGATACCGTTAAG
>JAEDLZ010000095.1 GCA_016303265.1 Clostridiales bacterium
TTTTTGTAAAATTCTTCTCAAGGCTGTCCGAAACAAGCTTCATCTCTGCTTTCACCGCTTCAATCTCCGCCTGCTTTTCCTTGTCAATCTTATCCTTTGCGGCGGCAATTTCAGCTTCAGCCTCGGCGTCCGCCTCCGATTGCATTTGCTTTATTTTTTCATCTGTTTCCAGCTTAATTTTTGCCTTCAGGCTGTCGATGGAATCTTCGACCTCCTGCGCCCTCGCCTCAATATCGAGGATAGCCTTCATCATATCCATAAAGTATCGACCTCCCTTTAATTTTTCAAGCTATGAACAGGAGCGGGAATCCTTCCTCCCCTGTTTATAAAATCAGCGCTTGAGTATTCGTGAACAGGCATAATCGGAGCGGCTCCCAAAAGTCCTCCGAACTCCACTGTGTCGCCGACCTTTTTGCCTATTGCCGGGATAACCCGTACCGCTGTGGTTTTCTGATTTATAACGCCTATTGCCATTTCGTCGGCAATGATTGCCGAAATGGTTTCCGCTGTTGTATCACCGGGAATTGCAATCATGTCAAGACCCACAGAACAAACACAGGTCATGGCTTCAAGTTTATCCAGGCTGAGCGCACCGCACTCCGCCGCCGCAATCATGCCTGCATCCTCACTTACGGGGATAAACGCTCCGCTAAGTCCGCCAACATATCCGGACGCCATGATTCCGCCTTTCTTAACCGCGTCGTTAAGCAGGGCAAGCGCCGCCGTTGTGCCGTGGGTTCCGCATTTTTCAAGACCCATTTCTTCCAGTATATATGCAACGCTGTCACCGACAGCAGGAGTCGGCGCAAGGGATAAGTCCACAATTCCGAAGGGAACACCGAGCCTTTTTGACGCCTCCTGTGCCACAAGCTGACCCATCCTTGTTATCTTAAATGCCGTTTTCTTGACGGTGTTTGCAACAGCTCCGAAATCTTCACCCTTTATATGTTCAAGCGCCTTTTTAACAACGCCCGGGCCGCTGACGCCCACATTTATAACGCAGTCGCCCTCGCCGACGCCGTGAAATGCCCCTGCCATAAACGGATTATCCTCAACCGGGTTTGCAAAAACGACAAATTTCGCACATCCAAGAGAATCTCTGTCCGCCGTAAGAGCCGCTGTTTCTTTTATAATCTGACCCATTCTTTTTACAGCGTCCATATTTATTCCTGCCTTTGTTGTGGCAACGCCCACGGACGAACAGACCATTTCGGTTTCCGCAAGAGCCTCCGGAATTGAATTTAAAAGAATTTCATCGCCCTTTGCAATGCCTTTGTAGACAAGGGCGGAATATCCGCCGATAAAGTTCACGCCCGTTTCCTTTGCGGCTCTGTCAAGAGCCTTTGCATAGCAGACATAGTCTTTCGCGTCGCTCGCCCCTGCAATCAGGGAAATGGGAGTTACGGAAATACGCTTATTGATTATCGGAATACCGAATTCATCCCCGATATCGTCGCCCGTTTTAACAAGATTTTCCGCATAGCGGGTTATCTTATCATAAATTTTACGGCAGCTCTCCTCGCTTGATGAGGAAATACAGTCCAAAAGGGATATTCCCATAGTTATGGTTCTTATATCAAGATGCTCGTTCCTTATCATTTCTATCGTTTCAAAAATTTCATTTGTATTTATCATAAAATTCTCCATTCCGCCGATTTGGCAATAAATCCGCCTAAGGCTTAATGCAAAAATCTTCGCATTGTCTGCCCTGCGAATAATTATCTTATAAACTAAATCAAAGCCGCAATACCACAATATGGCATATACGACTTTGTAAGCCAATTTTAAATTCGGTGCATACTTCTGAATATATCCTCATGCTGGATTCTTATTTCAAGCCCCAATTCTTCGCCGATTTCGCCAAGCGCCTTTGAAACCGCCGTGAATTTCGTCTGAGAATCGCTCATATCAACAAGCATTACCATTGTGAAAATATCCTGCATAATCGTCTGATTTATGTCAAGAATATTTATATTGTTATCCGATAGGCATGTACTCACCTTTGAGATAATACCTTTACGGTCAACACCCATAACCGTAACAACTGCACGCATTACATTACCTGCCTTTATTTTTATTATTTCCTTTATTTTCATTCTTTATAAATAATACAACTTTTTTATATGAAAGTCAAGGTAATTTTGCATAAAATATTGAAATTTAAAACAAAAAATGATATTATATTTAACATAAATATTTTTTTATAGGAGTTTGTATGTTTCTTCCCGTATGCAAAGAGGATATGAAAAGACGGGGAATCTCCCGTCTTGACTTCATTTACATAATAGGCGACGCTTATATCGACCACAGCGCCTTCGGCCCTGCGATTATTTCGAGAGTTCTGGAAAGCCGCGGCTACACAGTTGGGATTATTTCTCAGCCCGACTGGCACACTCTTGATGATTTTCTTTCCTTGGGCGAGCCGAGACTGGGATTTTTGGTCTGTGCCGGAAATATGGATTCCATGGTCAATCATTATACCGCCGCAAAAAAGCCGAGAAGCCGTGATTTCTACTCGCCCGGCGGAGCTGCGGGCAGGCGTCCCGACCGTGCAACCATTGTTTACTGCAACAAAATCCGTGAGGCGTTCGGCAAAAAATATCCCATTATTATCGGCGGGATTGAGGCAAGCCTAAGACGGTTTGCCCACTATGATTACTGGTCGGACAAGGTTCGCAGGAGTATTCTTATCGACAGCGGCGCAGACCTTCTTATTTACGGAATGGGCGAGCACCAGATTGTGGAAATTGCGGATTTGCTTGACTGCGGTGCGGATATTCGCGACATTAAGCATATTGCAGGGACTGTCTATGAGGAAAACCCCGATTCTCTCCCCGAGGGCTGTAAAATTTTGCCGGGTTTTGACGAAATTTCCTCAAGCAAAGAGAAATATGCCGCCGCAACCGGTGAAATGCACAGAGAACAGGATTTTATCCGAGGCAAAATCCTTGCCCAAAAGGACGGCAAAAAGTTTGTCGTTCAGAATCCGCCCTCGCCGCCGCTCTCCACTCAGGAGCTTGACGATGTTTACGAACTTCCTTATGAGGGCGACTACCACCCCATGTATAAAAAAATGGGCGGAGTTCCTGCCATTGAGGAGGTAAAATTCAGTCTGACCTCCTGCCGGGGTTGCTTTGGAAGCTGCAATTTCTGCGCCCTCACATTTCATCAGGGCAGGACGGTCACCGCACGAAGTCATAACTCCTTAATCCGGGAGGCGGAAAAAATGACGCATCGTCCCGACTTCAAAGGATATATTCACGATGTGGGCGGTCCCACCGCAAATTTCCGTCATCCGTCCTGCGAAAAGCAGCTTAAGAGCGGAACCTGCCCCGACAGGCAGTGCCTTTTCCCGAGCCCCTGTAAAAATCTGGATGTTTCCCACCGGGACTACCTTGAGCTTTTGCGAAAGCTCAGAAAAATTCCGGGAGTAAAAAAAGTTTTTGTCCGTTCGGGAATCCGTTATGACTATCTTTTGGCGGACAAAAATGACGAATTTTTTTATGAGCTTGTAAAGTACCACATAAGCGGTCAGCTTCGGGTTGCTCCGGAACATATTTCAGACAATGTTTTATCTCACATGGGAAAGCCGTCGGTTGAGGTTTACAATAAATTCATAGAAAAATTTAACCGCATAAATCGTGAAATCGGTATGGAGCAATATGCCGTGCCCTATCTTATGTCCTCGCATCCGGGCAGCACGCTTTCTGACGCAATTGCCCTGGCGGAATTTCTCAAGAGTAAAAATATGCAGCCTCAGCAGGTTCAGGACTTCTATCCCACTCCGGGAAGCATTTCCACCTGTATGTATTACACAGGCATTGACCCATTAACCATGAAAAAGGTTTATGTTCCCAAAAAATGTGAGGAAAAACAGATGCAGCGGGCTTTGCTTCAGTACAAAAATCCGCAGAACTACGAGCTTGTTAAATCAGCGCTTATCAAGGCAGGCCGCACAGATTTAATCGGATACGGCGAAAAATGTCTTATAAAACCGAAAGGAGATAACAGAAATGGCAAAAATTTTGAGCGGAAAGGAAATTTCCGCAAAGGTAAAGACAAAACTTACAGAAAGGGTAAACGCCCTAAAGGAAAAGGGAGTAACCCCGGGTCTGGCAGTCATAATCGTGGGCGATGACCCTGCCTCAAAGGTCTATGTGGGCCGCAAGGAGGCAATGTGCGCCGAGCTGGGTATGTATTCGGAAAAATATGCCCTCCCTGCCGAAACAACTCAGGAGGAGCTGGTTGCTCTTGTTGAAAAACTCAATTGCGACGATAAAATTCACGGAATCCTCGTTCAGCTTCCGCTGCCTGACGGACTTGATGAAAAGGCGGTAATAAACACAATAAATCCCGAAAAGGATGTTGACGCATTTCACCCCGTTAATGTGGGCAAAATTATGATAGGCGATTATGATTTTGTTCCCTGCACTCCTGCCGGAATCATGGAAATGATTGACGAGAGCGGTATGGAGGTTGAGGGTAAACACTGTGTTGTTATAGGGCGGAGCAATATTGTGGGCAAGCCTATGTCTATGCTCCTTCTTCATAAAAACGGAACGGTTACAATCTGCCATTCCAGAACAAAAAATCTTAAGGAAATTACAAAAACAGCAGATATTCTGGTTGCCGCAGTGGGAAGATCGCACTTCGTTACCGCGGATATGGTCAAGGAAGGCGCTGTTGTCATAGATGTGGGAATGAACCGCCTTGAAAACGGCAAGCTGACGGGAGATGTTGATTTTGAAAATGTAGAACCCGTTGCAGGCGCAATTACTCCCGTTCCCGGCGGGGTCGGGCCTATGACAATTTCAATGCTTATGAAAAACACAATAACCGCATGAATATGTGGACGGAAACAAGATCGCCGTTTCCGAGGGCACAGAGGAAAAACAG
>JAEDLZ010000096.1 GCA_016303265.1 Clostridiales bacterium
TGACAAGCATTGGAATGTGTGTTATAATTTTATACGTTGTGTGGCGCGGAGAGGTGGCCGAGAGGTCGAAGGCGCAGCATTGGAAATGCTGTAACGTTAACAGCGTTCGTGGGTTCGAATCCCATCCTCTCCTCCAAAAATCGACAAGTACGAAAGTGCTTGTCGATTTTTACTTATTACTTATTCACTATTCACTTAAATTGGTAATGCCGATTTTTGGAAAGTGATAGGTAACAGTGAATAAGGAAGAGGTAAGGAACAAACTTGCCATGGCAAGCTTGAATTAAAAAGGGGAAAATTTATGAATAGTCCGTTGCTTTAAAAGTTGAAACAATTTGCATTGGAATATCATTAAAATATATAATAAGATAAAAAGCGAAAAGAGAGAAAGCGTACTCACAAATCAGCTTATTCGCAATGGGATAAGTATTGGCGCGAACATAGGAGAAGCATTTTACGGACACGGTAAAAATGATTTCATTTTTCTGCATTCCCATATTTATTATGATTTTCCGTTTATTGCAGAAAGTGCAAGAAGATACTGCCATATGAGCGGAACGGTTGCCGAATATGCAAAATGCGTCACGGAGCACGGCATAACTTTGCGATAATCCGTTAAATAAAATTTTAAAAATCGGGGATACTAAAAACAAAAAAATTCGGAGGCGAAAAACAATGGTAAATCCCGATACGGTTAAGCTGCTTAAAGAGTGCAACTCCGGCATAAAAATGGGAATAAGCACCCTTGAAGATGTTATCCCCAAGGTAAGTGACGGAAAATTCAGGGATATTTTAGAAAAAAGCCTTGATGAAAACACAAGGCTGGGCAAAAAAACCGCAAAGGCTTTGGAAAATGCGGGAGATGACGGAAAAGAACCTCCGTCAATGGCAAAGGGCATGGCGTGGATAAAGACAAATGTTATGCTGGCTATGGAGGACAGCGATGAAAAGGCGGCAAGTCTTATAACAGACGGCTGCCATATGGGAATAAAATCCATCAATAAATACCTTAATGAATATAAAGAGGCGGATTCCGATTCAAAAAACATTGCAAAGCAGATTGTCGAGATTGAAGAAAATCTTGCGCAAGATATAAGAGTATATCTGTAAAAGGGGCTGCGGCAAAGTGATATTCGGATAGCAATTTAAACAAAGCAGTTTCCCTAAGTCAATAAAAATATCCCCGAAAAAGGTTGAAATTCAGCTGTTTTCGGGGATATTTCGTTCAATCTTTTTCAAGGAAGCTAATCTTGCGACAGACCTTTTTTACACGGATGTTCTTGTATATATTTGTCAAGAATTTCCGCAGCGGTTTCAACAAACATAGCACAGGGCCTTGCTTTGTAATATTCTTTGCTTCTTGCCTCGGGAACGGCACCGTTCGTCTTTTTTACCCCTGCGAGAAGCTCGCGGCATATGATTGTTTCATGCTTGTCCTTAAAATCTTGCGCAAGACTCTGAATAAGTTCGTACTGTTCGATTTTTCCCGCACTGTCGTCAGGCTTTTCGTAGCCGTAAAGAATACCGGCAATCATTGCCATTCCCGAAACAGCGCCGCAAACCTCCCGAAGCCTGCCTAAGCCGCCGCCGAAGGAGGAGGAAAGACGCATAAGCGTATCAAAATCAATATCGGTTTTATCGGCGAAGGCGCCTACAACCGACTGAGCGCAATTGTAGCCGTTTAAAAACAGTTCTGCCGCCGTTTCTGAGCGGCTCTTTTGATTTTCCATAAAATCACACCTTTCTAAAAACTATTATGACATTTTTTGGGGCGATTGTCAATTAAAAAGATAAAAAAGCTTATATTTGCGGAAAAGTCTTGCAAAATCGGATAAGATTGTGTATAATAATTTTTATGAGTATTTATATAAGAACACAGAGAAAGGGGCGGCTTTTATGGCTAAAGAATTACCGAAAACATATGACCCGCAGACAGTTGAGGACAGGATATATAAAACCTGGGTTGAGAAAGGATATTTCCACACAGAGATAGATGAAAATAAAAAACCGTTTACTATAGTGATTCCTCCCCCGAATGTTACGGGGCAGCTTCATATGGGCCATGCGCTGGATGAAACTTTCCAGGATATAATTATAAGAACAAAGAGAATGCAGGGGTATGCGGCTCTTTGGATTCCGGGAACGGACCATGCGGGAATTGCAACCCAGATTAAGGTTGAGGAGAACCTGCGGAAAGAGGAGCATCTCACCCGTTATGACTTGGGCAGAGAAAAATTTTTGGAGCGTGTCTGGGCATGGAAGGAACAGTACGGCAATCGTATTATAAACCAGATTAAAAAGCTTGGCTGCTCCTGTGACTGGGACAGAGAGCGATTCACCATGGACGAGGGCTGCTCAAAGGCTGTCCGTGAGGTCTTTGTAAATCTTTACAATAAGGGTCTTATATATCAGGGAACGCGAATCATCAACTGGTGCCCAAGCTGCGTGACTGCGCTTTCTGACGCCGAGGTTGAATATGTGGAACAGCCGGGCAATTTCTGGCACATAAAGTATCCGCTCAAGGACGGCAGCGGCGCGGTTGTTATTGCAACGACCAGGCCGGAAACTCTTCTCGGTGACACCGCCGTTGCGGTTCATCCCGATGACGAGAGGTATAAGGATTTAGTGGGTAAGACTCTGGTTCTCCCCCTTGTGGGACGAGAGATTCCGATTATTGCCGACGAATATGTTGACAGGGAATTCGGGACGGGCTGCGTTAAGATTACCCCGGCTCATGACCCCAACGACTTTGAAGTGGGCAAGCGCCACAATCTTGAGGAAATCCGTGTCTTAAACGATGATGCGACAATTGCAAAATGCGGCGGTAAGTATGCAGGCATGGACCGCTATGAGGCAAGGAAGGCAATCGTTCGTGACCTTGAGGAGCAGGGCTTCCTTGTTAAGGTGGAGGAGCATACCCACAATGTTGGGCAGTGCTACCGCTGCGGAACGACGGTTGAGCCTATAACCTCAAAGCAGTGGTTTGTTAAAATGGAACCGCTTGCAAAGGAGGCAATCCGTGTTGTTGCCGACCATGAGGTGGAATTTATTCCGGACAGATTCTCTAAGACATATATGCACTGGATGGAAAATGTTAAGGACTGGTGTATCTCCCGCCAGCTCTGGTGGGGACACAGGATTCCGGCATTTTACTGCGAGGATTGCGGTGAAACTATCGTTTCCAAAGAGGATATAACCGTTTGCCCAAAGTGCAAAGGCAAGGTCAAACAGGACGAGGATGTTCTTGATACATGGTTCAGCTCGGCTTTGTGGCCGTTCTCAACCCTCGGCTGGCCTGAAAAAACGGCGGATTTGGAGTATTTCTATCCCACATCCGTTTTGGTTACAGGCTATGACATTATATTCTTTTGGGTTGCGAGAATGATTGTTTCAGGGCTTGAACACATAGGTCAACCTCCGTTCAAGCATATTTATATTCACGGACTTGTCCGTGACAGTCAGGGCAGAAAGATGAGCAAGTCATTAGGAAACGGCATTGACCCCCTTGAAATTGTGGACAAATACGGCGCCGATGCGTTAAGATTTACCTTAGCGACAGGCAATTCCCCCGGCAACGATATGCGTTTTTATATTGAGCGTGTTGAGGCGAGCCGTAATTTTGCGAACAAGATATGGAATGCGTCAAGATTTGTTCTTATGAATCTTGATATTGAGAAAAACGAGCTTCCGGCGGCAGACAACCTCTCCCTTGAGGATAAATGGATTTTAAACCGTTACAATAATCTTGTTAAAGAGGTTACTGAAAACCTCGACAAGTATGAGCTGGGAATTGCGGTTTCCAAGCTTTACGACTTCATTTGGGACGAGTTCTGCGATTGGTATATTGAGCTTGTTAAGCCCCGTTTCTCTATAGAGGGCGAAAAGAATGTGACCGCCCAACAGGTTCTCACCTATGTGCTTTCGAACACGCTGAAACTTTTGCATCCGTTCATGCCGTTTATAACGGAAGAAATATGGCAGGCGCTCCCTCACGAGGGTGAAAGTATTATGATTTCATCTTTCCCTGTTTATGACAAGAATCTGGAGTTTGCCGCAGCCGACGCCGAGATGGTTGTCGTTATGAATGCAATCAAGGGCATAAGAAATATCAGAAATGAAATGAATGTTCCGCCGTCAAAAAGAACAAAGCTTTATATAGTAACCGACGCGGCAGAAATTTTTGAACAGGGCAGAGTGTTCTTTGAAAAGCTTGCAAGCGCGTCGGAGGTTATTGTAAAGGCTGATAAGAATGGTATTCCCGAAAATGCGGTTTCCGTTGTTGTTGACAAGGCGGAGCTTTATCTCCCTGTTGATGAGCTTGTTGACAAGGAAAAGGAAATTGAAAGACTAAGCAAGGAAAAAACCCGTCTTGAGGGTGAAATCAAGCGTGTTGAGGGCAAGCTTTCAAATAAGGGCTTTACGGACAAAGCGCCGGCTAAGGTTGTTGAGGAAGAAAGAGCGAAAGGCGAAAAATATAAAGAAATGCTTGATAAGGTTCTGAAAAGCCTTGAGGCTTTTCGTTAAAATAGCAAGCACAGCAAATATCTTGCGCAAGATAATCTCGTAAAATCAGGCTGACATCTTGCGCAAGATAGGGGCTTTCATAAAAGAAAAAGCTAAATAAAATGTATCAGGAATTGATGTGCAAACCAAAGGCTAAAAGCTTTGGTTTTTGTACTTTTAGGGGGCTGCCGCCGCAGGAACGACCTTGCGGCGGCGGACTGCGGGAAAGTTGGTGACAAATATTATTATTGTTTCAATAATATTAAATACCAAGCTACCAATAAATCTTTT
>JAEDLZ010000097.1 GCA_016303265.1 Clostridiales bacterium
CTGCGATATTTTGTGAAATCATTATACTATTCTTTCATTTTTACTTTACACTACCGAATTATAGTTTTGCGTTCACCCGAATTGTTTCCGAAAACTCTTTTTTCTGTTTTGTTTCGGATTACAATAATCTATTTTAAATTATAGCAATTTTTTTCTTAATTACATGACACAAAAGGACTATTTTTCAAAGAAATAAGGCGTCCGACAGTCCGGACGCCCCGTAATTTTATTATCCTATGTTAATTGCAATACCGCTGACTCTGGCTTCAATCGCAAGCTCTGTTCTGCTTTTGCACCCTGTTTTTTCAAGAAGGTGACGAATATGCTCCCGCACGGTATTTTCGGAAATGAAGAGTTTTTTCGCAATTTCCGCATTAGAGATACCGGTAACAAGCACCCGAAGCACCTCAAGCTCACGCTCGGTAAAGTTCACATTGTTCAGCGGCCCTATTTGTACCTTTGGCGGATTGTCGGGATACACCGATTCGCCTGCCATGGTTCTGTCCATAACATCTAAAATCGTATCCTTTTCAACCTCTTTATACCAAAAGCTTTCAATGCCGATTTCATGCGCCCTTTTAAGCCACGATGCCTCAGGCATTGATGTAACGGCAATAATCTTAATGCCGGGACGGTTTTTCTTTATTCTTTCCGCAGCGGCGAGTCCGTTAGAACCGTCATGCATAAGAATATCCATAAGCACAAGGTCAATCTTGCTTTTCAGGACATATGCGTCGGCATATGCCGCGGATTCCACAATATGAACAAGCTCATAATTTGGGGATTGTTCTATGTACATTTGAAACAGTCTTCGGCTTGAAAGCTGGTCATCAACAATCATTACTTTTGTTTTACTCACTTACTGTCATCACCTTTCCAAAGCTCTATCCGCAGCAAAAACCGCGGCCGACTCTCTGTTTTCATAATACCTCCGGCCTTTTCCACACTTTGGCGCAAATTTTTAAGGCCGCCTGTTTCCTCTATTTCTCCCTGCGGCAAAGAACCGTTATTCGTAAACTCGGCAATATATTTTCTTCCCTCGTTAATTACAAAAATCCACAGCCGATTGCCGCCGGCATGCTTTACGGTATTGGTAAGACATTCGTGCGCGGCCGATAAAATCACGCTGCGCACAGTATCATTCTCCGGCAGTATGCCGCTTAGTTCTATTGTTACGCCTATTGCGTCCGCGGCCTTTAATATTTCCTCCCACGCACTGCTTTGCAGCTTAGGTTCAGCTTCCTGTTTCATAATTTTTATTGTAGACTGCCACAAAAACAGAAGTTTTTCACGCTTTTGCAACTTCTGCGGCTGATTTAAGTACTGCGTTCTAAAAGCAAGCAAAGCGCGTCCGACATTGTCATGTACCTGAATCTTTGCCTTCAGCAGAGCCTTGTCCGCAGCCTCCGTTTCCAGTTCCCGGCTGTACCTTAACAGTCTTTCATTTACCCTGCTTAGCCTGTCGTTTTTTTCGTTCAGTTCCTTATGCAGACAATACTGCTTTGTAATATCGTATGCAATGAGCTCAAATATATTTTCTTTATGGGAGGAAATACATTCTTTACGAAAATCCCACACTTTCCCGTCTGATGTTTTCAGAATAACCGTAGGCTCTGTGCGAAGGACTTTTTCTTTGCCGTCAATATTTTTTTCTTTCAAACCGTTAAAAAATATATCGGCGTTTAATATTTCCGTACCAAACAGCTCACCGCTGATTTTTTGCATTCTGCTGTTTGTAAGAAGCGGCTGACCGTCGGATAAGAAAAAGCAAACTCCGTCCGGGAGAGAATCAAGACTTTCTTTTACGGCTCCGGCATACAAAACATTTTTCCTGCGTTTTGTAGCGGCGGCAAAAAGAAATATTTCGGCGGCAAGCAGAAAGCCATAACAATGGAATTCATCTCCCCTGCAATTCTACCAAAAAAATTTTCGGGAAAATGATATATATCCGCCATACATTGCATTAGGAAAACATCAACCGCCAAAATCAATGCGTTTAACAATATATATCTGCGTTCCAAACGGTATACGCACGCCCCAACAAGAGCAAATAAAGCGCCCGTTACCAAAAAAATTGCAACAAGTCCGAATACAAAAAGCGCAATAGCGGACAGATTTGCGCAAGATGTCATACCGAGTCACCCCCTCCCGGAAATCTCAGCGTAATAATCTCACTCTGCTCATCCTGTTCAATTTCAATCGTCCCGCCCGTATCGCAAAGATATTTTTGCACCATACTTTCCGATATATAATTCCTCGGAGCATTTATATTGATATGTAAAGACAAATCGCGGCCGTTTGCTTCAAGAATAACAAAAACTGCGTCTGTATCCGGTACGGCATACTCAATAGCCTCCTCAAACACATCATAAGCCGCCAACAGCTTTTCTCCGGGATATACACCGGCCGCACCGCGTGAGCAGTATGCTTTGATTCCGCACAAGCTTACATATTCGAGGGATTCGGATATGGCAATTTGCAGTTCGTCTGCGGCAACTTTTTGTTCCTTGTTTGCAAGCAAAAACAGATTTGAGCGGCGCTTGATATATACCATAGGAATACAGGCATATTTCATTTCCCGTTCAAAGTCCGCCTCATTTTCCAAAGGTGCGGCAAGAATATCATCCAGCTTGTTTAGCTGCTTCGTCATACTTTGGTTCATATCGTCATACAAATTATTTTGCTGCTGAATAAAAACAAGCTGCTCTCTCAGCTTATTCTCGGCGTCAAGCATGGCATTTTCTTCCGTCAGTACATTCCCGAGGTCTTCAAGTTCCTTATTCATACGGTTTAATTCAGAAATATTTTTCGTCCAATATCCGTATCCTCCGTGTATAACATGACTGCAAAGAGAAACATTGCCGCCGTCAAGAAGTACGGTTTCTTTCTCGGCGCGAAAAACCTGCTCTGCCGTCACAGGCATACTCTTTTGGGATTTGTAAACAACCTTGCCCTCATTATTCATAATTCCCGCGCCGATTGACGACATACTCCACAGCTCTTTGTAATTGTCATTGCATGGGATAAGCCTTATGCAAATGAGAGATTCAATAAAAGCCGCATAAACAAAACAGCACACCTCCGGTACTGTTAAGACAACGGTCAGACCGTCCTCATACCCTGCAATAACGCCGACTGTGTATGCCGCTCCGAATAAAAGGGGAATCATAGGTATGTATATATTCCTGCGATTTTTTAAAATCACACACCGAATAAACACAACAGACAGCATACCGACAAACATAAGCGCTATCCATATCTGCGAAACAAAATACACAAATCCGTATGAGATTCCGGCTTCATTCCAAAACGCCAACCCGCCCTGAAAAAGAAACGCTTTTTGGTGGAGGTCGTTTGTGAGAATCCCTGTAAGAATCAGCAAAGCCGGTATAAACAAAAGATACCATTTCCGGCAAATAGGTTTGTTCCCGGGACATCCTATGGAAAGCACCGACAAAAACATCAGGAGCGGAATGAACAGCATCGGAAGATAATACAAGTACCATGCATAGCGCGCTCCCGTACTGTTCAGAGGAATAAATACATACTTCATGGTTCTTATAATCATCCATAAAAGCATAAGAAACGCAGCCGCTATCAGATTTTTTCTGATTTGCGGCTGAATAAGGCGCTTATGCAGCTGAAAAATCCATATTATAATCGATGCCGCAAGCAAGGAAAACACAAGGGTGTTGCACCCGAACAAGTCAATTCGTTTAACCGCAAAACGGATTACACCCGCTAAAGCAACTAAAATTACGGATATTAAATTCAAAAGCTTCGTTTCTTTGCTATCCGTCATAATATGATTCCCTCTTCAAAATGAAATTTCCGTCCGGGGCCGCTCTGCGCTTTTTTGACATTTCGCCCTATGTGTTACTTTGTTGTTGCACGGAATTTACATAGCTTTCGGCTTTGCGGCGCCGTTGTGGACGGCTTCCGTAATATCCCCGATACCGCCTTTTAAAAATCGACGAATATTCACAGGGGCGAACGGCGCAGCCAATGCATTTTTATTTAATTCGGTAAATGTTGACTGCGAAAATTTGCACCTGTTTTTAAATCTGCTTTTGTTATTCCTCGCTCAATCCGTTTTATCAGTGTCCTTTTATAGCCGGCACTCATGCTTATCACTATGTAAAATGTTTTCCAAAAACTTTCATATTCCATGCATATTCTAACACAAATTTTCCGCAAATTCAATATTTTATCTTTATTTCTCAGGATTTAGTTGAATTTTCTGCATATTAACCAACTGTTTAAGCTGAATTTTCAACAGAGATGCCCGGTGTAAAATGAAACACATAATTTGCAAATGAAGTGAAAGTTTATATGCAATCAATCAAAGTTTTCATTTCTCCGTCATCTTTAACTTCGTACGGACGGCTTTCAAATGGTTTTAGTTTCCCGATTTTTATATATGTAACATTTCCCATCGTTATTTGTTTCTTCCTCTGTGTAAAAGCGTTTGTTGCATTTTTTGCTAAGTATCGAGAAGTTAATGTACCTTTGGCACAGATTCCAAATAGAGAAAATACTATTTCCATTTTCTGCTTGCGGTCTAATGTTATAGCGCAAACGCACCATCATACTCTATGGAAGACATTGCAACTGCTCCGCTTGCAAGCAAGCCTCCGAAAAAGGTATTGGCGAAAAGGAGTTTAATCTCCTCATATAAGTATTACCGTCTTTAGGTATCAGCCTACCGCTTCATTTGGATCATCATACGCAGTTCTGGCAGGAATGATCCAAATCATCTGAGTATTATTATCCCACTCCACAC
>JAEDLZ010000098.1 GCA_016303265.1 Clostridiales bacterium
CACCGGTGGTGACGAAACCAACGAAGCCATTGATATGGCAGACAAATCCGAAGGCAAATATGTTTACACTCACTACAGCCGTGCTGGCTATGGAAAACTCGGCTTCCGTGCTGACTTTGGTCCTGCACAGTACACCGAAGTTCGTCAGGCCATTGCATACTGCATGGATCGTGCAAAATTTGCTAAAGACTTCACCGGCGGTTACGGCGGCGTTGTTGACGGTCCGTATTATTCCGGTGCTTGGATGTACAAAGAAGCTGTTGCTAACGGCATGGAGCTTAACGCATACGCTACTTCTGTAGACAGCGCTATTGCTGTTCTTGAAGAAGGCGGCTGGGTATATGACAAAGACGGTAACGACTATGTCGAAGGCGTTCGTTATAAGAAGATTCCCGCTGCTGAAGCAGAAGAAAATGATATTAACTATCAGTCCAAAGACGGCGCTTACAAGACCACCAAGGTCGGCGACGACTATTACATGCCTCTTGCAATCAACTGGTATGGCACTTCCAATAACCCCTTCACCGATCAGCTTATGACCGGCTTCATGGAGAACGACAACATCAAAGCCGCAGGCTTTGTAGTACAGAACACCATCGGTGAGTTCTCTCCTATGCTTGACGAACTTTATCAGGCTGCTGTATATGGTTACTATTCCGGTTCTCCTCTTTATAACGCATTTAACTTTGCTACCGGTTATAACAGCGCTGTTTATGACTACGCTTATAACCTCACCATTGATCCTTCCATGTACGAAGATTATTCTCAGTGGTACATCAAGGACCTTGCCGATGCTTACTGGCTCAAGTAATCCAATCGGGAAAAACGAATATTAAATTTACTGTTTAATATTTGATAGGGTTTAGCAGAAGAGGGCAATGTTTGCCCTCTTCTGCGTACTCATATTTGTCTGTATATTGCAGACAATTAAGACAAGATTAAGATTTTTGGATGCTTTTTTGTGGAAAAAAGTGTCGATTCTTGCGTCTTCATTCGCAGTTTATTACTGCAAACAAAACATTCGCTGCTGCAAGCGATGAAACGAGGAATCTTGAAATGGGAAGATACATTCTTAAAAGAATTGGCTATATGCTGGTTGTTCTTGTCATATTGTCATTTCTGATGTTTTTAATATATCAAATGGTCCCGAGCAACCGTGCTTATACCGACGCAAAAACGGATATACAGGGAATGAAGAACACCCTTTCTGCGGAAGAAAGAGAAACAAAGTTCCAGGAACTGTATCTCACTTATCAGCGTAGATACGGAACTGATACTGATAATAAAGTTATTCGTTATTTGAGATGGGTAGGAGTATATCCTCTTTATGACGGAAGCTATAACGGTTTGCTTCAGGGAAATTTCGGCTATTCCTATGAGGAAAAGGACGATGTTGTAAATGTCGTACCGCCGAAAATGATAAATACTATAAAAATCAATATTATTGCGACTATTCTTGCTTTGGGTATTACAATACCGCTTGGCATTATTTGTGCTGTAAAAAAAGGAAGTAAAGGAGATCAGGCTGTACAGGTAATTACAATAATCGGTTACAGCTTGCCGACTTTCCTTGTGGCAATTTTGTTCATTTGGGTGTTCTGTTCGCTGCTTGGAATTTTCCCTCCAAGCGGAATGAAGACGCCCGGCAGCGACTATACAGGTTGGAAAAAATTCTGGGATGAACTTTATTACCTTGCGCTTCCCCTTATTACGATGACGTTCTGCTCTCTCGGCGGCATGACCAGATATGTTCGTGCTTCTATGATAGATGCGCTTTCTCTTGACTGCATCAAAACCGCAAGAGCAAAAGGTCTTCGTGAAAAGGTGGTTATTTATTCCCATGCATGGAGAAATGCCCTTATACCGATAGTAACTCTTGTTGTCGGTTGGTTCCTTGGAATTTTCTCCGGTTCTATTGTAATTGAGAGTATATTTGCTCTTAACGGCATGGGCAAGCTTATGATTCAATCACTTATGACCGCTGACTTTGACGTAATTATGTTCATTCAGGTATTCTATGTTTTCATGTCTCTTTTCGGCAACCTTGTAATAGATATTATCTACGGTCTGGTTGACCCGAGAGTCCGCGTGAACAAATAACAGGGGAGGAGGTTAATTTATGTATAAAAATAAAAACTTCTTCCAGGTTATTGGCAGTTGGCTTCGCCGTATGTTTATGGGCGGAAGCAAGGAGTTTGCTAAAGAGCAGGAAGAAAACAATAATAACAGAATAAACGATACAGAAGAGATTGTCAGCCCCGCCAAGCAGATTTTACGTAATTTCTTGGATAGAAAACTTGCCGTAGGAGCACTTTGCGTTGTAATTTGTATGTTCCTTATTGTTTTTATAGGACCGCTTTTTATGAAGAATTACAGCGATTCATACACCGAGGCTACTCAGAAAAATATTGAGCCTTGCCTTAGTATGATGAGTGTTCCTTCTGAGCTTAAAAATGATATAAAAGAGATAGACAGCTACGGTTCATTCAGTGTGGGTCTTTCTAATTCCGGTAAAGTTTATGTCTGGGGTGCTACTAAAATAGGCACCACAGGATATGACGTAAAAAACATTCCGGAAGAAGTTCAGAATGCAAAGATTGTGCGTGTTGCCGCAGGTATTGACCATATCATTGCCATTGACGAAAACGGTAAGATATATGGATGGGGCAATAACCGTCTTGGCCAATACGGCCCTGTTCCGGAAGGCAAAACCGCAGAAGATTTCCCGAATATTATTTATATGCCGGAAAATCTTACGGTTGATGTAAACAACATCAAACGTTTTGAGTGCGGATATCAGTGCACAGCAATTCTTATGAATGACGGAACGCTCTATATTTGGGGCAACAAGCTTGCTTACGCAAATATAGATAAATTTATTGAAAGAGATAACCTTATCGATATAGACTTTACTCTTAACTATGTTGTTGGTATCCCAAAAGAAGCAAAGAGTGTTTATACCGGCACAAGAGGTTTGTTTGCACAGGTAAGACCTAATATGAACGCTTCCACCAGTTCTATTAAGGATTATCTTGGCAAGCGCAAAATTGTTGGCATTTATGCAAGCAGCGATAATATTTGCCTTCAGCTTGATGACAATTCCGTCTGTTTTGCAGGCGATTTCGGTCTTAACAGCACTCCTGCACCGAACCTGCAGGATGGAGAGCATTATGTTCAGATCAGCGCAGGTACGCACCATTATACCGGCCTTACAAACCTCGGACATGCATATTCCTGGGGAACAAATACTTTCGGTCAATGTGACGCACCCGGTTCAAAGACAAGCGGCGTTTCTAAAGTATTTGCAGGCGCGTTCCAGAACTATGCAGTTGGCGGGAACAATGAGCTTCTTAAAACCTGGGGACTTAAAGGCTACATTTTTGGTACTGACGGATATGGCGCAGATATTTTCCAGAGAATTATAAACGGCGGCAAGATGACCATGACCATTGGCGCTGTTGCGGTTATAATTTCCTCCATTATAGGAATTATTATCGGATGTATTTCCGGATATTTCGGTGGAAAAGTAGATATAATCTTAATGCGTGTGACGGAGATATTCAACGCAATTCCTTTCCTGCCGTTTGCTCTTATTTTGTCATCCGTAATGACGCAGATGACAATAAGCCAGGATATGCGAATATTTATCATTATGTGCATTTTGGGTGTTCTTACATGGCCCAGCCTTGCAAGACTTGTTCGTGGACAGGTGCTTGTAACCAGAGAAAACGAATATGTTGTTGCAGCGCAGTCCATGGGCGTTAAGGAAAGCAGAATTGCTTTCAAGCATATTCTTCCTAATGTTATTTCTGTTATCCTTGTAAGCCTTACTCTTGACTTTGCAGGCTGTATGCTTACTGAGTCATCTCTGTCTTACCTTGGATTCGGCGTAACTTATCCGAGACCGACATGGGGCAATATGCTCAACGCAGCAAGAAACGCTACTATTATCAAGAATTATTGGTGGCAGTGGCTGTTCACTTCGATATTCCTTGCAATTACGACTATCTGCATCAACATCGTCGGTGATGCTCTTCGTGATGTAATGGATCCGAAGTCCAACATTGATAAATAAGGGAGGAAAAACTATGCCATTACTTGAGGTAAAGAACCTCCACACATATTTTAAGACAAAAAAAGGTATTGTTAAGGCTGTAAACGACGTATCTTACAGCCTTGAACCCGGCAAGACCATAGGTATAGTCGGTGAGTCCGGTTCCGGTAAATCTGTTTCTGCAATGAGTATTCTTCGTTTGCTTGACGGAAACGGATATATTGAGTCAGGTGAAATCCTTTTTGAAGGCAAAGATCTTACTAAGCTTCCGCTTGAAGAAATGTACAGCATAAGAGGAAACGCCATTTCGGTTATTTTCCAGGAACCGATGACATCTCTTAACCCTGTTTTTACCATTGAAAGACAGCTTAGCGAGCCGTTTATGATTCACCAGGGCATGAATAAAAAAGAAGCAAGCAAAAATGCGCTTAAGATGCTTTATGACGTACAGATTCCCAATCCGGAAGCAGTATTGAAACAGTATCCGCACCAGCTTTCAGGCGGTATGCGTCAGCGTGTTATGATTGCAATGGCTCTTGCGTGCAAACCTAAAATTCTTATTGCAGACGAGCCTACTACCGCTTTGGATGTTACAATTCAGGCAAGGATTCTTCAGCTGATTCTGGATTTGCAGAAAAAACTGGGGATTGCCGTTATCTTTATCACACATAACCTTGGTGTAGTTGCAAAGATCGCCGATTATGTGAATGTTA
>JAEDLZ010000099.1 GCA_016303265.1 Clostridiales bacterium
AAAAAGAGGTTTATGGCGCATATATAGTTTTAGTAGTTCAGATGGAAAATGTAAGGTATTTCGCGCCAAACACAAAAACGCACAAAGCGTTTGCAAAGGCTCTTAAAAGGGCAGAGAAGGCGGGAGTTGGGATTGTTTGTGTGGATTGTATTGTAAAAAGGGACGAAATTACCGTAAATAACTTTGTGGAAACAAAAATATGAGGTGCAAAATGCAAAGCGGAATCTGTTATATTGTCGGCGCAGGAGATTTTTTCGAAAAAACGATGGAGCTGGATCCAAGTGATTTGCTCATTGCGGCCGACGGAGGCTATGAAAAGCTTAATAAAATAGGCATTAAGCCAAGTATTGTAATAGGTGATTTCGATTCGCTGGGCTTTTGCCCTAAGGCGGAAAATGTAATAACCCTCCCCTGTGAGAAGGATATTACAGATGTGGCGGCGGCAATAGATAAGGGTCTTGAAATGGGATACGGGCATTTTCGGATTTTCGGCGGCACCGGAGGAAGGCTTGAGCACACAATTGCGAATATCCAGAATATGATAAAGCTGATAAAAAGCGGAAATAAAGCCGAAATTATGGATGAAAAGCGCATTATAACAGCGATAGCGGACGGAGAAGTTGAATTTGACGAAAGCCATAGAGGATTTATATCGGTGTTTTCTCACAGCGATACTTCAGAGGGAGTGTCTGAAACAGGATTTAAATATGGACTGGAAAATGCTGTTCTTTCAAATTCAGAGCCTCTCGGCGTCAGCAATGAATTTACCGGTAAAAAAGCAAAAATAAAAGTGGAAAAGGGAACACTCCTTATAATCTATGACAGACAGCGCAGATAATTTTAAGCAGTCGGCGATAAAGCAGAAGTTCTCTTCTGCTTTTTTGACTTATGGAGAACGGACGATTTTGTAATACAAAAAGCGGCGGATTGACCGCGCAAAATTCCCTCTTGCGGTATTCAAAAATGCACCGGGGCATAGGCGCACGAGGCGTCGGCTTTTTTTGCCCGCTAAAGGCATTCTATTTCTACCGGATTTAACAAAATACCTCCGTTTTGCATAGAATAAATAAAAAATAGGTACAAATTTTCTTAAAAGCCTTTACTAAATATAAAAAATTTGATATAATAAAATGGATTATGAGGAAGGGTAATTGCCATGGCAGTTTTCAAGCTTATAAAAGAAGAAATAAATTTGGTATTTGAGCGTGACCCGGCGGCAAGAAGCAAGGCGCAGGTCTTTTTTCTGTATCCGGGGGTTAAGGCTATAATCAATTACCGCATAGCCCATTGGCTGCATATGCATAAGCATTATTTTCTTGCCGACTGGGTTTCAAAGCACACAAGAAAAAAGACGGGGATTGAAATTCACCCGGCGGCGCAGATAGGACGCGGTGTTTTCATTGACCACGGTATGGGTGTCGTAATCGGGGAAACAGCGGTTGTCGGCGATAATTGTACGATTTATCAGGGGGTTACCCTTGGCGGAACGGGCAAGGATAAGGGCAAACGCCACCCCACCATCGGCAATAATGTTACGATAGGCTGCGGCGCAAAGGTTTTGGGGCCGTTTTCGGTCGGGGATAACAGTAAGATTGCCGCCAATGCGGTGGTGCTTAACGAAATTCCGCCGAACAGTACCTGTGTGGGTGTTCCCGCTCATATAGTGAAACGGGATAATGTTAAGGTGGCGAGTGCCGCGGTTGACCTTGACCAGATACACATTCCTGACCCCGTATCTATGGAGCTTTGCCGTATGAGGGGTGAAATCGAGCGGCTTAACAAGGAACTGGAGGAGAAAACAAATGAAACTGTATAATACATTAAAAAGAGAAAAGGAAGAATTTGTCCCCATTCAGGAGGGGAAGGTGAAAATGTATTCCTGCGGTCCCACGGTTTATAATTATTTTCATGTGGGCAATGCAAGACCGTTCATAATTTTCGACACGCTTCGCCGTTATCTGGAGTACAGGGGCTATGAGGTTACCTTTGTCCAGAACTTCACGGATATTGACGATAAGATGATAAATAAGGCAAACGAGCTTGGCATAACGGTTAAGGAGCTTGCCGACCAATATATCAAAGAATACTTTATTGATGCAAAGGGGCTCGGAATCAAAGAGGCGACATATCATCCGAGAGCAACGGAAAATATTGACGCAATTATAAAAATTGTTAAAACTCTTGAGGATAAGGGCTATGCCTATAATGTTGACGGAGATGTATACTTTTCGGCGAAAAAGTTTGAAGAATACGGAAAACTTTCGCACCAGCCTCTTGAAGATTTAGAGGCTGGCGCAAGAATAAATGTAAACGAGGACAAAAAAGACCCAATGGATTTTGCCCTGTGGAAGAAGCA
This sequence comes from Clostridiales bacterium, assembly GCA_016303265.1. Taxonomy (GTDB): domain Bacteria; phylum Bacillota; class Clostridia; order Monoglobales; family Monoglobaceae; genus SIG454. The sequence goes on from JAEDLZ010000099.1 coordinate 2,357, forward strand.
GAAGCCGGGCGAGCCTGCGTGGGAAAGTCCCTGGGGAAAGGGAAGACCGGGCTGGCATATTGAATGCAGCGCAATGGCGAATAAATATCTTGCCAAGACGATTGATATTCACAGCGGCGGTCAGGATCTTATATTCCCCCATCACGAAAACGAGATTGCTCAGAGTGAGTGTGCAAACGGCTGCACCTTTGCAAATTATTGGCTTCATAACGGATATATAAACATAGATAACCGAAAAATGTCGAAATCCCTCGGCAACTTCTTCACGGTAAGGGAAATCGCACAGGAGTTTGATTATGAGGTTATAAGATTGTTTATGCTCTCGGCTCATTACAGAAGCCCAATTAACTTCAGCAAAACCCTTATGGAATCCGCAAGGTCAAGCATGGAGCGTGTTTATAATTGTATAGATGCGATGAAGTTTTTTGCGGACAAGTCGCAGACTGAGAGCATAAAGGACAGCGAGAAAAAATATAAGGAAAAGCTTGATAATTTCAAGCAGAAATATATTGACGCCATGGAGGACGATTTGAATACGGCGGATGCAATATCCGTTATATTTGAGATTGTTGCCGAGGCAAATAAGACCATAACCGCCGAAAGCGGCTCGTCAAAGGAAATCATTAACTACACGGTTGATATGATAAGAGAGCTCGGCGGAGTTCTCGGCTTGTTTGTAAATGACAAAAAAGAGGAGATAAGCCCTGAAATTACAGCACTTTTAGAGGAGCGCAAGACTGCAAGAAGTGAAAAAAACTGGGCAAAATCCGATGAAATCCGGGATAAGCTCAAGGAAATGGGCGTTATAGTCAAGGATACCGCCCAGGGTCAGCAAATAACCTTTGAATAGGGGAATACAATGCTAAAGAAAATTCCTGATGAATTTGAAATCGGCAAAAGCGTTGCTCCGAATCAATATTCGGCGCTCACTCTTGCCTATATAGGCGATTGTGTGTATGAGCTTTATGTAAGGACATATCTTATAAAGGACAAAGATTATCCTGTAAATGTTCTGCACAAAACCGCAACAAAATATGTGAAAGCAAGCGCTCAGGCTGATTATTTCCGCAGAATTGAGGGAATACTTACAGAAGAGGAAACGGCGGTTTATAAGCGGGGCAGAAACACAAACTCCCATCCGCCGAAAAATGCCGAAATGATTGATTATAAAATTGCGACAGGCGTTGAAGCGCTTATAGGCTACACATATCTTAAGGGCGATACGGAAAGGCTCATATATCTGTTGGGCTTTTTGACGGAGGATTCTACATAACTCGGGCAAAAAGAAGCAATTCCTTATGCCTGACCGAAAGGGAATATGTGGAAATGAATCTGAAAAAATATCTGTATGTGCTTGCAGGGGCCGCCGTAATGGCGTTATCTCTTGATGTGTTTCTTGTTCCGGCGAGGATTGCTCCGGGCGGAGTGAGCGGTTTGGCGACGGTCATAAGCTATTTTGCTAACCTGCCTGTGGGGATTATGATTTTTGTTATTAACATACCTATTCTCATATGGGGTGTGTTTGAATTTGACATAAGATTTCTTGTTTCGTCAATAGTAGGAACCTTGGCATTGTCGGTGTTCACGGAAATTTTCGCTTTGTGCCTGCATCCGGTAACGGATAACGAAATGCTGTCCGCCATATCCGGAGGGGTTCTTATGGGATTCGGCATGGCGATGGTTTTAAGAACCGGGTCAACCACCGGTGGGACAGATATTGTTGCAAAAATATTGAAAAAAAGGCTCCCTTATTTTTCGATGGGGCTATTTATATTGATAATAGATGCGGCTGTGGTTGTTTTATCCGCAGCGGTTTCGGGCAAGTGGGAAATTATGCTGTACTCGGGAATTTCTCTGTATGTGAGCACAAAGGTAATAGACGGTATATTGGACGGAGTTAATTACGGGAAAATGGCGCTTATAATCTCCGATTACGCCGAGGATATTTCAAAAATAATATCCAAAAAGATGCACAGAGGTACAACAAATCTATACGGATTTTCCACCTTTTCCGGAGCGGATAAGCGTGTTGTTATGTGCGTTGTCAGAAGAAATGAGATAGTTAAGCTTAAGGAGCTTGTAAAAAATGCTGATGAAAAATCATTTGTAATAGTTGCGGATGTAAGGGAAGTCCTTGGCAACGGTTTTGCGCAAAGCTGAGGAAATAAAATCACAAAGAAGAAAGGTAGAGAGATTATGGATAAGGCAAGAGAGAAAAAGCTTAGACTTGCGGCGGCAAGGATAAGGAAAATGACGCTTGAGGGAATATACGGAGCCGGGGCAGGACACCCGGGCGGTTCGCTTTCTATTGCAGATATTTTGGCATATCTTTATCTTGAAGAAATGCATATAACAAAAGACAATGTTAAAGACCCGGACAGAAACA
>JAEDLZ010000100.1 GCA_016303265.1 Clostridiales bacterium
GAGCAGAGGACTGAAAATCCTCGTGTCGGTGGTTCGATTCCGCCCGGAGGCACCATTTTTATATGCGGGAGTGGCTCAGTGGTAGAGCGTCACCTTGCCAAGGTGAACGTCGCGAGTTCGAATCTCGTCTTCCGCTCCAACGGACAAAAGACGCAGATTTGAGATGCAGATTTGCGTCTTTTGTCATAAATTTTAAAAGTTTTCATAGAATATAGGGTACAAAGTAAAATTGAATATGGCGCCATAGCCAAGTGGTAAGGCAGAGCTCTGCAAAAGCTTTATTCTCCAGTTCAAATCTGGATGGCGCCTCCAAAAATCGACAAGATTCGGAAGAGTCTTGTCGGTTTTAATTATTACTTCTTCACTATTAACTATTCACTTTTCTCTGAAGGTACTTGTCGATTTTTGAAAGTAATAGGTAATAGTGAATAAGGAAGAAGTGAGGTACAAACTCGCCATAGCGAGTTTGAATTTAGGAAGAAATTGATTTATTTTGCAAATGTGTTGTAATGCAAACAAAAATAGCTTGCATCTATTATAATCGTGAAAGCCCAAAATCGACAAGACTCGGAAGAGTCTTGTCGATTTTACTTATTACTTCTTTACTATTCACTAAAATTTGTAATGTCGGTTTTTGAAAGTAATAGGTAATAGCGAATAAGGAAGGGGCAAAATCATAAAGTAAAAAGAGAATGCATCTATAATGAATGTGAAAGCCACAATGCGGCGGACTGAGCTGTTATCAAAAAGCCTACTCAAAAGAGTGGGCTTTTTGTGCTATGAGGGTATGTCTTTTTCTGTCGGCGTGCCTTTTTTAAAATAATATAGTTTCCGGCTGTCGGTGTGCCTCTTTTAAAATCATAGAGTTTGCGCCGATGTGCCTTTCCCCGGGACTCACAGGGATATACCTTCCGTTTTTTTGGGGCTTGTGTTTTTTTCAAAAATATTTTTGCCATACTTTGCAAGAATAACGGCGTTTATATAATGCGGTTTGATATAAAACAGAGGTTTTAAAGTTTATAAGGAAAGTGGGGGGATTTTTTCTTGACTTTTGGGCGCAGCGGTTGTATAATTATAAAAGAACGAAAAATTTTCAGCGCTTTGTCTGACGCAGAAAGTCGCTGTTAAAATAGTTAAAATTAAGAAAAATTTGGAGGTGAAGGCAGATGGACGGTTGCGATAATGCGGGTCGAAGTCGATATTGCAAGGGTCGGAAGGTTTTGTCGGCTGGCGCAGCGGTCTGTTCCTGCGCCTGATTTTATATTGAAATCTTCCACCGTGCTTGGTAAGCCTTGAAAATATCTGTTTTATAAGGGTGAGGAAGCGGCGGTTTTTTTATGCCCTTTTTGCAGATAATTATTTATGAATGGAGGAAGAAAGATGGAGAAAGAAATTTTTAAAGAGCCGAATTATGTTGAGGAAATTGTCGAAATAATAAGGGGCAATGACTCGATTCAAAATATTTCAGAAAAATTAGAACAGTATCATGATAACGATATTGCGGGTGCATTTGAGATTCTTGAGAGCGAGGAGCGGAAAAAGCTTTATAATATATTTGATTCGGAGCGAATGTCCGAAATATTCTCCTATATTGAAGAGCCCGGAAAATATATTGAGGAAATGGATATAAGCCGGGCGGCGGAAATCATAGAAAATATGGACTCTGACGACGCCGTTGATGTCCTGGAGGAAATGGAGGACGAGGCGAGAGAGAAGCTTGTCGGGCTTATGGACGCGGAAAGCAGTAAGGACATAAACCTAATCCGTTCCTACGATGAGGACGAAATCGGAAGCAAGATGACCACGAACTTCATTCAAATAAAGAATAATGTAACGGTCAAGCAGGCGATGAAATCCATGATATCTCAGGCGGAGGAAAACGACAATATTTCCACGATATATGTTTGTGACGAGAATGAGCAATATTACGGCGCGCTGGATTTAAAGGATTTGATTGTTGCAAGAGAGCATACGGAATTTAAGTCGCTTATAAGTACATCATATCCGTATGTAAGAGATCATGAGCTGATAAGCGAGTGTTTGGAGCGAATCAAGGATTATGCCGAGGATTCAATCCCGGTTTTAAATTCGGAAAATAAAATTCTCGGTGTAATTACGGCACAGGACATCGTTGAGGTTATTGACGATGAAATGGGTGAGGACTACGCCAAGCTGGCAGGTCTTACTGCGGAGGAGGATATTAACGAGAGCCTGATAAAAAGCATGAAAAAGCGTCTTCCGTGGCTTATTATTCTGCTTCTTTTGGGGATGGTGGTTTCCTCCGTGGTAGGGGCTTTTGAAACGGTCGTGTCCCAAATTGCGCTGATTGTGTGTTTTCAGTCGCTCATACTGGATATGGCGGGAAATGTGGGTACTCAGTCCCTTGCTGTGACAATACGCGTCCTTATGGACGAGCAGCTCAGAACCGGACAGAAGATAAAGCTTGTTTTCAAGGAAATGCGCGTGGGAATGTGCAACGGCCTGATTCTGGGAAGCGCGGCATTTCTGGCAATAGGTGCGTATATTTATTTTCTGAAAGGAAAAACGCTCTTATATTCCTTCGCCATTTCGGGATGCGTGGGAATTGCAATGGTCGTTTCTTTGATTATATCGGGGCTTGTGGGGACGGCTGTTCCCATGCTGTTCCACAAAATTAAAATAGACCCGGCGGTTGCTTCGGGGCCGCTTATAACCACGGTTAATGACCTGGTTGCGGTGGTTTCCTATTACGGACTGGCTTGGATTCTGCTCATAAATATATTGAAAATAGTTTGATATAATTGATAAATAAAAAAATACGGCTGTAATCACAGCCGTATTTTTTATGCATATTATTCGGCAGAGTCTGTGCCGTAACTCTCAAACGGGTCGCCGCCGTCTTGCACGATAACTTCACTCTGCGGCTTTATGCTGTTGTAGAAGTTTGCTGTAGACGCGTATATATAAGGAGCAATCCAGATAAATCCGATACCCAAGGTTATGATTCCAAGCAAGTACCACCCGATAAACGAAAGCCAAAGAACAAACAAGTCCATTTTGTGACCGTCCATCATTTCCTTTGAACGCCTTATTGCCTCCAATGCGGACATTCCCTTGTTTTCGGCAAGAATAAACATAGACATTGAATAAGAGTAGCTTTTAATTATTCCCGGAATAATTAAAAGCAATGACCAGAGGGTTGTGAATAAGGTTGAAAGAAAATTTACCTTAAAAGCGCTCCAGAAATCGTCAAAGCCGCTGAAAGTATCTTTTACCTCAGGCTTTTGCGCATTGGTGAGGTTGAGATAAATCCGCATAAGACTGAGAGAAAATGCCGGCGTGATGATTATGGATACAATCAGCGAACCTGCAATAGGAATAAATCCGAAAATTGCTCCTGCCGCCCCTGAGATTGCGACAATAATAATCTGAATCACAAATAATATACCGATGTTACCCTTGATTTGTTGTTTTGCCATACTTTTGAGTTCTGCTCTGCACATAAAATAACCCCCTTTTTGGTATAAGGTATAAAATACCCCTCATATATTATAGCGTTTTATTGGTGATTAGTCAAGGAAAGCTGAATATTATTCTTTGAGTCGCAGCAAAGGTGCGATTGCAGATGAAATGGGAGATACTCATTTGTCATTTTATTAAAAATGCTCCCATGAATATCATGGGAGCGCTTTTTGAAATATTATCTCTGGACGCGGCCGCTGCCGTCGCCTCCTGCAAGATTTTCAACATCAGCACGGCTGACAAGATTAAAGTCGCCTGGTATGGTGTGCTTAAGAGCAGAGGCTGCAACGCCGAATTCAAGGGCGTCTTTGAAGTTTTTGCCGTCGAGGAAGCCGCAGATTGTGCCGCCTGCGAAGCTGTCGCCGCCGCCGACGCGGTCAACAATCGGATGAATCCTGTATTCCTTTGAATGATAAAATTCCTTTGTATCTCTTGAGTAAATGCAAGCGGACCAGCCGTTGTCGGATGCCGATTTCGAAACTCGGAGAGAAGAAATAACATATTCAAAGTTAAATTTGTCAACCATCTGCTTGAAAATGCTTTCATAGCCTGCAAGCTGAAGGTCGCCGGAGGTAACATCCGTTTCGCCGGGCTTGAAGCCGAGAACCTTTTCTGCGTCCTCTTCATTGCCGATACAGATATCGACATACTGCATAAGATTTGTCATAACTTTTTGAGCCTTTTCACTTGACCAAAGCTTCTTTCTGAAGTTAAGGTCAACCGAAACCTTAACACCGTGCTTTTTTGCCGCCTTAAGAGCGATTTCCGTAAGATTAGCCGCTGAATCGGAAACAGCCGGAGTGATACCTGTGAAGTGGAACCAGTCTGCGTCCTTGAAAATTTCATCAAAGTCAAAATCAGCAGGAACAGCGGTTGAAATAGAGGAATGAGCTCTGTCGTAAACTACATTTGAAGCGCGCATGGAAGAGCCGGATTCCAAAAAGTATATACCGAGCCTCTCGCCGCCTCTTGCAATGTGCTTTGTGCAGACATTCAGCTTTCTGAGTGCGGCAACAGCGCAGTCGCCGATGGGATTTTCGGGAACCTTTGTAACAAATTCAGCGTCGTGACCGTAGTTTGCAAGGGAGACAGCAACATTTGCCTCGCCGCCGCCGTAGCAGACATCAAACTCGTCAGCCTGAATGAATTTTTCGTTGTTTGGTGTGGAAAGTCTG
>JAEDLZ010000011.1 GCA_016303265.1 Clostridiales bacterium
TGGATAATTATTTTAATACTCTTAATCAGCTGCTGCGGCAACGGATCATTCTTCAGTTCAAACTGCTGTGGGGATTAGCGGCCGTATGGAGCTGTGAAAAGAACTGTAAAAGGAGGTGTAGGTATGGGTTGCTTCGGTGATAATAACTGCTGCTGGATAATCATTTTGATTCTCTTAATAAGCTGCTGCTGTGGTAATAATGATGACATGGGCCGCAGAGATGGCTGCGGATGCGGTTGCTAAACTGCAAAAAGTGCTGAACCGACATAAATGCAGCCTGTAAAAGGGGCGCAGATTGTCGGTAAAATCGGAAAGAGCCGTACCCATACCGGGATACGGCTCTTGTTTATTGTGATTTTGACCTTGGACAAGTAAAACCTTTTAAGACCAAAATGCTCTTTAAAAATGTGATTATATGTCGTATTTTGTAAAATCATCGTGCTTTGCAGATGATTTTTGCGGCTTCTGCACGGGTTGCCGGGTTGTGAGGTCTGAAGTAAGTCCCCTCAAGCTCCATATAACCGCCGAGAGTTCCCTCGTCGGTAAAGACGCAGATAGCAGTCATTGCGTAATCGGATATATCGTCAATATCGTCATAGTAAGGGGCATAGGAGCTGCTCGGCGAACCGATGACGCGCCAGAGAATCGCTGCCATGTCCTGTCTGGTTATATTTTCTCCGACTCCAAAGGTATCAAAGGATTTACCGCCTACGATTCCGGCATAAGAGGCGGCGTAAACATAAGGCGCATACCAGGCGGTGCTGTCAACATCGGTAAAGTTCGGAATAACCTGAGTCGGAATCTCAATATCGAACGCCGTAACAATAAGCTTAACGAACTGTTCGCGGGTGATGTTTTCCCCGGGGGCAAATTCGTTATCGCTGATTCCGTCAACAATGCCGTCTGCAACAAGCTCGTTTATGTAATTTTCCGCCCATTCATAGCCGTCCATATCCGTAAAGCTTGCGATGCGTCCCGTGGTTTTTTCGGGAATGCTGAAATATACATAGGGTGATTCGGAGGGAACGGCGTCAACAGGCGTATTGTCTGTATCGGTATCCGTAACAGGATTTGAAATTTCTTCATCCTTTGAGGATATAGTTCCGCTTCCGCCTCCTCCGCCTGAAACGGGCCGTTCCGTTACGGTCATATGCTTGATAATATTGTCGCTCAGGGCTTCGCCGTTATACATAAGCTCAATGCAAAAATCAAGCCGCTCGCCCAAAAGGGGCAAACGATCCATGTCGTTTCGGCTGATAGTGTATTTTTTTGTTTTTTCCGAAATGTCAATGCTTGTAAAGTTTATATCCTCCGCTTCGTCGTAAAGGAAGGAGTCCGAATCCTTCGGGATAACGGTTGTTTTAAGCCGTGCGGAAAGTCCCGTAAGAGGCATCTTGTTGGAGTAAACAACGACGATTGAGGTTTTCGGATAAACTGCGTCTATTGATAAGGTGACGCTGTTTTCGATAACTTCGCCCAGCATTTCGTAAAGCTTGGTAATATAGGTGTAACCCACCTCTTCCCCGGCCTTAGTATATTCCTCATAAACCTCGGTAATTTGAGGCGCCACATCCTTAAGGAAAGCAGAGGAAGAATATTTCGAATCGGTGTAATCAAGGAAGTAGGTATATATGTCGTTAATTTTCGTTTCAAGCTCGGTCGCAGCCGGCTCGCTGATTTTTATTTTAACGGTGTAGACCGAACCGCCGTCGGTTTCATTCATACTGTTCCAGCCGTTAAGTCCGCAGGCTATGATGATTTTATCATCATTATCAACGGGAATGTTTGTGTTGCGCTTGCAGTAGCCGAGAATTTCCGATAAGTCATTGGCAGGCGGAACAAGACCGCTGAGCTCTTGTTCATATTCCGATTCGCCCTCAACTGCGCCGTCAGATACAACGGCATTTTTGTAGGCGCGAACCTGATAATTTTTGTTATATGCCTCATAAGACGCCGCAACGCTTGCTGCGTCGCTGTCTAAACAAAGCTCATATTCATAAACTTCGGGGTCAAATTCGGGGACAAGCGTTCCGCTTTCAAAAGAAAGCGCCTTAAGATTCGTGTCCTTTGAGTCCCAAAGACTGCCAAGGTCGGCGCCCCAGTCACAAGAGTATCTGTACGCAACCGTGTCGCCGTCCGACACATAAACTGCGTCTGCACCGCAGCTTGCGAACCAGTCGTTGACCGTAACCATCCAGCCGCTCATAGGGCCGCCGTCAAGGTCGGAAAGTCCGCCTATCCGGGAAACATAACCGCCTATAAGCTCGCCGTTTTCGTCGTATTCGATACTGCTTTCGATATCTGCGTCACTCAAGGCTCTGGCAAATACGCTAAGGGCGGTATCCCCGTCCTGTATTTCTACCTGCGTCGGAGGCAGAATATATCCGTAAGGATAGCTATCGTCCTCAACCTCAAAGGTGAAGTTACCGGCAGAAACCGTAACATATTTCACATTCTCCGCCCCATCGGCGGCATAGCTCACCGTAACAAACGATGAGAGCATAGCAAAACACAGTAAAACCGAAATAATCTTCTTCATAGATTAAACAATCCCTTCTTTGCCGAAAGTCTGCCTTTACGGAAGCGCTTCAGTGCAAACAGCAAATATTCGTTTAAAAGAGTGCAGCGTGTATTTTCCGAAAACATAGGGCGGCGCCGTATTTGCGGAAAAATCCGTTGCCTTAAGGAGTTTTTGCCGTAAAACTTTTGTTAAGTTTACGGCAGCTGAATTTTACAAGAAAATTGTATCATAGGTGCAAAAAATTGTCAACAAGAAAAATATTCTTATATATTAAGGAAATAAAGGAAGAAAGAGGCTGAATCAAAACAGCTTTATGACAAGCATCAGAACAAAATATCCCCGAAAACAGCCGGATCTAAACTGTTTTCGGGGATATTTTCATTGGCTTGTGAAGAAACTGCTTTGCGCAAACCGCTCTTTGAAAATCGTTTTGCCGCAGCCTCTCTAAATTTATTTTGTTATAAGTGTTCCGACGCCGTTGGCAGTGAAAATTTCAAGCAGCAGACAATGGGGAATACGCCCGTCGATAATATGTACGCTGTTAACACCTTTGTCGATTGCCGCCAATCCGCCGAGAACCTTAGGAATCATACCGCCTGAAATAACGCCCTGCTGAATGAGCTTGTGAATTTCTTTTTTGGAAATTTCGTAAATCATTTCGTTGCTGTCAGGGTCAAGCTTGATACCCTCAATATCCGTCAGAAGCATCAGCTTCTCGGCCTTAAGCGCCGACGCAACATCTCCCGCAACAGTGTCGGCGTTTATGTTATAGCTGTGACCGCTGTCGTCCACTCCTATCGGGGCGATAACGGGGATATAGTCGTCAATAATTGAGTTTATAACATCAGTATTGACATTTTTTATCCTTCCCACATAGCCAATATCCTTTGCCTCACCGTCAACGGAGGCGTACTGCTTTTCACATTCCAAAAGTCTGCCGTCAAGTCCCGAAATTCCGATTGCCCTGCCGCCTTTTTGGTTAAGAAGCGAAACAATTTCTTTGTTTGTTTTTCCGATAAGAACCATTTGTGCAACATTCATGGTTTCCTCGTCGGTAACCCGAAGCCCGTTAATAAATTCGGAATGAATGTCAAACCTTTTCAGCGCCGAGCTTATGTCGGGACCTCCGCCGTGAACTATAATGGGACGGAAGCCTATGTATTTGAGAAGCGTTATATCCTCCATAACTTTATTTTTAAGCTCATCGCTTATCATGGCGTTGCCGCCGTATTTTATAACGACCGTCTTGCCGTTGAAGCGCTGAATGTAAGGAAGAGCTTCAATCAGGATACCTGCCTTTTTAATCAGGCTGTCAACGCCGTAATCCATTTTATCAACACGCATAATTTTTGCCTCCTATAAGTACATACCTGCGGCTTTAAGGCCGAGCCCCTCGTCAAAGCCGCAGATGAGATTCATATTCTGAACAGCCTGTCCTGCCGCACCCTTGACCAGATTGTCAATGCAGGAAACAACGACAACTCGACTTAGACGCTCATCAACAACTGCGCCGATTGCGACATAGTTTGAGCCTGTGATATGTTTGATTTCGGGGAGAGTTCCCTCCTCGTAAATACGGACAAACTGTTCTTTGCCGTAATATTTTTTAAATATGTCAAGAATTTGAGCTGTTGTCATTTTTTCTTTCAAATTTGCGTAGCAGGTGGCAAAGATGCCCCTTTTCATAGGTGCAAGATGGGGTGTGAACGAAACCATAACCTCCCCGCCTGCGGCAAGGGATAACTCCTGCTCGATTTCTGAGGTGTGGCGGTGAGTTGCAATCTTATACGCTTTCATGGTTTCGGTGCACTCACAGAACATATTGGGAAGAGCAAGCCCTCGTCCTGCACCCGTAACACCCGATTTTGCGTCGATTATAATATTTTTTGTGTCAACAGCATTGTCAAGCAGCAAAGGAGCAAGCCCCATAATGGAGCAGGTTGTATAGCAGCCGGGATTGCCCACAAGACGATGCTTGGGGATTTCGTCGCGGTAAAGCTCACAAAGTCCGTAAACGGATTCTTTAAGAAGCTCGGGGCTTGTGTGCTCTTGCCCGTACCATTTTTCATATACCTTCACATCGCGATACCGGAAGTCGCCGCTCAAATCTATTATTTTAAGACCCTTTTCGTAAAGCGCGGGGATAACTTCCTTTGATGCGCCGTGCGGCAGCGCTGTAAAAACCACATCACAGGCGGCGGCAATATCGTCAATATCAAGACCGGAGCAGACAATATCGCAGATACCTTTTAAGTTTTCATATATATCGGAAAATTTTTTACCCTCAAAGGACTGGGAAACAATTCTTGTAATTTCCGCCTCGGGATGACCGCAAAGCAATCGGACGGTTTCAACCCCCGCGTAACCTGTTCCGCCCAAAACACCGACTCTAATCATAGACTTTAATCGTATTGATATATTTAGTGCTAAATATATCAATACTCTCCTTTCTTCTAAACCTTTTTGATATAATCAATATTTTTATAAATTTCTTCTTTGTGTAAAATTAAGCAAAAATACCGTTAAGTACGGGATTTAATTTGTGCAATCGGTCAATTTGCGCCTCAATGTATCAATTATAACCTAAAATTCCCATAAAATCAAGGGGTTTTAGGATTTTATATTTAATATGTTTATACAAAATAACCAAAAGAAGTTTTTGAAATTTGTGTAATTATCCTCTATCTAAATGTTGAAAAGTATGGTAGAATAATGTTGTTTAGCAAAGTAGGCGACTATACATCAGGAGGTATATACAATATGGCAAATTTAAGTCTCAGACATATTTATAAGACTTATGAAGGCGGATTCACGGCGGTTAAAGATTTTACGCTTGAAATCGAAGATAAGGAATTTATCATTTTTGTCGGGCCTTCAGGCTGCGGTAAGTCTACGACTCTTCGTATGATTGCCGGTCTTGAGGAAATCACCGACGGAGAATTGTATATCGGCGATAAGCTTGTCAATACGGTTCCGCCGAAGGACAGGGATATAGCCATGGTTTTCCAGAACTATGCCCTCTATCCTCATATGACGGTATTTGACAATATGTCGTTCGGTCTTAAACTCAGAAAAGTTCCGAAAGATATTATTAAGAAGAAGGTTCATGAGGCTGCGAAAATCCTTGATATAGAGCATTTGCTTGAGCGTAAGCCGAAGGCTCTTTCCGGAGGTCAGAGGCAGCGTGTTGCTCTTGGCCGTGCTATCGTTCGTGAGCCTAAGGTTTTCCTTATGGACGAACCTCTTTCCAACCTTGATGCAAAACTCCGTGTTCAGATGCGTAGTGAAATAAGCAAGCTTCACCGCAGATTGCAGACAACCTTCATTTATGTAACTCATGACCAGACAGAAGCGATGACTATGGGTTCTAAGATTGTTGTTATGAAGGATGGTGTCGCTCAGCAGGTGGCATCTCCGACTGTTCTTTATAATGAGCCTTGCAATATGTTCGTTGCAGGCTTTATCGGAAGTCCGCAGATGAATTTTATCGATGTTACCGTTCAGAAGGAGGATAACGGAATTTTCCTCGTAAACGATGCCTTTAAGGTTAAATTCCCTGACGGAAAAGCCGGGCGTCCCGAGCTTCAGCCATACATCGGCAAAGTTGTTACTATGGGTATCAGACCCGAAAATATTTATGATGATGAAAGTCATATAGCCGCATTCCCGGAATGTAAGGTTCCTGTGTTTATTACACATACCGAGATGATGGGTGCGGAAACATATCTTTATATGAATGTCGGGAAAACTCCGTTTATTGCGCGGGTTAATCCGAGAACAACAATTAAGCCGGATGATGAGGTTGATGTTGCCTTTGATAACAACAAGATTCATCTCTTTGACAAGGAAACCGAAAAGACGATTATCAACTAATTTGAATTTAATGAAGAATGAAACCGCCGTAAATTTTTACGGCGGTTTTAGTGTGTATGAATTTAGTGTATAATCAGTACCTGAGGGCAAATACGAAGGACGGAATGAAGGGCAAATAAGGAACTTAGCCGTGTGGGGCTTATTATTGTAATGACATGGCTTTTGCTGCGTGCCGCTGCCGGGTTACTGCGGCTTTTTAGGGGGGAGCGGATATGTATTTGCTTTTTTTATACGGTCGGAGTTGTGCTTGCGCTTTCAGGCGGTCGGTGCTGTGCTTGTGCTTTTTAAGCGGTCGGAGTTGTGCTTGCGTTTTTAGACAGTCGGCGCCGTGCTTGCACTTTTATACGGTCGGTGCTATGCTTGCACTCTTAGACGGACAGAGCCATGCCTCATCTTTAAGCGCCGTACATTATTTTGAAAATGTCTTGTTTGATAGTGCAATTTAGGTTTGAAAAAATTTTTAAAATTTTTTCAAAAAAAGTATTGACAAATTGTTTTTGCGTGATATAATATAGTTAAAGGTCAAAGAAAGTCAAAGTCAAAAAACCGTGAGGGTGGTTAACATGAAGCTAAGTAATTTAATAGAAGAGTTTATAAAAGAGATGATAGACGAGGAGAACGGTGTTATTGAACTGCAAAGAAATGAGCTTGCAGGGCGGTTTAATTGCGTACCGTCGCAAATCAACTATGTTATTTCTACAAGATTTTCGCCCGAGAGAGGGTATATTGTAGAGAGCAGGCGAGGAGGCGGCGGCTATATCAAAATCCGTCGGGCGGTCTGTGACACGAAGGAAAATCAGGTAATGAAAGCGGTATCCATGGTTGGGGATTATATTTCTCAGACGGATATGAGCGCTTTGATACAGAACCTGTATGAGCTTAACATTATAAGCGAGCGCGAGGGAAAAATAATAATTGCGGCGCTCCGTGATAACTCAATTCCCGTGAATCCGCCCAACAGGGATATGATTAGGGCAAAGATGCTGAAAAATATTCTTGTAAATATATTATAGGAGGTAAGTAAAATGAAATGTCAAAGATGTAATGAAAGAGAAGCAAATACACATATTCAGAAAATTGTCAACGGTAAAAAAACGGAGTATTACCTTTGCGACAAATGTGCCGCAGAGAGCGGAGAGTTCAACTTCAGTTTCGGTAATGATTTTGATGATTTCTTCGGAGGATTTTTCGGAAACACAGCAAAGATGTTTGCACCGCCTGCCGAGAAAATTTGCGGCAATTGCGGCTTGACCCTTTCGCAGTTTTTAAACAGCGGGAAGCTGGGCTGCAGCAGCTGCTACGAAAACTTCAGTACGGCGCTTGATAAGCCGCTCAGGCAAATTCACGGCGCAGCAACACATACGGGGAAAATTCCGCGCAGAGGCGGGGCAAAAATAAGTACGGAGGCAAAAATAAAGCATCTGGAGAGCAAGCTGAGCACAGCGGTTGCAAACCAGGAATTTGAAAAGGCGGCAAAGCTCCGTGACGAAATAAAGGAATTAAAAGAAGGGGGCAAAAAATAATGTGGTACACAAAATTCGGTAACTGTGGGGATGTAATTTTATCTTCAAGAGTCAGACTGGCGAGAAACATAAAAAATATTCCTTTTCCGAGCCGGGCAAATGAGGAACAACAGCAGCAGGTTCTTGACATAGCTAAGGCTGTGGCAGGCGATTTGAAGAACACAAAATTTTTTGACCTTTCCAATATGCCGGAGCGCGAAAAAAAGGTGCTTTCCGAATGTCACCTCATAAGCCCGAACATGATAGGAACGGAAGTTAGGCGAGGCCTTATATTATCGGACGATCAACGCCTGAGTATTCTTGTCAATGAGGAGGACCACTTTCGGATTCAGGCGATGAAAGAGGGATTTGACCTTGACGAGTGCCTTAAGGCGGCAAATGAGGCGGACGATGTAATTGAAGCGGCGGTTGAGTACGGCTTTGACGAAAGATTGGGCTATCTGACCTG
Source organism: Clostridiales bacterium (assembly GCA_016303265.1). Classification (GTDB taxonomy): domain Bacteria; phylum Bacillota; class Clostridia; order Monoglobales; family Monoglobaceae; genus SIG454. Next base: position 8,366 of record JAEDLZ010000011.1, read on the forward strand.
CTGCCCGACAAATGTGGGAACAGGGCTGCGTGCTTCGGTTATGGCTTGTCTTCCGGGACTTAAGGCGGCAGGGAGAATAGAAGCTCTTGCCCGCTCGCTCTCCAAAATGGGCGCGACAATACGGGGAATTTTCGGCGAGGGCAGCCAAAGCCTGGGCAATATTTACCAGATTTCCAACCAGGTTACTTTAGGGCTTACAGAGGAGGAAACCGTTGAAAAGCTTAAAGAAATTATATCTGAAATCATAGCTCAGGAGCGTGAGCTTGAGCGCAAAATATACGATGCGGACAAATTCCGCACAGAGGATAAGATTATGCGCTCGCTCGGAACGCTTAAGTATGCAAGGTCAATAACCTCTGCGGAGGCAATGAATCTTATATCCGATGTCAGATTGGGCGTAAATTTGGGTATAATAAAGGAAACAGACCTTGAAAAGCTGAACGAGATTCTGTATGCAATTCTTCCCGCAACGCTTTCCAAGGCGTATAATATTGAAGTGACCGCAGACCGCGACATAAAGCGCGCTGAGGTCATCCGTGAAAGAATTTAAAATGAGAAAGGGCGGTAGTTATTATGTTTGAACAGAAACTTACCGAAAGAGCAAGAGAAGCAATTGTCCTTGCAGAGGACTGTGCAAAGGACATGGGGCACAACTATATAGGAACGGAGCATCTCCTCTGGGGGCTTGTCAGCGAGGGCGAAGGCGTTGCGGCCAAAGTTCTTGAAGCGAACGGAATGAGCCCCGAAAAAATTGAAAAAAAGATAGACATATTTGTAGGAACGGGCGAACCGCTCGAGGAAATAACAACGGGTTTTACGCCAAGAACCAAGTCCGTTCTGGAGCGCAGCTATTCCGAGGCAATGCGCTTCGGCCATAATTATATAGGAACGGAGCATATCTTAATTTCCATTTTGAGAGAGGGCGAAAGCTTAGCCGTCAGGATTTTAAGTGACAGCGGCGTAAATATCCAGAAGGTGTATAATGACATTATTAAGGCGGTAAACGAGGGCGGAGCAGAGGACGAACCTGCGCCGCAGGAGAGCGGCCAGGCGAGCACAAGACGCCGGGGCAAGGGTAAAACTCCCACGCTGGATAAATTCGGACGCAATCTTACGGATATGGCGAGAGATTTAAAACTTGACCCCGTTATCGGACGCGACGATGTAATTGAAAGAGTGATTCAGATTCTGTCCAGAAGAACGAAGAATAATCCGTGCCTAATCGGCGAGCCGGGCGTGGGCAAAACAGCGGTAGCCGAAGGGCTTGCACAAAAAATTGTCAGCGGAGCGGTTCCGGAAATTCTTAAGGACAAGAAGGTAATAACCCTTGACCTGTCCTCCATGGTTGCGGGAGCAAAATACCGTGGCGAATTTGAGGAACGGCTCAAGGCGGCAATGGATGAAATCCGCAAGTCGGGAGACATAATACTATTCATTGACGAAATCCATACAATTGTGGGCGCAGGCGCGGCAGAGGGAGCTATCGACGCAGCTAATATTCTAAAGCCGGCTCTGTCCCGGGGTGAAATTCAGGTTATCGGCGCAACAACCATAAACGAATATAGAAAATATATCGAAAAGGACGCGGCGCTGGAACGCCGTTTTCAGCCCATTCAGCTTGATGAACCGACGGTTGAGGAGAGCATAGAAATATTAAAGGGAATCCGCGATAAATATGAAGCTCACCATAAAGTTACCATAACGGACAAAGCGATTGAAGCGGCGGTTAAATTGTCGATAAGATATATTCCCGACAGATTCCTGCCGGATAAGGCAATCGATTTGATTGATGAAGCAGCGTCTAAAATAAGGATGAAAACCCTGACTGCTCCTCCGAACCTTAAAGAACTTGAAGAAGAGATTGACAATGTCAAAAAGGAAAAGGAATCCGCAATCACCACACAGGAATACGAGAAGGCAGCAAAGCTTCGTGATAAAGAGCGCGAGCTTTCCGAGAAACTGAAGAATCAGAAAGAAAACTGGGCAAGCGAAAGCCATGCCGAGGTGAAGGAGGTTACACCGGATGAAATAGCGGAGGTTGTTTCCAGCTGGACGGGAATCCCGGTAAAATCCATCTCCGAGGGCGAAGGACAAAGACTTCTCAGGCTTGAAGAAACCCTTCATGAACGAGTTGTGGGTCAGGACGAAGCGGTAGAGTCCATTGCAAAAGCAATCCGCCGGGGCAGAGTAGGGCTGAAGGACCCGAAGCGGCCAATAGGCTCGTTTATCTTCTTGGGCCCGACAGGCGTAGGAAAAACCGAACTTTCAAAGGCTCTTGCAGAAGCGATGTTCGGCGATGAGAATGCGCTTATCAGGCTTGATATGTCCGAGTATATGGAAAAACACACTGTGTCGAGAATGATAGGCTCGCCTCCGGGTTATGTAGGTCACGAGGAGGGCGGACAGCTCACCGAAAAGGTAAGAAGAAAACCGTATTCCGTAGTGCTGTTTGATGAGATTGAAAAGGCTCACCCGGATGTTTTCAACATTTTGCTTCAGATTTTAGACGACGGAATATTGACTGATTCCCAGGGCAGAAAAGTGGATTTTAGGAACACGGTTATCATTATGACATCAAACTTGGGTGCAAGGCTTATAACCGAGAAGAACAAGAATCTTGGATTTTCTGCCGGAGAGGAGAATGAGCCGCAGAGGGATTACGAAAGTATAAAGAGCGATGTTATGGGCGAGGTTAAAAAGGCGTTTCGTCCCGAATTTTTGAATAGGGTTGACGATATAATTGTTTTCCACCAGCTCACAAACGAAAATATCAGGCAAATTGCCGCTCTGATGCTGGAAACCCTTAAGGAAAGACTGCTTGCAAACGGTATTGACGCAAAATTTTCCGATAAGGCAATTGAGGCAATCGCCAGCCGCGGCTTTGACCCGGTCTACGGCGCAAGACCGCTCAGAAGGTCAATTCAGTCTGATATTGAGGACATGATTGCCGAGTCTATGCTCGAAGATAATATAAAAGAGGGCGACAAAATTACTATTGATTATGTGAAGGATAAATTTACGGTTAAGCATAGAAAAAGTGCGGCAAAGGCGAAAGAATAAGACAGGTGCGCCGATTCGGCATAATCCGTGCGGACGGAAAACTTGAAATCCGTAAAACAGCAAAACTTTAACCAAACGGGACGGGTAATAACATCCGTCCCATTTGGTATTACGCCGGACAAACCCGTGCCGGTATGCAAAAACTCCGCAAATCTCATGATTTGCGGAGTTTTTGCGGGAAACCGTTATCCTACCGGATTTGTCCGGCGCGGCTTGAAGAAAACCGTTATCCTGTCGGATTTGTCCGCCGCCGCGGTATTGTGAAAAGCTTTCGTTTCCCGGTTTTTAAAAGGTGCTGGCAAAATAGCTTCTTTGAAAAGCGTTGAACAAAATAAACCCCGAAAACGCATAAGTTTTCGGGGTTTTGAAATAATTTGCAAATAAAATAATTATCTCTTTGAGAACTGAGGTGCTCTTCTTGCAGCCTTCAAGCCGTACTTCTTTCTCTCCTTCATTCTCGGGTCACGGGTGAGGTAACCTGCCGTCTTAAGAGTTCCTCTGTATGCCTCTGCGTCAACCTCAAGGAGTGCTCTTGCGATACCATGACGGATAGCGCCTGCCTGACCTGTGAAGCCGCCGCCTTTAACATTTACAATGACATCAAACTTGCCGATTGTACCTGTGAGCTCAAGGGGCTGACGAAGGATAGTCTTTAATGTTTCAAGACCAAAATAATCGTCAATATCTCTTCCGTTAATTGTGATTGTGCCGTTGCCGGGAACCAATCTTACTCTTGCAACAGACTCTTTTCTTCTGCCTGTTCCGTAATACTGAACTGTCTTAGCCATTATAAATCAATCCTCCTATCTTATATTCTGCCTGTCCACTCAACAGGATTTTGCGCTTCATGTCCATGCTCTGAACCGCTGTAAATTTTAAGCTTTTTAAGACACTTTCTGCCGAGTGTATTGTGGGGCATCATACCGGAGATTGCAAGCTCCATTGCCTTTTCGGGGCGGTTTTCCATAAGCTCGCCGTAGGACACCTCTTTAAGATGGCCGATATAACCTGTGTGTCTGTACCATTTTTTCTGTTCCGCTTTGTTCCCTGTGAGAACGGCGTCCTTTGCGTTGATTACAATAACATATTCGCCGCAGTCAACATTCGGAGTGTACTCCGGACGATGCTTGCCCCTGAGAATAGTTGCGGCAGCTGCCGCAACACGGCCGAGAGGTTTGCCGGCAGCGTCGATAATATACCATTTCTTTTCAACTTCGTTTGCTTTTGCCATATAAGTTGACATAACTTTTACCTCCTGATTAAATTTCGGACTGCGAGCAGATGAACGCATTTTCCTGTGTGCATCGGCTCACAGTCTGCAAGTCACTTTAACAAGCCTCACTATTATATTACGGATTTGAAATTTTGTCAAGGGTTTTTTTAAATTTTTTTCAAAGAAATCAATTTAGCATAACATAAAGTCTTAAATTTGCGATTTTGCTCTTTTTTACTCTCGTTTTCTCCGAGTTGAAGCAAAAAAATTTTACAAATAAAAGCCGTTTTTTTATGGCGGCTTATAACTTTACAAAGACTGATGCAGGATATGTCGCCAAGGACACGGACAATATATGAATTATATGAGGTTTGCGGCGAAATTTTTTGCGGAAAATACGGACAAGTCTAATGATTGGGATTATCGCTTGATTATTAGAATTGCCAGCCATAAAAGACCGAAATAGCCGAAAAGGGAGTACAGGGAAGAAACGAGGAAGGAGAAGTTTAGGTCAGAGAAGGGCAGAGCGAGAGCGCAGAACACGGCAGATGCTAAAATCCGCATTTTTTTTGAACGGAATTTAAACTGTGACAGGATACCGAAGCCGTGGGATACGGCGGTGGTGCAAATGGAAGTAAAGAGCACGGCGGCGTAGATTATTTTATATATCTGACCGCGGAGAGCCGCAAGGTCGAACAGCGGCATATCGGAGTAAAAAATTTTGTCGTAAAACACATTGAGCGCTCCCCATATGAGAAAAATCAGCACGCCAAGAACTGCCGTTCCCAGAATTACGCCCGTGCGGATGGATTTTTTGCTGAGAATGGAATAAAGAGGCACAAGAACCGCACCTGCGGTGATGGTGTTATAGCTTACATAGCAGACGGCGCTTACAAACATATTGTCGTTTACGGCAAAGGTCGATGCCTCGCAGCTGCCATATAATAATGAAGTAAGCGACAAGTAAGTGATTCCGCAAATCATAAAGGGAACCAGGACGGTATTTACGGCAACAATTCCCTTAATATCAAAGGAAAACACGATGAAGCATATAAAGGCGAGCAAAATTGTACCGAGTTTTCGGCTTACCGAAAAAGCTGCGGCAAAGAGCGAACCGCTTGCGGAAAGCATAACAAAAAAACCGCAGAACATGAACATATACATGACTGCCTTGATAAAAGGGGAGAGCCTGCCCGAGGTGACGCCGACGAACTCTCCGAAATCGGAAATTCCCAGTCTGAACGATTTATTTAATATAATGTAAGAAATCAAACCGAACATAATTGCGGCAAGAAATATGGGCAGGGGATTTAAGCCCGTGTGAAGGTTGAAATATTCGAAAATTTCTCTGCCTGAGGCAAAGCCTGCACCGATAATCAGACCGATATAAACAAATGCGATTTTAATCCCGTTTTTCAAAAAAATTCCCCCGAGGTTGGGGCGTAAAGAGCGGACAGCCCCAAGATATTGTGTAGTTTGCCGCCTATAAAATCATATTTACCAAAAAGCTCAAATATTCACGATTTTTTTTGAAAAAAGCATTGACAAATATTGAAATTCGTGGTAGTATAATAAGTACCTCTGAGAAGAGGCTTTATTTGTGTTGTAAAAACCTGCACGATTTAAAGGAAAGGGTGAACAGGATGAGAGTTAAGATTACATTGGCTTGCAGCGAGTGCAAACAGAGAAACTACGATACTATGAAGAATAAGAAAAATGACCCGGACAGACTCGAAATGAATAAGTATTGCAGATTTTGCAGAAAGCACACTTTGCATAAGGAAACCAAATAGTTTATCGGGTTAAAGGAGTATTTAAGATGAACAGAATTAAGAACTGGTTTATAGATGTGAAGGCAGAGTTTAAGAAGGTTGTCTGGCCTTCATTCAGTAAAGTAAGGCAGAATACTGTCATAGTGCTTATCTTCGTAATACTTATCGGCGTAGTAATTGCCGCATTGGACTGGTTATTCTCAATCGGTATAGGCGCATTGCTTAAGTAGAACAGATATAGGAGGGAACGGGATATCCCGGTTATATGGCAGAAGCAAAATGGTATGTGGCTCACACCTATTCCGGCTATGAGAATAAGGTAAAGGCCGATATAGAAAAGACAATTGAAAATCGTAACATGCAGGATGTTATTCAGGAAGTAAGCGTTCCCATGGAAGAAGTTGTTGAGGTAAAGGATGACCAGAAGAAAACGGTTATGCGCAAGCTTTTTCCGGGCTATGTTATAATCAAGATGATTATGACGGATGAAAGCTGGTATGTTGTGAGAAACTGCCGCGGAGTTACGGGATTTGTAGGTCCCGGGTCCAAACCGGTTCCGCTTACAGAACAGGAAATCATAAATATGGGTCTTGAAAAACGGACTGTAAGCATTGATTTCTCAGTCGGCGACAGCATAAGGGTTAAGTACGGCCCGCTTGAAGGCTTCGTCGGGGTTATAGATGCCATACTTATGGACAGGCAGAAAGTTAAGGCAAGGGTTTCCATGTTTGGCAGAGATACAGAGGTTGAGCTTGAATTTAATCAGGTTGAACCCTTAAGTTAATTTGTTACCCACACAGCATATGCTGTATTATATATTCGGTGCGGTGCATCGGACTTGTGGGAGGGGCTGCCCTGCGGCGGTCTCGGTATTACCACGTTTGTTGGAAAGGGAGGTGTCATGAAAAATGGCTCAGAAAATTACAGGTTACATCAAATTGCAGATTGAAGCCGGGAAGGCTACACCTGCACCGCCGGTTGGTCCTGCTCTTGGTCAGCACGGCGTTAACATTATGGATTTTTGTAAGCAGTTCAATGAAAAGACAAAAGGTGATGCGGGTCTTATTATCCCGGTAGTTATCACGGTTTATCAGGACAGATCTTTCTCATTTATTACAAAAACTCCGCCGGCTGCTGTTCTTATTAAAAAGGCTTGCAAGATTACAAGCGGTTCGGGAGTTCCGAACAAGACTAAGGTTGCTCAGCTTTCAAAAGCTGATCTTGAAGCAATTGCTAAGCAGAAAATGCCGGATCTTAACGCAGCGTCGCTTGAAGCTGCTATGTCTATGGTGGCAGGAACAGCAAGATCCATGGGCGTTACCGTTGAGGAATAGTCAGCGGTGTTAAATCGTGGGAGGGGAAACGGCTTTGCAATAAGGTGCGCAACCCTGCATTAACCACTATTAGGAGGAAATTTATGAAAAAGGGTAAAAAATATCAGGACAGCGTAAAGCTTCTTGAAAAAGGCAAATTATATGACTCAAGCGAAGCTTTAAATCTTGTATGTCAGACTGCAAAAGCTAAGTTTGATGAAACAGTTGAAATTCACATTAAGTTAGGTGTTGACTCCAGACATGCTGATCAGCAGGTAAGGGGCGCTGTTGTTCTTCCTAACGGAACAGGTAAAAATGTCCGTGTTCTTGTGTTTGCAAGAGAAGGCAAGGCTGAAGAGGCTAAGGCGGCAGGCGCTGATTATGTAGGCGCTGAGGACTTGGTTCAGAAGATTCAGTCCGAGAACTGGTTTGATTTTGATATTGTTGTCGCAACTCCCGACATGATGGGCGTTGTAGGGCGCATAGGTAAAACGCTCGGTCCTAAGGGCCTTATGCCGAACCCAAAGGCAGGCACGGTTACACCGGATGTAACAAAAGCTATAAGCGAAATCAAATCCGGTAAAATCGAGTACAGATTGGATAAAACGAACATTATCCACTGCCCTTTGGGAAAAGCTTCTTTCGGTCCGGAAAAGCTTACCGAGAACTTCAATGCGCTCATGAGTGCAGTTGTTAAGGCTCGTCCGGCTGCTGCAAAGGGTCAGTATCTCAGATCGGTTACCGTCGCAACAACAATGGGACCCGGTATCAAGGTTAACACAGCCAAGATTGACGGTTAATTTTAAACCGGCGCAATACAGAGTGCAGCTTCCTTATAACCCTTATAAATGGCGGGTTTTAGGTATGTATTTCTGTATGTATGCGGGCGCCAGAACCGCATGGGCGAATAAGTGAATATTTTCCGCAGACAGCAGGTGGCATTTGCCGTAAATCCTGCCGAGGAGAAAAGTCGTTGACGATTTAATCCCTCGCTGTCTGCGAGGGATTTTTCAATATAAATTCCGCTGAAGCGGAATTTGAGCAGACTTTGAAAGGAGGAAATTTTAATGCCAAGTGAAAAAGTTTTGGAAAGCAAGAAGGCTGTAGTGGCTGAAATAACAGAAAGACTTAAAAATGCTCAGGCAGGTGTTATTGCCGACTACAGAGGTTTAACTGTTGCGCAGGACACAGAGCTTCGCAAAAAGCTTCGTGAAGCAGGGGTTGAATATTCTATTGTTAAGAATACTTTGACCCGTTTTGCCGCAAATGAGGTTGGTCTTGGGGAACTTGACCCGGTGCTTAACGGACCTACCGCTCTTGCAACCAGTGCGACAGATGTTATTGCTCCGGCAAAGGTTTTGGTTGAATTTGCAAAGGACAATGAACAGCTCGAAATCAAAGCCGGATTTATCGACGGTAAGGTTATAGGCGTTGATGAGGTTAAGGTATACGCAAGTATTCCCAGCAAGGAAGTTCTTATTTCTAAAATGCTGGGAAGCCTTCAGGCTCCAGTCAGCAGCTTAGTAAGAGCTTTGGACGCTATTGCGAAAAAAGACGCAGAGTAATTTGAAAATTTAGTTTAAAAGTAAATGGGGCACTGCCCCGAAATATTAAAAAACGGAGGAATTTTAAAATGGCTGATGTAATGAAGTTAGTTGAAGAAATTAAAGAACTTACACTTTTGGAAGTAAACGATTTGGTTAAGGCTCTCGAAGAGGAATTCGGCGTATCTGCTGCTGCTCCCGTTATGGTTGCAGGCGGTGCTGCCGCAGGTCCTGCTGCTGAAGAGAAGACAGAATTTGATGTTGTTCTTACAGGCTTTGCCGCAGACAAGAAGATGCCCACAATCAAGGCTGTTAAGGACCTCACAGGATTAGGTCTTGGTGAAGCTAAGGCGGCTGTTGAGGGCGCACCCACAACTCTTAAGGAAGCCGTTGCAAAGGATGAGGCTGAAGCTATGAAGACAAAGCTGGAAGAAGCCGGCGCAACTGTTGAACTTAAGTAATTTGGTCTAAATTAAAAGTGCAATAAATGGGCTATAGCAAAAAAATTTTTGAATAGCATTTTGCACAAAACAGTTTTATAGGCAAATTAAAATATCCCCGAAAACAGTTTGGATTTAGCTGTTTTCGGGGATTATTTTGTTTAGTGTTGTCGCGGGCTATTTTGCCATCGCCCCTTTTTGTGCGTAAATCCCTGCTTTCCATATAGCGAACCCGTGAACTGCTATGGCAACCCCCTGCTTTGCATATGGCAAAATTGCGCCTTGCACACAGCAAAACAGGGCTTTTTGCATCTGAAAGTATATTTTATGAGGCAATCTTTAATAAAAACCGCTAATTTGCCATATGTCCAGCGAAGCGTATTGCAAACGGACGGATGGGTGTATACAGTGACACAATGCTGATGTTATACTTCCGTGAAATTCTCCTCGGATTTTTCGGCTTCTTCCGATGAGGGTTCAGATGGGGATTCTGCAGGAGCGTTTTCCATTTCTTGCTGCTGCGGTGCAGGAGCAAAGGCTTCTGCCGAATATTCCGTAAGACTGTCAATTGGCTTATCTTTATCATCGGGATTTACCGTGACCGTAGTGGGAGTGGAATTATATACACTTCTTGTGAGTTTTTCCGTTTTGACAACCGTTCCGTTTTGATATACGGTTCTTGTGGAAGATACCGCACTGCCCTTTGAACCTGTTACGGTTTTCTTATATCCTACGGGAATTGAAGCGTCGGTAACAACCTCGATTTTCGGTTCGTAAACCGCTGTAGTTGTATTGTTTATGACAACCTTTTGCCCCGAAACCGGCGTTCCGATTATATTACAGGTAATACTGCCGCCGTTTACATGAGCGTCAATTTTAACGGGATAATTCGTATTGTTCCTGAACTTGAAATCAATATAACCTTCGGAAATTGTTGCGTCCTGCCCGGCAGGCATATAGCTTACGGGGAGTGAGTGAGATGTTCTCGAAACAATTTCAAGGTTTGCGTAAAGCACGGCAGAATAAAGGGTTGACGAGGTCTGGCATATACCGCCGCCTATGCCCTGTTCCACCTTGTTGTTAATATAAACCCCGGCGTATTTGAACCCGTTCTGCGTCGTTCGCGGTCCCACCGTGTTGTCATAGGAGAAGGTTTCGCCCGGAAGGAGAACCTTGCCGTTTATTTTCGAGGCGGAGAGGGCGACATTTGCCGACCGTTCCTTGTTGCTTGCGGTGAAATAGCTGGTCCAGCTCCCCATTGTTCCGCAGAACATTTTACTTTCAAGGTCGGCCTTCTTAATTTGAGCAGGGCTTGTTTTAACCGTTAAGGTTACCCTTTCCTTATCGGAATCAAGCGCCTTTTTGATTGCGTCTTTGGAAACTTTTATCTGCGGCCGCTCCGGGACAACGGCTATACTTCCGTCCTCAAGCCTTGTATAATAAGCGTCAGCGGCAGGGGATGTGATTTCTTCATAGAATTTATCAAGATTAAGCTCTTCCCCCTCGGCGTCTACCAAGGACAGCTTTATTGCCGGGTTGTTTCCGCTGAGAAGCGATTTCTGAAGTTTGCTGTACATGGCGTCCATGTCGACAGCCTTTCCGCCGTGACCTTTTATAATCGTAAGCTCATTGCCGTTTATTTCATAGCTTGCGTCAACAGGCGGGGTTTCGTATTTCTCGGCAAAATCGGAAATTATTTTGCAAAGCTTTTCCTCGTCATATTTAAACTCGGGATTTATTTTGCTTTTTCCGAAAAGACTGCCAAAGTATGTAATGGCTCTTTTGAAAATTCCCTTTCCCGCGCGGCTGCCCATAGCGAGGGCTGCCGTTTTGTCAGTATCGGGCTCAAGCGATATTTCTTCGGAAGAAATCGAAATACTGTCGTCATTAAGCTCAAATGTGAGTTTATCGGGAATTTTTATTGCGTCGGAATCGTTATCAATGATTTCCTTAAGTTTGTCATATGTAAGACCGCTGACCTTTGTGCTGCCTATATAGGTGTTGGGGTAAACCCTCGAATATGTTCCGGCGTAGACAAAAACACCGGCAAAAACGGCGGCAAGCACAGCGATTAAAACCGCAATAACAAGGCGTTTGCGGCTTAAAACAGAAAATTTTTTATCCCTTGATGCAGCTTTTTCGGGTCGGTTGTCATTCATGGTAAAAGAGCCTCCCACCAATAAAATTCTAACTAATTCATATTATACACAAAAATACTAAAAAATCAATAGCAAAGATGAATAATGTTTTGCTCTCATAACGGACGAGTTATAGCGATATAATCTAAATGGCTGAATGATTGTTTGGAAGGGAGCGCGGGAAAATGTCGGATAATGGCGTACTCAAAAACACCGCTGTTGCGGTTTTTGCGGGAGTCGTTGCAAAAACGATTGATTTTTCCTTCCGCGCGTGGTATTCCGGGCAGATAGGGAGCGAGGGAATGGGCATATTTTCCCTTGTTATGAGCGCTTTCGGAATAATTCTCAATCTGGCTTCGGCGGGAATGGGTTCGGCCGTATCAAGGCTTGTTTCCATACGCCACAGCCGGGGCGAGTTTGCTTACGCCGGCAAAACTGTCCGGACCGCAGTGACAATGATTATTTCGGCAGGAATTTTATGTAATGCGTTTATATATTTTGCGGCGGATAAGATTGCATTGGTTATATTAAAGGATATACGCACGGCAAGATGCCTTGTCTGCATTTCTCCAAGCGTGATTTTTATGGGAATTTCATACTGTATCAAAGGCTATTTTTATGCTGTCCGCCGTGCGATTATTCCTGCATCCTCGGAATTTGTTGAGCAGGCGGTCAAAATTTCGGTAATCAGCCTTTTGCTTAACCGCTGGCTGCCCTGCGGGGTGGAAAAAGGCTGCTGCGCAGTATTTCTGGGGCTTACAGTCGGAGAAATGTCCTCCTGCGGATACCTTTGCTTGTGGTATCTGGCAAAAAAACATAGGTACAATGAAAAAGCCGCGGCAAAAAGCCAGGCGCTTTCAATTCTGAGGCTTACCCTTCCCATGACGATTTCGTCTGTGGGGAGTTCGTTTTTAAGAATGCTTGAGGACATCTGGATTGTGCGGGGATTCCGCAGGTTCGGCATGGGGGCGGAATCCGCACTTAAAACCTATGGTCTTATTCACGGAATGGCAATGCCGCTTCTTACCTTTCCCCTGTCGCTGATTTCACCGTTTATGGCTCTGCTTGTCCCCGAAATTTCAAGAGCCGAGGCAGGCGGAAGCCTCAAAAAAATTGTTTGCAGGGTCTATAAGGCGGCATGGTTTTGCGGCTGTTTGATTTTCTGCATATTTTTTATCTTTTCAAATCGGCTTGCTTTTCTTATGTACGGCGATACTGCCGCTGCTAAATTTATAAAACCTATGTCGCTGCTCTGTCCCATAATGCTGATTGATACAATTTCAACAAATATGCTGAGCGGAATGGGCGAACAAATGAAGCTTCTCAAATACAGCCTTTTCGATTCCGCCGTAAGACTCTCTCTTATCTATTTTGCTTTACCGCTGGGCGGAGCCGATGTTATAATCGCTATGACATTTATAAGCAATATTTTAACCTGCGCCCTGACCTTTATGCGTATAAATAAATCCGCAAAAATCGGAGAAAATATCCGGGAAATTATCGTTTTGCCCATAATATGTACGGGTGTGACACTGCTTCTTTCCCTGTACGCTCCCGAAATCGGCACAACAGCCGTTGAGGCGGCAGCGGCAATTGCCGTAACTGCCGCAGTATATTCGGCTTTGAATGTTATATTAAAAGTGTTAAAAGAAAGTCGGTTTTGCCGCAGACGGGGCGGATAAAAGAAAATAAGGCGAAATTTTACATACTGAAAAAGGCGGGGCTGCAGCAAAATGGTTTTTAGACAGCAATTTGCACCCGGCAGCTTCTCAATCCAATGAAAACAGGGGCTGCAGTCAACCCGATTTCAAAAATCGTTTTGCTACAGCCCCTGCCTGTTTTTTGAAAGCAGAGCGATTATTCTTGGACAAGTTGTGCAACCTACATAATGAAGTAAAGGAAAAATCCGCTATTTTGTACTGATTTTACAGGGAAAATCTATATATAGTGGCTTGACAAATCAGTCAAAAAATGTTAAGATAGATATGCTTATGTTCAGAGTGGAGAAGTATTTATAACCGTAGATGGATGTCCTCTGTTTTCCGGCGGCGGGCATCTGTTTTAAGTAAAGCGAAGGCTCACCGACGCTTTTGCGGATTTAACATACGGATGCGCAGGAAATTTTGGTTGCGGAAATTTTTCGGTCCGATATGCTATAATCGGGATAATACTCTCCTTACGATGAAAAACAGGAGTAATATGCAATGAAAAGATTACAAACTGAGGACCATGTCGTCGGTCTGAAACAATCGAAAAAGGCTATCGAGACGGGAAAGGCGAGGCTGGCATATATATCAGAGGATGCCGATTCCTATATAAAAGTTCCGCTGGAGGAGCTTTGCCGCCAAAATGCGGTTCAAATTGTATATGTGGACACAATGAAGGAGCTTGCAAAAGCCTGCAGAGTTGATGTTCCCACCGCTGTTGCGGTGATTCTTTAGTTAAAAATGCGCTTTGCGCGTTTTTATATAAATTATATCACAGGGGGTGAATATGAAGTGCCAACATTTAACCAATTGGTAAAGAAAGGTAGAGCGACAGCTGAAAAGAAGTCAACGGCTCCTGCACTCTTAAAGGGGTTCAATACCATTAAGAAAAGAACAACAGACCAGGATTCTCCGCAAAAGAGAGGCGTTTGTACATCTGTAAGGACGATGACTCCCAAAAAGCCGAATTCCGCTCTCCGTAAGGTTGCCAGAGTACGACTCACAAACGGTATCGAGGTTTCTGCTTATATTCCCGGTATGGGACATAATCTTCAGGAACACAGCGTTGTGTTAATCAGAGGCGGAAGAGTAAAAGACCTTCCGGGTGTTCGTTATCACATTATCCGCGGTACACTTGATACGGCAGGTGTTGCTAAGCGTAATCAGGCAAGATCCAAATACGGTGCAAAGAGACCGAAAGAGGCTAAATAGTCTGCTTTAAACATCTTGAATTTTTAGAAATTATTATAGTGCGTATATTACTATTTTATATATATCGAAGCGAACATAGGTTCCCACTGATGAGTAGTAGAATACAGCGCTAGCAGTACCCTTTGGGTATTGAGTACCTTGTGGAACATTTAACCACTAAGAAATGGAGGGAAGATAAGTGCCAAGAAAAGGACATATTGCACGCCGTGACGTGTTACCTGATCCACTTTATAACAGTAAAACTGTTACTCGTCTTATCAATAACATCATGCTCGATGGCAAGAAGGGTGTAGCCCAGTCTATCGTTTATGGTGCGTTTGATATAATCAAAGAAAAAACAGGCAAAGACCCGGTTGAGGTTTTTGAGGAAGCTATGAACGCTGTAATGCCTGTTCTCGAAGTTAAAGCAAGGCGTGTTGGCGGGGCTAACTATCAGGTTCCGATCGAAGTTCGTGCTGACAGAAGAGAAACTTTGGGTCTTCGTTGGATTACTCTCTACGCTCGTCAGAGAAATGAGAGAACAATGGCTGAAAGACTTGCAAACGAGCTTATGGATGCAACAAACAGCACGGGCGGTGCATTCAAAAAGAAAGAAGACACACACAAGATGGCTGAAGCTAATAAGGCTTTTGCTCACTTCCGTTGGTAATTTTACTTTGAAAATTACTTCGTCTTCGGCGGACGCCCTCGGCTTGAAAAATGCTCAAGTATAAAGCATACATT
>JAEDLZ010000012.1 GCA_016303265.1 Clostridiales bacterium
AGCACTATTTTGCGTCCACCCCAAAGGAGCTGCCGCATTTTGCGACAGCTCCTTTCAGACTGTCAAAAAAGTCCGGAAATTCTGAGCTTTTCCGGACTTTTTCGACAACCTAAATACCCCGTTTGAATTCTCAAACGGGGTATTTTCATCAAGCGCTGACGCCTGGCTTATCATTTATTTATTTGATTCTATAAATCTTTGCAGGATTGCTGCAACTTCCGCTCTTGTTGCATTATCAAGCGGATTGATTGTTGTATCTGACCTGCCCTTCATCAAGCCCGAACCTGCAGCGTATTGCATAGCAGAGGTCGCATAATCCGAAATGCTTTCCGCGTCGGTGTAGGAAAGAATATTTGTGTTTTCTCCTACGCTTACATCATAGCCTTTGTATTTTGCATATCTAAACATTATCGCCGCAATCTGCTCACGGGTGATGTTTTCATTCGGTGCAAACTCATTTTCTGTAATACCGTTTACAATGCCGTTTTGCTGTGCCCAGATAACCGCATTTTCGTAATATGAACCGCCGTCAACATCCGCAAACGGTATGCTCTTGTTTACGGCAGGCTCGCCCTCTGCACGATACAGTACAGTTACAAGCATTGCTCTTGTAAGAGCGCTGTTCGGAGCAAATTCATCCTCCGTAACACCAAAGAACAGTTTGTTTTCACATACATAGTTTACAGAATCATAGAACCAATCGTTTTCGGAAACATCTTTAAACGATATTTTAACATCGGGAGTATCGGGAGTATCTGCGTTTTCCGTCCACTTAGCGTAAAGCTTGAGGTCGGCAGTTACCTTTGTTTCCTCCGTAAAAGGCACGGTAAGAGCTTCATCGGTATACCAGCCTTCAAATGTATAGCCCTCTTTTTCACCCGGGTCTATATCTGAAAGTGCTACATTTACACCATCTTTTCCGGATACAGTCTCAATAACTTTTCCGTCAACCACAAAGGAAACAGTTACCGTTCCGCTGCTACTGCTGCTGCTCGAAGAAGTTGCAGAAGAGGACTTCTTACTTACGGTAAGAGTTGCGGCAGGAGCGTCCTGTCCGTCGATAGTGCCTATCTCGGGCATAGCCTCCGTCTTATATGATATTGTAGCTATACCATCGCCTATAACAGTCTGACCGGAAATATATCCCATTGTCTTATATGTGCCAAACTCTTTGGGCTGTATGCCGTCACACTCGAACACAAGATCTTCGCCAAGGTTAGCCGCAAGCTCTGCTTTAGTTGCGTAATCAGAGTTTGCAGTTGCCGTACCGCCTACCCCAATCTCAATTGTTATGACATTTTCTTCGATTGTTCGGCTTACTTCATGGAATATCTTCTTTGCCGCATCGTTGAATCCGGCCATATTTCCCGACTCTGTGATATATTCGGGAATCTCAAAGTTTGATTCCGGAACAACAATTTTAATGGTAAATGAACCTCTTACCGGCATACTTCCAAGCTCAGCATAAAGAGCTTCCTTACCCGCATCATCTACATTGCTTGATGCTATCACACGGTTTGCCGCCGCCGTATAATCTTCAAACGCCTCGCGGACCTTCGTCATGTCCAGTGTTGCCTGATAATCAAAGGTTGAAATATTTCCCGTTGTTTTTTCTTTGACCGTAATCGGGCCGTCTACAAAATCGGCAGAACCT
Source organism: Clostridiales bacterium (assembly GCA_016303265.1). Taxonomy (GTDB): domain Bacteria; phylum Bacillota; class Clostridia; order Monoglobales; family Monoglobaceae; genus SIG454. The sequence goes on from JAEDLZ010000012.1 coordinate 1,655, forward strand.
TCCTCTCTCAGCTTAACATCCGTCGGAACCATAATTGTACGGCTGAGCCAAGCGTTTACACCACTTTCATCAAGACCTATTGATTCGCCGTAAGCATAGATAACCTCTTTCACAGTGCTCGGCGTCCCCTCTGCGCTGCCTGTCACGGCACCAAGCGAAATAACCATAGTAACGATCAGCAGCATTGCCATAATTTTTTTTGTCATTTCATTTCACTCCTTATAATATGTTTCTTTTAATAAATTTCTGATTTAATTTCTCCGGCGAGTGGTTGCATTATAACTCTGGAGAATGTGGATATTGTCAAGAGCCTTACCTGTTCCCAAAGCAACGCAGGATTCAGCATCATCGGCAATATAGGTTTTTATCCCGGTTTCCGCCTGAATAATCTTATCCATTCCGTACACCAAGGAACCTCCGCCTGTTAGAACAATTCCTCTTGCACTTATATCACCGATAAGCTCCGGCGGGGTTTTTTCAAGAACCGCCTTAACCGCCTCAACAACGCACGCCGCAGGCTCAGAAAGAGCCTCAAGCATTTCGTCTGAAGTGACAGTTATCGTCTTGGGAAGCCCCGTCACAAGGCTTCTGCCGCGCATTTCCATGCAGGGATGATCCTCCCTTTTATATACGCAGCCAATATTTACTTTCATTTCCTCGGCAGTTCTTTCGCCTATAAGAATATTATATTTCTTTCTGATATATCTCACTATCGCCTCGTCGAATTTATCGCCGGCGACCTTTATGGATTCACTGGTTACGATACCGCCCAGTGAAATAACCGCAACATCGGTTGTTCCGCCGCCCATATCAACAATCATCGACCCGTACGGCTGAGCAATATCGATTCCGCAGCCAATCGCCGCCGCAATAGGCTCCTCAATAAGATGAACCTTGCCCGCACCTGCCTGGATTCCCGCATCGATAACAGCTCTTTCTTCAACTTCTGTTACTCCGCTGGGAACGCAGATTATAACCCTCGGTTTAAAGAAAGAGCGCTTACCTATCTTGCCGAGGAAATATCTTATCATACGCTCTGTGGTGTTGTAATCCGAAATAACGCCGTCTCTAAGCGGACGGATGGCAACAATATTCCCCGGCGTTCTGCCCAGCATTTTCTGTGCTTCCTCGCCCACAGCCCAAAGCTTGTTGGTATTTTTATCTATTGCCACAACAGACGGCTCTTTTGTTACGATTCCTCTTCCTTTGACATAAACAAGAACCGATGCCGTTCCAAGGTCAATTCCTATGTCCTGTCCAAACAACATTTTTTTCGCTCCATTCTTTATCTATCATGCTAAAAGCCGAAAAACATCTCTAAAATATATTAGTATCTCTCATCCTCTATAATATAATAAAAAACAGAAAATGTCAAGCGGTTTTAAATATAAAATTCCAAAACCACCTGACATTTTCCGATTACTTTTTAATTTTATACATCTTATACCATTTTCGATACTGATTCAAATTCGTCAGTGATTTCTCTTGAGGGGGCTTTAGTCAAAAGACTTACGGCAATATTAACAATGCAGGCAAATATGAAAGCGGGAAGCAGTTCATAAATTGCAAATATGCCGCCGAGCCCTGCAATAACATATTTCCAAATAAACACCATGGCGCCGCCGGCTATCATTCCCGCAACCGCACCCCATTTATTTGAGCGTTTCCAGAAAAGCGAAAGGAGTACAACGGGACCGAACGATGCTCCGAAGCCCGCCCACGCAAAGGATACTACTCTGAAAATTGAGCCTTCGGGATTTCTGGCAATAAACACCGCAATTATCGATATTGCAATAACGGTTACTCTTGCGATAATCATTGTTGATTTGTTGCTGAGGTTCTTCTTAAACACACCCATTATATCCGTTGACACACTGGATGACGCCGCAAGAAGCTGAGAATCCGCCGTGGACATAGTTGCCGCAAGAATACCGGAAAGGATGATGCCTGCAACAATCGCCGGAACATAGCCGTATCGGCTGAGCAAATTTGCAATATGCACAATAATATTTTCGGAATTCGCATCGGTCAGAACGGAAATCGCGCCCGCCTTTGTCATCGCCATGCCTACAACGCCTATCAAAATGGCAACGGCAAGGGAAATTACAACCCAAACAGAGGCAATGCGGCGTGACATTTTGAGTTTTTTTGCATCCTCAATTGCCATAAATCTCAAAAGGACATGGGGCATACCGAAATAACCGAGGCCCCACGCAAGAAGCGAGGCAATCGTGAGTGCACTGTAAGGTATGCTTCCGCCCGTTGAGGGGTCATATGTACTTGTAAGGCTGAGATAAGACGGGAGCTTTCCTGCCTGAGCAAATATATTTTCAAACCCGCCCGCTATGCCTTCGCCAAAGCCTATTACAACGAAAAGCGCAATTGTCATAACTATGCTTTGGATAAAGTCTGTTGTGCTTGCGGCAAGGAATCCGCCCAGTGTTGTATAAGCAACAATAACAACAGCACAGATAACCATTGCCTTTGTGTAGTCCATTCCGAAAAGCGCCGAGAAGAGCTTACCGCAGCTCATAAATCCCGATGCCGTATAGGGTACGAAGAAAATCACTATAATAAGCGCCGCTATAATACTGAGGACGCGGCTGTCATCACGGTAACGCTTCATAAAGAAATCAGGAATTGTTGTTGCGCCGCACGCCTCGCTATATCGTCTTAACCGCTTTGCTACAATAAGCCAGTTAAGATATGTCCCCAAAGCAAGTCCGATAGCCGTCCACGCAGCCTCCGCAAAGCCTGCAAGATACGCAACTCCGGGAAGTCCCATAAGAAGCCATCCGCTCATATCAGACGCTTCGGCGCTCATTGCAGTAACCCACGGACCGAGGGTTCTTCCTCCGAGATAAAAATCATCGGTACTTTTATTCTTTCTCATACAGGAAATACCTATGTACAGCATCATTGCAATATATATAAGTATTGCCGCCAGCATACAAATCCGGGTTGATATTATCATTTTAAAACAATCCTTTCAGGGAAAAATAGAAATATGAAGACATTATATCACAATAAATCAAAAATTGCAATAAATTTCCATAAATTCCGGCAATTTTTTTCGGGCATTATAAAGCCGCAGCAATATGGGCTTTTATTTCCTTGAGCCTAAATTAAGCATAAATTTTACTTTTGCCGCCAAATTTACAACTTCCCTGTTCGGCATCCGAAATTTCACACAACCCCCGCAAGGCAGAAAGTCCCGCTTCCTGTGCTCAGCTTTGCCGGCGGTACGCAAAAGCTGTGCCGCCGCAATATAATATGTGCAATTATATTTGCAAAATCGGGTGCAAAAGCTGTGCCCTGCGCGGCAAAGCCATAGATACGGAATTTCACCTCTTAGCGTTTTAATTTTCTAATCAAAAAACGCACTATAAGGCACTTCCAATGCCTCGCACAACATTTTCACTTCGTAATCCGGGACAAAACGCAGACCCTTTTCGATTCTAAGCACCGTTATTCTGTCAAATTCGTAACCCTTAAGCTGTAATTTTGCGGCAACTTCGTCCTGCGTCAATTTCCTTTCCAGCCTGATTTTCTTTAAATTCTCGCCTATAATATTTTTCTTTCCGTTATACCAATATATTTTCATATCTGTCTCCTTTTTTGTTACAAAGATGAACATTTATATATTGATTTTATCTCCAAAATATGTTATAGTGAGTTCTGAAGATGAACATTTATATATTGTAATCGAAACAGTTCTTTTTATTATGCAAAACCGGTTTTAGTATTGGAGATTATACAAATTGGGAGGTGTTGTAAAAATGGTTACAGATGTGACGGGCATTGAATTGATTCCGGGGAATTGCGGGGAAAACTGCCCCGGCAACGGGGAACACCTGAATAAAGACGGAAATATTACCGAGTGTTGCTGTAACGAATGCGATTATCTGATGTGTTGTTTGAAGGAGCACAGTATGGCTGAATGTACAAAATGCACAGATAACGAATGTCCCAATTCGCCGGACAGACTAAATAAAAAATGAGGATAGAAAGTAAATGATTTTTACTTTCTATCCTCACGGAAAAATCTTGGGCGTGTGAGATTTCTCTGTAAATTTACTTTCTATCCTCACGGAAATTTTTTGGTAAATTCATCTTGATCAATAAATTTTTGCGTTTCCCGCTTCCTGCGCTCAGCCTTGCCGGCGTACGCAAAAGCTGTGCCGCCGCAATATAATATGTGCAATTATATTTGCAAAATCGGGTACAAAAGCTGTGCCCTGCGCGGCAAAATACGGAGATATACCCCGTCCCACAGTAAAAGTCGGAGCGAAGTTTTCTGTGCCTACCGAATATAAAAGCGCAGCGGAAATTTCGCCACGCTTTTTGTATCCGGAACACATTTAACCTATACTCATGCCCGTTTTTCACTTATGATATGTCTTTCCCTCAATAATCGTGAAGGCTCTGTATATCTGTTCCGATAAAATCACACGCATAAGCTGATGCGGAAAAGTCATTTTTGAAAAGCTGAGCCTCTTTTTCGACAAATTTTTTATCTCCGCCGAGAGTCCGAAAGACCCGCCTATTATAAACACAATACGGCTCCATCCTTCATTTGCGGCGTCGGTTAAAAGCCCCGCCAGTTCCTCAGAGCTTTCCTGTCCGCCTTCCACGCAGAGGCTGACAACATACGCCCCTTTGGGAATTTTCTCTTCAATACGCTTTCCCTCTTTCATAAGAACAAGTTCTTTTTCCCGTTCGGACGGATTTTCGGGCGTAGGTTCATCCTTCACCTCAACAATTTTAAAATCGCAATACCTTCCCAGCCTCTTTCTGTATTCCTCCACCGCCGCAGAAAAAAACTTTTCCTTTATCCTCCCCACGGCAATCACCGTCACACTTATCATTACGGCTGAAAATAATATCCCACGCCGCGCTTTGTCATAATGTGCGCCGGCTGCGACGGGTCATCCTCGATTTTTTCACGGACGCGGCGAACGGTAACATCCACCGTTCTGACATCGCCGTAATACTCATAGTCCCATACGCTTTCAAGAAGCTTTTGTCTTGAAAAAATTCTGTTAGGCTGGCTCGCAAGAAATTTTATAAGGTCAAATTCCCTGACGGTAAGGTCGACAAGCTTTCCGCCTTTATAAAGCTCATAACGGTTAAAATCAAGAACAAAGTCGCCGATTTCGAGAGTTTCGCTTTCCTCCTTGACATTCGTTCCGCTTGGAGAGGTACGGCGCATATTCGCTTTAATTCTCGCCATAAGCTCCCTTATGCTGAAAGGCTTTGTTATATAGTCGTCAGCGCCCAGTTCAAGACCCAAAACCTTGTCAACTTCCTCCTCTCTCGCAGTAAGCATGAGAATCGGAACGGTTGAAGTTTCGCGGATTTTACGGCAGACCGTAAAACCGTCCATCTTAGGCAGCATAACATCAAGCAAAACGAGGTCCGGCTGAAGAGTCTGCGCCTTAAGAAGCGCCTCTTCCCCGTCGTATGCCTCATAAACTTCATAATTTTCCTTTTGCAGATTAAGCTTAAGTATATCAACAATCGGCTTTTCGTCGTCTACAACCAAAATTTTCTTATCCATTATTTACCACTCCCCCAATCAGTAGGATACATAATTAAGCGGGTTCTGATAAACCCCGTTTTTCTTTATTTCAAAATGCAGATGAGTTCCCGTACTTCTTCCCGTGCTGCCCATCTTTGCAATCTCCTGTCCCTGTTTAACCGACTGACCCTTGGACACGCAAATGGTGCTGCAATGCCCGTATGCGGTCTGATAGCCGTTACCGTGGTCCACTATAATATAATTCCCGTAGCCGCTCATCCAGCCCGCATAAGTAACTTTACCGGAAGCGGCAGCCTTTATGCTCGAACCGTAGGAGCCTGCAATATCAATTCCGTTATGATTTCTGCCCCAGCGCGTTCCAAAGGTTGAGGAAAGCGAGCCGCCTGCAGGTCTTATAAACTGCGGCGGAACCATCGTCCCCACCTTGCGGATTTCCGTAACCGGTTCACTTAAAACCTCCTCGGATATAACTTCGCTGTCAACCACAATTCCGTTTTCCGTCCTTACCTTTGCAACCTTGCGGACCTTACCCTTAACACCTGCAGAAACAACCGAATATTCACCCTGATACATAGTCGGGTCATCCTGAGTTTCTATCTGATAGGGCGTTTCCTCTTCGTAATCAACAGTTCTCGTTGCAACAACGGATAAGAGCGGAACCGCTTTTTCCACAATTATTTCATCGCCGACGCGGATTGTGTCGCCATCCGCCAGATTCGGGTTCATGGCAACAATTTCAACGCTGCTCACCATTCCGAACTTTTCCGCAATCCCCGAAAGAGTGTCCCCCTCCTGAACCGTATATGTTTCCGGAACCTTGTCCGTCCCCGAAAGGATGCTTATCGCCTCCTCAAAGGTCGAAAATTCATTGATTCCGTGGTCATAGTCAAGGCTGTATGTGTATTTTTCCTTTGTTTCAAGAACCGTATCATCCGTTATTTCAACCCCTGCAAAACGCTTGAGATATTCCTCCTTGACTCCCTTTGCAATCTCCTCAGAGGTAACCGCCGTCACAAATTCACCGTCAATATAAATACCGTAAGTGGGAACAATGTCGAAATTTGACAAAAGATATTCCTTTATGCCGTCCTCCGTAAGGCACTCATCCCGGTCGACAAGCCTGCGGATATATTCGGGATTTTTACTGTATTCCTCATCCGCTCCTGCGTAGTTTGCCACCACAACTCTCGCCTCGTCTATAGCTTTTTTAACTACCTCCTGATCGTCAACATAGCCCAGAATTTCGCCGTCAATAATAAGCTCATAGCCCAACGCATAATTTTTCATGCTGAAGAAAACGCATATAACCGTAAAAAATACAATCGCAATTATGCCTGAATATATGTATTTTCTAAAGCCGCTCCAAAGCGCGCTGACCTGGTGCATATAAACGCTCTTTTGGTCCACCATAAACGCTCTGTCCGAGGTATTTTTCGTTTTATTGTCAACACCTATTGCCTTACCGAATTTCTTCGGCTTATGCTCGTGCTTCTTTTTCCCGTTTTCCTTTTCTTCAGTCAAAATATCACCTCACAATCAAACTTTTCAAATAATATCAAAGTTTTGTGATAGCTTATCGTATTTAGTATTTCAAGTTTGTTAATTTTATGTTACAATTTTGTTACACCATTATATTTTACACTAAATTGACCAAAAGGTCAAGCATTTTTTGTCATTTATTGTTTTCTTTGGATTTTTATCCATATTGCTGTATTCTCGTTATATATCTTTAAATTCCGTCCTTATATTTTCGCCGTCAACCGTCAGAACCGCATAGCTTCTTGCGGCAGTTCCCGGGTTTATAAGCGTTATGCCGTCGGAAACCTCATAGGTACGGCTGTGGGTATGGCCGAAAACACAGATGTCCGCTCCTATTCTTTTGCCGTAGGCAAGGAGCTGTGCCGTTGAATATCTGACCCCCAGCTTGTGCCCGTGAACCAAAAGAACCTTTTTCCCGCCAAAGGTGAAAATTCTTTCATCGGGAACATTTTTCACAAAAAAGTCGTTGTTGCCAAGAACCTCCGCCACACAGGCGTTCGGGCAGGCGAGCATAAACTCCTCCGCATCACGGTGAACATCGCCTGCGAACATTACCATATCAATATTTTTCTCCCGTTCATAAGCGTCAATCATATTCATAACCCGTCCGTGAGAATCGCTCAGTATAAGCGCCTTCAATAAAATCACTCCCAAACATATAATATTATCAGTATAGCACACGATTGCAATCTTGTCACTATTTTAGGCAAAATACATATAATATATTGACATAAAAATCAGGATTCGGAGGTTTTAGGATTATGAATATTGATAAAATTCTCGCAGATATGACGCCTGAAAAGCTTGAGGCTGGGCTGTCGAAGCTGAGCGGTGTTCTTTCTGAAAGCCAGATGCATAAGGTTAGACAGGTTCTTCAAAATACCGATAAGCAAGAGCTTTCGGAAAAGCTCAAAAATGTTGATATGAACGAACTGAAGAATCAGCCCGAATTTAAGAAGTTTTTTCCCAATAAATAGACTTATCGGAGGTTGCGGCTATGGAGGATAATTTCGATTTTCAGGGAGCAGTTGATAAAATTAAGGAAATGTTTTCGGGTGACGAGGGTCAGACAAAGCTCCAAAGCATTATGAATATGTTCGCCTCCGGCGGCGATGAGCCCGACAATCACGGCTCCGGCAGCACGGATAGCTCCGACAGCGGTTTTGACTTTGACCTCGAAATGTTTTTTAAGCTTCAGAAAATTATGTCAGCCATGCAGAGCAGCAAAAACGATGAAAACGCCCGGCTTTTAATGTCTTTAAAGCCGTTTCTCCATGAAAGCCGCCGCAATAAGGTTGACCGGGCGGTTAAGCTTATGAATATGTCAAAGGTTTTATCCGTTATAAAAGAAACCGATTCAAAAGGTGTGTAAAAAATGTATATAAGATATAATAATCAATCTCCCCGCAGCGGCGGAAATTCTCCGCCCCAATGGCAGGGTCGCAGTCCATCTCAGGGGCAGGGGCATAACACGCCTCAGGGGCAGGAGCACAATCCCCCTCAGGGGCAGGGGCACAATCCCCCTCAGGGGCAGGGGCATAACACGCCTCAGGGGCAGGGGCACAACACGCCTCAGGGGCAGGGGCACAACACGCCTCAGGGGCAGGGGCACAATCCGCCGCCCGGAAAGGATATGCCGCCCGGCAAAGGGTTGTTCGGCAACAATCCTCTCACATTTTTGCCGCATGAAATTTACGATCCCAAAACTCACAAATTTTTTGGTATTATAACCGCCGAAGATATTCTCTTAATCGGGCTTATGCTTCTGGTTTTGGACAGCGACTGCGACGACAAAATATTTCTGGCGGTTGCTTTAGGATACATTCTTTTGTCCGATTATTTTGATTTCGGGAATATCCTGTTTTGATTTATCATAAATATATATCAGCAAATATTTGACGAAACGGGGTATTATATATGTCTGTTAATATTCAGAAAAAAAACATTGCTTTAAAAGAGGTTATATGTTCAAAATACGGTCAGACCAAAGTGGAAAACGACCTTATAGTTCCCGACACAAAGCCCGACATAGAAAAAATTCTTCAAGTCTGCGGCAGGGCGGTTATAACGCAGAAAACCTCCCAGCAGGATAAAGTATATGTACAGGGAGTTGTATACCTTACGGTTATATACCGCCCCGAAGGCGGAAACGGAATAAAATCCATGTTTTCCGCTCTTGATTTCAGCCACATCACCGAAGCAAAGGGCGCAGAAGCCGGCAGTCACATCTGGGCGGAGGCAGCAATTGAAGAAATCGACTATTCCATTGTAAACAGCCGCAAATTAACCGTTAAATGCTGCGTCGGAATTGACGCAAAAGTAAGCCGGACAACAAATGCAAACCTGCCTACGGCAGTTGATGACGGCTGCAAAATTCAGACCAAATGCGAAAACTACAAGCTTTCCTGCTGTTCCGCCGAAGAGGAGCAGGATTTCATTGTCCGTGAAAAGCTGGAAATTCCGTCCGGTAAGCCCGACGCCAATGATATTATAAAGTTTAATGTCCGCTGTGTGTCCTCAAATTTCAGATATGAGAGCAATCGCATTATTGCCGGCGGCGATATAGAAATTTCACTGCTGTATCTGGCGGACGATAATTCCGTTAACATTATTGAAGAAACCGTACCGTTTAACGAAACCTTAGAGGGAATCAGCCTCCCGGAGGGCGACTTGGACGCTTCATATATAGTAAAGGAAACAAATTTTGACATTGATGAGGACATAGACGGCTTACGGCGTTTTATAAGCATGAGCGTCAAGGCAAGCGGTGTTTTCCGCTCCACCGAAAACATTGAGGCATCGGCAATTTCCGACGCATTCGGAACGGAAAACCCCGTAAAATTGACTAAGAATACATACAATATTGAAAATGTTGTAAATAAAAGCGTCACCCAGATTGCCCACAAAGAAACCGTTGCAGTTCCCGATTATATGCCGGGAATCTACCGAATCTGCGACTGCGGCGGTGAGGCAAGAGTTACGGGAATTTCTATCGAGCAGGGGCGCATAAATGTTGACGGCGAAATTCTTTCCGATATTATGTATATTTCCGATGATGACCAGCAGGGCATAAACGGGCTGAGCCATATAAGTTCGTTTTCCCGCTCCGTTGATATTGCCAATGCACAACCCGATTCAATCTGCGAGGCAAAGGTTGAGCTTGACCATATCGGCTACAACATAAATTCCGACCGAAGTCTTGAGTTGCGGTTTATAATCATTCTGACAATTACGGTTTTAAAAGAGGAAAAGCTTGAAATTATTGATGACATAGAAATAGACGAAAACGGCGAAAAAGCCGTTCTTCCTCCGGCAATAATATATTTCCCGGAGGAAGGCGAAACCGTGTGGGATATTGCAAAGAGATACATGGCGCCTCCGGAAAAAATCAAGTCAGGCAACGGCTTAGAGAGCGAAAATCTCAAAAAAGGCCAAAAAATCTGCATATTCAGATAGGAAATAAAGGGTCTGCAAGCAAAAGCTCTTGCAAAAACCATCCCCAAAAACAGCTGAGTTCAGCCGTTTTTGGGGATATTTTCATTGGTTTAGAAAAACTGTTGGTGCGGCAAATTGCTGCTTAAAAATCATTTTGCTACCGCCCCTTATGCAGACTGCGGCAGTCCTTTTGCGGCAATTGCTTATTACCGCACATATAGCTTTATATTCCGCTCCGCCAAGCAATTTCCGTTATATAGATTTCAAAAGGGCAGCCGCGGCTTTGCCACCTGTATTAAAATTTTAAAATATTTTAAAAAAACTGTTGACAAATTTCTTTGTTTGTGGTATCATATCATTTGTCGGTCACAGTTGCCGACTGTGTAGGCTGGTGTAGCTCAATTGGTAGAGCAGCTGATTTGTAATCAGCAGGTCGCGGGTTCGAGTCCCATCACCAGCTCCATTATACGGAGGGGTTCCCGAGTGGCCAAAGGGGGCAGACTGTAAATCTGTTGCGTCTCGCTTCGATGGTTCGAATCCATCTCCCTCCACCAAAGCCCTAAAGGTTAAAACCTTTGGGGCTTACTTATTGTGAAAACAACAAGGCTTTGAGGTACCCGACCGCAATCTTTGATTGCGCTGACGGGTCGGGTTCTTATTACTTCTTTACTATTCACTAAAATCCCGGTCGCTTTCAAAATAACAGTGAAGCTTCTTCGCTGTCCGGTCACTATATAAATACAAAAATATCCCCGAAAACAGCTAAATTCAAGCTGTTTTCGGGGATTATTTTGTTTCATCGTTTTGTCAGGGAGCTATTTCCCGCAGCCTCTTTTGACATTATGAGAGAAATTTTTGAAAGCTTTTTCTTTCAATTTGACTTTTATTTCGTATTTGGTTTTTATACTATTGTATCGGCTCAAAATCCGCCGCGCCGTGCTTGCAAAGGGGACAAATAAAATCATCCGGAAGAGTTTCTCCCTCATAAACATATCCGCAGACCTTGCAGACAAAACCCTTCTTCCCTTCAGTGTCCGGCTTTGGCTTGACATTGTTCTGATAGTAGGTATATGTCATTGTTTCCTTGTCGCTTATAACTCTTGCTTCCGTCACCTTGCAGATAAACATTCCGTGAGTATCCAAATCCACATACTGCTCAACCTCAAGGGACATAAAAGCATTGATAAATTTCGGCAAAAATACAAGCCCGTTGTCTGACCTTAAAAGTGTTTCGCTGTCGGCAAACTTATCAACATTTCTCCCGCTGGCAAAGCCGAATTTTTCAAATACCGCAAAGGGAGCGTCAACCGACAGGCAGTTAACATTCATTTTTCCTGTCTGCTCTATTATATGATGAGAATAGTTCCGCTTGTTTATGGTTACTGCAATACGGTTCGGAGAATCCGTCACCTGGCTTACCGTATTAACAATAAGTCCGTTATCCTTCTTTCCGTCATTTGAGGTTACAACATAAAGCCCGTAGCCTATTTTAAAAAGTGCGGTGGTGTCTTTCTTATTTGCGGTCTTGTCCGACATTGCAAGATAATCCTTACAAAGCTCCTCACTCATGCGTTCAAGCTCTTCCTCATTTTCCGACTTAACCGCCGACTTAATCCTGACCGTGGTATCAAGGAAGGTTATGTTCTTGCTTTTTTCAAACATTCCCTTCATAATTTTCGCCGCAAGAGGCGCCCACGAGCCGTTTTCTATAAAGCCTATTGTGCGGTTTTGATAATTTCTTTCAACCAGGTCATCTATAAAATGCTTCATAAACGGGAAAATTTCCGCATTGTATGTGGTTGTTGCAAGAACCAGCTTCCCATATCTGAAGGCGTCCTCAACAGCCTCCGCCATGTCCTCTCTGGCAAGGTCGCAGACAACAACCTTTGGGCAGCCCTTCAAGCGCAGCTTTTCGGCAAGCAGCTCCACCGCCTTTTTCGTGTTGCCGTAAACCGAGGTATAGGCAATCATAATTCCCTCCGACTCAACGCCGTAGGAAGACCATGTGTTATAAAGACCTATATAATAATCAAGATTCTCACTGAGCACAGGCCCGTGCAAAGGGCATATAATCTTAATATCCAAAGCCGCCGCCTTCTTCAGGAGTGCCTGAACCTGCGCGCCGTACTTGCCGACTATTCCGAAATAATATCTTCTCGCCTCGCAAGCCCAGTCCTCATCTATGTCAAGTGCGCCGAATTTCCCGAAACCGTCTGCCGAGAAAAGCACCTTGTCATAGGAATCGAAGGTCACCATAACCTCCGGCCAGTGAACCATGGGCGCAAATACAAAGGTCAGCTCATGCTTACCCAGGCTGAGCGTCCGGCCGTTTTCAACCACAAGTCTTTTGCTCCCCACATCCGCGCCGTAAAAGCCCTCCATCATGGCAAAGGTTTTTTCGTTGGCAACAAGAACTGCGTCGGGATATGCCGCCAGAAAAGCAACTATATTTGCCGAATGGTCAGGCTCCATATGCTGAATTATGAGGTAATCGGGCTTTTTCCCGTCCAATGCGCTTTGAAGATTGTCCAGCCATTCGTGAGTGAAATTGGCGTCAACCGTATCCATAACGGCAATTTTCTCGTCCAGTATTACATATGAGTTATACGCCATGCCGTTTGGAACTGTATATTGACCCTCAAAAAGGTCTATTTTATGGTCATTTACACCGATGTATTTTATTGACTCCGTGATTTTCATAAAATTTCCTTCTTCCTGTAGTTAATTTCAACCTATTTTTTAATTATATCATATCCGGCGCTGTTTGTAAATCGTTTTTCCGTTTTTATCCGTATTTTATAAAAAAATTCACAAAATATTCTTATCGCTCATAATCGGACAGCTTTTTTATCAAAAAGCTGTCCGAAGAATTTGCACTTTTATCTGTTAAAACGGATTTTTCCCGTTGAGCCAAGCTCAATTCTCACTATAAGTTTAACTTATACAATCATTACGCCCTATCATTGGTTATTCTACCACACTTTTTTTATTTTGTCTACCATTATACCGGGATAAATTTTTATGTGTTGCAATTATTTTCTATTTATGCTAAAATATAAGAAATTGTGGGAAAAGGAAGATGAAAATGGGAAAGAAAAAATTCGGCGACAGAAAAGACGGTACTCTTATACGGAATCCGGATTCCATGCATTTTATTATGCCGCTTATTTATCCGAACCGCTGCGACAATGAGGCATTTATATCGGAACGCATAGATCTTACCAATATAAATGCATATCTTGAGAAAAAGAATGCGGACAATCCCGAATATAAATACAATATGTTCCAGATTATAGTTACGGCATTACTTAAAACAATAACGCTACGACCGAAGATGAACCGTTTTATTGCCAACAAAAATCTTTATCAGCGCAACGAAATTTCGGCAGCATTTGTGGTTAAAAAGCTGTTCACGGACGAGAGCGAGGAGGCTCTTGCCATTATCCGCTCAAAGGAGAGCGACAATATCGACTCCATTCATAATGAAATTTACCGCCGGGTATCCTATGTCCGGAAGGACGGGCAAAAGGACAGCTCAACCGAAAGTATGGACTTTTTCAACAAACTTCCGAGATTTATTTCAAAGACCGCCGTTGCCCTCGTCAGGGTTTTAGACCGCCATGGCAGGGTTCCGCAGTCCTTTATTGAAACCGACCCCTATTACTCATCGGTTGTTCTCTCCAACTTAGGCTCAATAAAGCTCCGTTCGGGCTATCACCATCTTACCAACTGGGGGACAACCTCCGTCTTTGTGATTGTGGGCGAGAAAAAAATCCGCCCGTTTTTCGATGAGGAGGGGAATATGACCATGCGCGACAGCGTTGACATAGGGCTTACGGTTGACGAGCGGATTGCCGACGGATACTATTACTCAAAAACAGTTCGGCTTCTTAAACGGCTCCTTGAAAATCCCGAACTTTTGGAAAAACCCTTAAAGGAAGAGGTGGATTACTGATGAATACGACAGTTAAAACTCCCTGGGCAGAGCATATGGGCGATGTTCCGCTTCACCTGGAATATTTTGAAGGCTCCATGTTTGAGGCGGTTGAAGCCGTTGCCGAAAAATACCCAAGCCACATAGCTTTCGACTTTATGGGTAAATCCACTACCTACAAAAAGCTTGCGGAGGAGGTTAGAAAGTGTGCCAAAGCGCTTAAGACCATAGGCGTCCGTGAGGGCGACAGGGTCACAATTGCCATGCCCAACTGTCCGCAGGCGATTTATATGTTCTATGCAGTCAACCTTGTGGGCGGAATTGCAAATATGATTCATCCCCTGTCTGCGGAAAAGGAGATAGAATTTTATCTTAACGAATCCGAAAGCGTTACGGCAATTACTCTCGACCAGTTCTACGGGAAATTCGAGAGCATCCGCCACAATACGAAGGTTGTCAATATTATTATTGCCAGCGTTAAGGACGAGCTTTCCAAACCCATAAAGGCGGGGTATATGCTCACCGAAGGCAGAAAAATTCAGAAAATTCCGTCCGACGCGCCGATTATTCGCTGGAAAGATTTTATGAATCTGGGAAAATGCTGCTTTTACAATTACAGCGTCAAGCGGAAATCCGACGCTCCTGCCGTTATTCTCTATTCGGGCGGCACCACGGGTACAACAAAGGGGATTGTTCTTACCAATAAGAACTTCAACGCCCTCGCGCAGCAGGTCGTTGCAGCAAATCCCATGTTTCGTCCGGGGGATAAAATGCTTGCCGCCATGCCGCTATTCCACGGCTTCGGACTGGGCGTTTGCATTCATACAATGCTATCTCAGGGCGGACGCTGTATTTTGGTGCCGAGATTTACTCCGAAAAGCTATGCAAAGCTCATTACAAAATACCGCTGCAACTTCATTGCCGGCGTTCCGACCCTTTACGAGGCGCTTCTTCGTATACCCTCCATGGACGGTGCCAATCTGAGCTGTCTTAAGGGCGTTTTCTCGGGCGGGGATTCACTTTCAATCGAGCTTAAGCGCAAGCTGGACAAATTTTTATATGACCATAAAAGCGTCATTCAGGTTCGCGAGGGCTACGGCACGACGGAAACCGTTACCGCCTGCTGCCTTACGCCGCCGCATATGTTCAAAAAAGGCAGCATAGGTCTGCCGTTTCCCGACACATACATAAAAATTGTCAAACCCGGCACAGATGAGGAACTTCCCTATGGTGATGAGGGCGAAATTCTTCTCGCCGGTCCGACAGTTATGAAGGAATATATGAATCATCCCGAAGAAACTGCAAAAACGCTCCGAACCCATGCTGACGGACTTACATGGGTATATACCGGCGATTTGGGCATAATGGACAGTGAGGGCTTTATATATTTCCGGGGCAGAGCAAAAAGAATGATAATTTCATCGGGGTATAATATCTATCCAAGTCAGGTTGAAAATATTCTCGATGCGCACAAATTTGTACAGATGAGTTGTGTTATAGGCGTTCCCGACGCCTATAAAATACAGAAAGTCAAAGCTTTTGTCACCCTTGTGCCAAATGTTCCCGCCAATGAGGAAACAAAGTGTGATATTCTGGCCTACTGCAAAAAGCACATTGCAAAATACGCAATGCCCTACGATATAGAGTTCAAAACCGATATGCCGAAAACCCTTGTGGGCAAAGTCGCATACCGTATTCTTGAAGAGGAAGAAATCAAGAAAATAAATGAGCAGAAGGAGCACGAACCCGTAAATGTTTGAAGAATATAAATACAAAACCGAGCTGCACGCACACACCTCTCCTGCAAGTATGTGCAGTGATATTTTGCCGGAGGAAATGGTCAGAGTGTACTGTGAAGCCGGCTATAAAAGCATTGCGATAACAAATCACTTTATGTACGACGAGCAGAATTCAGAGGAAAAAATTACTGCCTATCTTAAAGATTTTTATAAGACGGCAAAGCTTGGAAAAAAAGCGGGGCTTAATGTTATCTTAGGTGCGGAAATCCGGTTTTCCGAAAATGTTAACGACTATCTTGTTTACGGAATCCGCGAGGAGGATTTGTACGAAATTAACTCGTATTTGAGCCTGGGCATCGATACCTTTTATAAAAAATTTAAAAATGATAAAAATGTTATATTGCAGGCGCACCCTTTCCGTAACAATATGAGTCTTGCAAGTCCGCAAAGTCTTGACGGAATCGAGGTTTTCAATATGCACCCGGGGCATAACTCACGGATTGCCTTTGCCGCAAGGTACGCAAGAGAGCGCAATATGCTTATTTCCGCCGGCTCGGACTTTCACCACCCAAACCAGCACGCATTGTGCTCAATAATGACAAAAGAGCCGCTTGCAAATTCATATGAGCTGGCAGAAGTTTTAAAAAACCGCGCTTTTGTTATTGATGTATCAGGATATAAAATAATACCTGAATAGATTGGAGATAAATTATGGCTGATTTCAACGGATACCTTATCTGCACTGACCTTGACGGCACTTTTACAAACAATAAGTCGCAGCTTATTGAGAAGAATCTTACCGCTGCCGACTATTATATGAAAAACGGCGGACTTTTCACCGTTTCAACGGGGCGTTCTGCACAATATCTTAACAAAACCTACAAAGGCAGACTTAAAATCAATACTCACCTCATCTGTCTTAACGGCACCATGATTTTCGATACAAAGACAAACGAAGTTGTCTATGAGCGGCACTTTGATAAGGAATGTCTTCAAGAAATAGAAAATCATCTCGGCGGACTGTCCGAAATGATTTTCTACCATACAAAAGAAGCTGCCTATAACCGATTTTCGGACATTCCCAAAAGCGCTCAGCTTCATAAGATAGTAATTTCAAGCAAAACTCCAAAGGACAGCAGTCGGCTCCGGGCGGTTCTTTCGGAGGAATACGGTAAAATATGCAGCTTTGTCAACAGCTGGAGTATGGGTTTGGAGCTTCTCCCCAAAGGGTCGGGAAAGGGCGAATGCGTCCGTTTTCTTCGCAAAATTCTCGGCAGCAGGGTCAAAACCGTTATAGCCGCAGGGGATTATGAAAATGACATTACAATGATAAAGGAAGCGGACATCGGCTACGCAGTCGGTAATGCCATTGACATAGTAAAAGCCGCCTCCCACCGCACAACCGTTTCAAACGAGGAAGGCGCCATTGCAGAAATTATAGAAGACATCAAATCAGAGCTATAATGCCGCAAATTTTAAGAAATTTTAACTGTTGGTTATCTGACAATTTTTTAGGCTTTAGCAAAACGCACTGTTTTTCTGAATCCGCAAAAGGGAGTGCGGCGAAATAAATCATTTCGTCACACTCCCTTTTTTATGCAGTGCCTTAAACCGTTTATTTTTTCAAATATTCCGTTTCCTCGGCAAAATCCTTATAGAGATAAAGCGAACCGCAGATAACGGTTATTTCATCGGTTTTTTCAAGGGCGGTCTTTATGCTTTCATAGCTCCTTGCTTCAAAGCCTTTTGCCCTCGCCGCCGCCGCAAACGCCTCAGCATCTAAAGCGCGGGGATTATTTTTCACCGTAACGGTACGGATTTTTCCGTATCCGTTCTCTTTTAAAACATCAAGCATTTCTCCGTATTTTTTATCTGCCATAACCCCTGAAACAAAGGTTATATTTTTCTCTCCAAAGTAGCGTTTTAAAGATTTTGCCAGCGCCGCAATACCGTTTTTGTTATGCGCCCCGTCAAAAATTATCAGCGGATTTTCACTAACAATTTCAAACCTTCCCATATTTTTTGCCCGGGCAATCCCCCTTCGGATAACCGCATCGGAAATCCCGAAAATTTTTGCACACTCAATGGCAAGAGAGGCATTCTCAACCTGATTGACTCCGCCAAGCCCGCAAACGATATTATTTATATCGCCATAGGAGAATTTCTCATATATTTTGTCAAAGCCCTCGTTTTTCGCTTCCCCGGCAACAATAAGCGGACATCCGCATTCTTTGCACCTATTCTCTATAACCTTCATAATTTCGGCACTTTGTCTGAGAGTTACCGTCTTTGACCCGGATTTTATAATTCCGGACTTCGCCGCCGCAATTTCCGAAAGCGTATCGCCAAGATACTCGGTATGGTCCATAGCAATCCTTGTTATAACGGCAATTTTCGGAGCAGGAATCACATTTGTTGCATCTCTTACTCCGCCCAGCCCCGTTTCAAGCACTACTATATCGCACTTCTTTTCATAAAAATAACAAAATGCCGCCGCCGTCCAGATTTCAAAAGGGGTGGGACCTTCGCCGAATTTTTTGCATACCTCGTCTGCGGCAGACTTAACATAATTTATAATCCGCTCCATATCATCTGAGGATATATTCTCTCCGTCAATATTGATTCTCTCGCAGACATCTATCATGTTCGGCGAGGTATACCGTCCGCATTTCATACCCGACAGGGACAGAATATTTTGCAAAAACACACAAACCGAGCCTTTGCCGTTCGTCCCGGCTACATGGACAAAGCTGAGGTTTTTCTGCGGATTCCCCAATATTTCAAGAAGTGCCGTTATACTCTCCAAACGAAGCCTTGCAATTGCCTGAAAGCTGTTGGCATATTTTATAAAATCACTCACTGATTTTCATAACCTTTCCGCCCGCTGACAGCAAATATATTTCCAACGCTCCTAACTGCGGGCGCGATAAGAGCATTATTCAACTTTTGTGCATATACTGCTCTTAAAAATTTTAAATTTTTAAGAGCCGCGTCACGGCATAAATGGTACCTTCCCGAAAAAGCCAAGCCGCGCCGCAGGGCACGGCAAATTACTTTGAAGGAGGGGCGCGTTCTGCCCCTTTACATCATTTCGCCCTTTAATCACAGCTTATCCTGACGCACCTTTGTGATGTTTTCGATACCGCTTATCTTTTCTCATTTCTTCCGAGCCTTATAAGGAGCTCTAAATAGCTTGAACTTATAAGCATAAATGCAAACTGCAATCCCGCCTTTATAATCCCTGCCCAAATTCGGAAAACAAACGCCGTCTTAAAGGACGGAAAATAGCCTGCCTGAACCAGCACAGCCGTACTCAAAAGCATATCAATCAAAAACATAGCGGCCGCAGCGCCGAGTGATCTTAAAACATATGATGTTCCCCGTGTTTTCTGATTATAAAAGAACACTCCGAAAATAAAGCCCGACAAAAATTCAAGACAGGTAAGCTGCGGCAGGAACGGCCCTACCGGCATAAGAAATGCGTTGAGCACATCGCCCACTGCTCCGCACAGTCCGCCTATCCACGGTCCGAAAAGCACTGCCGAAATGAAAACGGATATAAACTTAATGGGAATTTTAATCGTATTGCCAATACGGAAAGTGCAATATATGGCAAGAATTGCGGTTATTGCCATAAGCATTGCCGCGGCACATAAGTTGCGCAGCGAAAGGTGTGGGAATTTAAAAATTTTTTTCACAATAAAAAATCCTTTCTGTATTTGCTACAAAAAGGGTAATGAACATACAGATTTTGCAGCAACGGAATGCGGAAATCGCACCGCAAGCAAAATTTGCTTTTCGTAAGAGAGACAACTTCCCGTCCTCTCTTCACTTAACGCACGGTTTCCTACTTTGCAACAAGAAAATATTAACACATTTCATATGTTTTGTCAATAGAAAATATAAAATATCAAAGTCTCACTGTGTAGGTTTACAATAGATGTGTTACATTCCGGCATATTTTATTACGAGATAAGCTCATAACAAAATATGTCAGTAAAAAAAGAATACGGAAACTCTCCAAAATGTGTTATAGTTAAGTTACCACCCCAAACTATAGAAAGAAGGTTTCCGTATATGAATACTATAACATAAGTGCAAACGGCAATCCGTTTGCTTCAATTTCGTTCAAATAATTACATCAGTGCAAGGGGGCAAAAGCCACTTGCTTCCTATGTGTAATTATTATAACATAAGTGCAAATGGCAATCGTTTGCTTCAATAAAAATCCGTTGGTATCCGCCATCTGCATTTGCATACGAAAAAGACCTGCTGTAGCAAAATTATTTTTGAATAGCAATTTGCACAAAATAGTTTTATAGACAAATAAGAACCCGACCCGATAACGCAATCAAAGATTGCGGTCGGGTACCCCAAAGCCTTGTTGTTTTCACAATAAAAAAATCCCCAAAAACAGTCCGGATTTGGCTGTTTTCGAGGATTATTTTATTTAGTGTCGTCAAGAGGCTATTTTGCTACAGCCCCTTTAGTTTTAAATTTAAACAAGCTCCAACACTGAAACCTCAGCTGCGTCACCGCGTCTGGGGCCAACCTTTATAACTCTTGTATAGCCGCCGTTACGCTCAGCATATTTCGGAGCGATTTCCGCAAATAACTTTGTAACAACATCTTCCTTGGTAATCCAAGCAAGAGCCTGGCGTCTGGTATGAAGAGTATTCTTCTTACCGAGAGTAATCATTTTATCCGCTAACTTCTGAACTTCCTTCGCACGGGTAGTTGTTGTTTCGATTCTGCCGTTTTCAAGGAAAGAAGTTGTAAGATTTCTCAGCATTGCCTTTCTCTGGTCGGTAGGTCTGCCTAATTTTCTCTGGCTTGCCATACTATTCACCTCTTTCAAAAATTTTCACCGCAAAGGTGAGTTTTGCCGCAAACGGCTATTCCTCGTCGTTTGCCAGCGCAAGTCCCATAGATTCAAGCTTTGCTATAACTTCCTCCAAGGATTTACGCCCAAGGTTTCTAACCTTCATCATATCGTTTTCGCTTCTTGTTGTCAAATCCTGAACAGTATTGATTCCTGCTCTCTTCAAGCAGTTATATGAACGAACCGACAAATCAAGTTCTTCAATAGTTGTTTCAAGAACCTTTTCCTTCTTGCTCTGTTCCTTCTCAACCATAATCTCTGTATTCTTTGTGCTGTCAGACAGGTCAATGAACAAATTCAAATGCTCATTCATAATCTTTGCACCAAGGCTTACGGCGTCAGGTGGATTGATTGTTCCGTCAGTCCATACCTCAATCGTAAGCTTGTCATAATCCGTAATCTGACCAACTCGAGTATTTTCAACCGTATAGTTGACCTTTTCAACAGGTGTATAGATAGA
>JAEDLZ010000101.1 GCA_016303265.1 Clostridiales bacterium
TTTTAGCGATACTTTTATCCATAAATGTTATGTCACCGGTTTTTGAACGGAGAATACCCGAAATGGTTTTAAGGGTTGTTGATTTGCCTGCGCCGTTTGCGCCGATTAAAGCTACAATCTCACCTTCCTGAACTTCAAAGGAAATACCCTTTAAAGCGTGAATCTGTCCGTAATAAACATTTAAATCTTCGGCTTTTAGCATCGACATATCAATTCGCCTCCTTCTTTTTACCCAGGTATGCCTCGATTACAACCGGGTTGGACTTGATTTCATCGGGGGTGCCTTTTGCAATGACCTTACCGTGGTCAAGAACGCAAATCCCCTCACAGATATTCATAACCAGGTTCATGTCATGCTCAATAAGCAGAACCGCTATATTAAAAGTATCACGGATTTTTTTGATATTATCCATAAGCTCCGAAGTTTCGGAGGGATTCATACCTGCCGCAGGCTCATCAAGAAGAATGATTCCGGGATTAGTTGCAAGCGCACGCACAATTTCAAGCCGTCTTTGTGCGCCGTAGGGAAGGCTTCCGGCCTCAGCTTCCGCCATATCCGTCATATTAAAAAAGTCCAAAAGCTCAAGCGCCCTTTCTCTTGATTTCTTCTCTGAATTTCTGTATCCGAAACCGTGTGTCAGCGATGAAAAAAGGTTCTGTTTTATGGAGTTATGAAGACCAACCTTAACATTGTCAAGAACGGACATATTCGAAAAAAGCCTGATATTCTGAAATGTTCTTGCAATTCCCATACGGCAGACCTGAGCGGAGTTTTTCTTTGCGGTAGACTTTCCGTCAAGCATTATATCGCCCCTCGTGGGCTGATAAACATTTGTCAAAAGATTAAAGACTGTTGTTTTGCCGGCGCCGTTTGGACCTATAAGACCTGCTATTTCGGTTCTCCCTACCGTCAGAGAAAGGTCGTCAAGCGCAGTAAGTCCGCCGAAATCTATACCGAGATGATGCGTTTCCAGAATAGGTCTTTTGTCAATATCGCGCTCAGGAACAATTGAATTGCTCGGATAAGGTACCATTTTAGACATTGCCTTCATCCCCCTTTCCGCCTGATTTGTTGAATTTGAATGTGCATATCATGCGGTTAATAATCTGTTTTGCCCTTTCGCTGTTCCTAAGCAGCATTACAATTATAAGAACGATGGCATAGATAAGCATTCTATAGTCGTTCAAAAATCTCAAAAGCTCCGGCAGCGTATAAAGAAGGGCGGTTGCAATAATTGTACCCGGAATGTTTCCCATGCCTCCGAGAACCACAAATACAAGCACAAGAATAGAAGTATTAAAGTCAAATTTCTTTGCGGCAATTGTGGAGAAATTCATTGCAAAAAGCGCACCTGCCATACCTGCGAGAGCGGCAGAGATAATAAATGCCGTAAGCTTATATCTTGTAACGCTTATACCAAGCGACTCGGCTGCGATTCTGTTATCTCTTATTGCCGTGACAGCCCTGCCTGATTTACTGTTTACAAAATTGAGAACAACAAACAGTGCAAAAATAATCAGGATAATCCCCGCAGTAAATGTAGAGAGTTTAGTAATACCTACAGCCCCCTGAGGCCCGTTTAATATAATTTTGCCGTTTGTAAGACCGAGCGAAGCAATATCCTTCATGCTGAAATGAAGACCGCTGCCGTCCACCCCGATATACAGACAGTTAATTATATTTTTAATTATTTCTCCGAAAGCAAGCGTAACTATCGCAAGGTAGTCACCCCTTAAACGAAGAACGGGAATACCTATTATAAATCCTGCCAAACCTGCACAGATACCTCCGGCGGCAATTGCAACAAGAAGTCTTAAGGGCCCCGACGGTATAGCCTCCTGAAGACATATGGAAACCACAACGCTGGAAAAAGCGCCCACACTCATAAACTCGGCATGGCCAAGGCTGAGTTCGCCGAGAAAACCAACGGTCAGATTAAGCGAAATCGCCATTACGACATATGCGCAAATAGGAACAAGCAGTCCGCTTATCGAATGATTTATCAATCCCATATTCTGCATAGGGAAAAGTATTATAAACGCCAGTACAACAAGTCCGTAGGACTTAATGTTTGTTAAGGTGGATTTATTTAATGATTTAATTTTATTCATGTTAAACACCTCACACCTTCTCTGTAATCTTCTT
This sequence comes from Clostridiales bacterium, assembly GCA_016303265.1. GTDB lineage: Bacteria > Bacillota > Clostridia > Monoglobales > Monoglobaceae > SIG454. Next base: position 2,147 of record JAEDLZ010000101.1, read on the forward strand.
ACCGAGTATTCCCGTAGGCTTAATAAGAAGCACAAGGATAAGAACTGCAAAAACAATTGCGTCGGAAAGAAGCGTTGAAATATAGGATTTGCTGAATATTTCAATAATACCAAGCAAAATTCCGCCTACCATAGCGCCGGGGATAGACCCGATACCGCCAAAAACTGCGGCAACAAACGCTTTTATACCGGGCATTGACCCTGTTGTAGGAACAAGAACAGGGTAAGCCGAGCAAAGCAGTACGCCTGCAATTGCCGCAAGAGCGCTTCCTATTGCGAAGGTTATTGAAATAGTAACATTAACATTTATACCCATAAGCTCGGCAGCCTCTTTGTCCTCAGAAACCGCTCGCATAGCCTTACCCATTTTGCTCTTTTTGGTAAAAAGTGTAAGAACCACCATAATCAGTATACAAGCAATAATCGTAATAATTGATTCGTATGTGATTATAAGCTTTCCGTCAAATAAAGCGATGGAAGAGTTAGGCACAACGGAAGAAAATGTCTTAGGCGTACTTCCCCAGATAAGCAATGCCATATTCTGAAGAAAATAGCTGACACCGATTGCGGTAATGAGAACTGCCAAAGATGTGGCTTTTCTCAGGGGCTTATACGCAAACGCTTCTATAAGACTTCCGAGAATGGTACAAACAGCCATAGCAACAACTACAGAAACGACAGGGGACATTCCAACATAGGTCGTCATACAGAATGAAGTGTATGCGCCAATCATAATTACATCGCCGTGTGCAAAATTAAGCATTTTTGCAATACCGTATACCATCGTATATCCGAGCGCAATTATGGCATAAACACTGCCAAGGCTTATCCCGTTTATAAGATTAGAAATAAAAGTCATAGTTTATACTCCGTAAATATAAATTTTCCGACAATGTTTATGCGTCAATAATCAGCATCAAAACCGGCCGGATTTATATAAAATTTCAGTTATATAACAGCAGAAAGGAGGAGCCGCTTAAAAAGCAACCTCTCCTTGTCTGACTTAATATATGGGTAAGTTACATACCTACATATACACCGTTCTTAATAATCATACCCTTAGGAGCTTTAGATACTTCGCCGGTCTCTGACCATGTCATATTTTCACCTGTAAGACCGTCAACCGTAAAGTCACTTGATGTGAATACGGCAATAAGTGCGTCGCAAATATCGGAAGCGCTCATATCTGCCGTTACATTGGCCTTTTTGCAAGCTTCGTAAATTGCGTATACACAGTCATAGCCGTCAGCTGCGAACTGGTTGGGGATTTCGCCGAACTTTTCTTTATACTTCTTAACGAAGCTTTGAGTCTTTTCATCTTCAGCATCCGCCGTAAACGGTGTAAGAAGCATTACTTCTTCGGCAAGAGCCGTATCAAAGCCTTCAAGAGTTAAGATTCCGTCCATACCGTCAACGCCGAAGAACTTCGGAGCATACTGCATCTTGTTTGCCTGTGAAAGGATAAGTGATGCCGGTGTGTAGTAAATGGGAAGGAATACAAGGTCGGCTTCGGCTGCTTTAATTTCATTAAGCTGAGATGTGAAGTCGTTGGCGTTGTCGTCCGTAAATGTTTTAACGCAAACAATGTCAAGCCCAAGCTTCTTAGCTTCCGTCTGGAACTTCTGGTAGATACCTGTTGAATATGCGTCGGAGTTATTATAAATAACAGCAATCTTTGAACCAAGTCCCTGCTCCTTTATGTACTGTGCGGAAGCAACACCCTGGTTAGGATCGGTAAAGCACATCTGGAACATATTGTCTTTGCGGGGAATAGTAACATTTCCGTCTGCGTCTGCCTGTCCGCCGAGTACATCAGTTGATGAAGCGGAAGGAGTAAGAGCGAAAATTCTGTCTGCATTCGTTTCGGCAGAAACGGCGATACAAGGCTGAGTCGTTACTGTGCCGAGAGAAACCTGCATGCCCCAGTCCTTAAGATTGTTGTACGCGTTAACGGATTTTTCTGCATCATTTTCATCGTCCTCAAATTTAAGCTCGAACTGAAGATCTCCGAGGGCGTTAATCTCCTCAAGCGCAATTTCAGCGCCGTTTTTAACAGCCTGGCCATATATTGCTGCAGCGCCCGTCAAAGGACCTATCCCGCCTATTTTAATTGCGCCGGATGAACCTGAGCTGCTGTCTTTACCGCAGCCTGAAAGGCAAGCAAGCACCATTGTAAGCGCCAATACAATACTTATTACTTTCGTGAATTTTTTCATAATTCCATACACCCTTTCTTTATACGCTAACCATATTATGATTAACCTGTTAATGTGTTTTTTCAAGTATACAACTATTTAATGAATAAGTCAAACAATTATTTCTT
>JAEDLZ010000013.1 GCA_016303265.1 Clostridiales bacterium
GAATTATTCTTCGCACGAACAAACTTAAGGATATACTCCGCCGTTATATCCTTCGAATATATCTTATAATACCGTAATTCATAAAATTCAAGCTTCCTCTATTTCAAAATATCGCTTATGTCCTCAAATCCCTCATGGCTCGTCACCACAATAACCGTATCGCCGGGGATAATCATATCCTGACCTTTAGGGATAATTATTTTTCCGCCGCGGATAATGCAGGCAATCAATATATTGCTTTTAAGGCTCAGACTGTCTAAGGAGATGTTTATAACAGGTGAATTTTCCTTTATGCGAAATTCAAGAGCCTCCGCCTTTCCGTCCAATATAAGGTGGATGGTTTCGATATTGCTGCCTATTGAATTATTCTTCGCACGAACAAACTTAAGGATATACTCCGCCGTTATATCCTTCGGATATATGGTTGTTCCCAAATCAAGGCTGTCGATAACATTTTCATAATCCACATGGTTAATCTGGGTTATTACCTTTCCGTCTGTTTTGCTCTTGGCATAAAGAGAAAGCATAACATTTTCCTCATCTATGCTTGTCATGGAAACAAACGAATCAATCCGCTCCAGTCCTTCTTCTAAAAGTATGCGGTTCTCCGTTCCGTCGCCGCATATAACGGTCGCCTTCGGCAAAAGGTCGCAAAGCTCATCGCACCTTTCGCTGTTCTTCTCTATAATTTTCACTTTTATTCCCATTTTTATAAGCTGGGCCGCAAGATAATACGCCGTATTTCCGCCGCCCACTATCATTGTGTCCTTAACGCGGTTGGTCTTAACTCCGATTTTCTCAAAGAAATTCGCACCGTTTTGAAGCGAGGCAATTATGCTTATATAATCCCCTGCCTTCAGTGTAAAATTACCGTCAGGGATAAAGGCATTCTCGCCCCTTTCCACTCCGCATACCAATATGTCGCAATTAAGCTTTGCGCTTATATCGCAGACCTGAAGGTCGTTTAAAACGGACCCGCCCGGTATTCTCATCTTCAGAATTTCTACCTTGCCCTTTGCAAAAGGGTCAATCTGGATTGCCGAAGGGAACTGCAAAACTCTCGCAATCTCCATTGCCGCCGCCTGCTCGGGATTGATAATCATAGTAAGCCCCAAGTCCTCCTTTAAAAGACTGAGCGCCTTGCGATATTCGGGCTTTCTTATTCTGGCAATCGTCTGACAGTTACCCAGTTTTTTTGCCATAAGGCAAGCCAGCATATTTACCTCGTCAGAGCCCGTAACGGCAATCAGAATATCCGCATCCTCAACTCCCGCTTCCATGAGTATATCAATGTTTGTACCGCTCCCTACAATGCCCATTATGTCAAACCTGTTGGTTGTGTTTATAACCATATTCCGTCTGATATCAACAATAGTTATATCGTTATCCTCGTCACGGCAAAGTTGACCTGCAAGCCTTTGCCCCACCTTGCCGCAGCCCACAATAAGAATGTTCATAATCTCGCCTCTGTAATTATATGAATATTAGTCCGCATATTATTATAATAACCGATAAAATCATTTTTACCGGCTATCATTATAGCAAACCTGCCCTTATTTGTCAATATATACATACTCTGCCCGAATGCAAAAAATATTTTCCCTATGCCTATGCTTCGTCTATATCGTTGCTGCCCATTTTTCTTTGCCATACTCCGTCAAGCCAAACAGCCTGTCCCTCTTTAAGGGATTTTTTTACATCAATAATTCTTTGATTGGATGAGCCCCTAAAAATGAGCGACAAATCCTTCTTATCCTCAATAAATTTTCCGTCTACCAAAACATCCGTTTCGCGCAGCAGTGCCTTTGCGGTTTCGCAGTTTTCTATTTTTCCGTCGGTTATATCCTCAAAAACATACCCCGTGTAGCACCAAAGGTTTTTTTGGGGAAAACGCTCCTTAAATTTTCGGGCAAGACTTATAAGCGCCTCTCGATTTTCAGGCTCAAACGGCTCTCCGCCGAGATACGACAGCCCCGTTACATAGTCATGCTCCAAGGCTTTAAGTATCTCCTCTTCCGTTCCGGCTGTATAAGGCTCGCCGAATCCAAAATCCCACGCCTCCCTGTTGAAGCAGTTTTTGCAGTGATGCCGGCAGCCGCTGACAAAAAGCGAAACCCTAACTCCCGGTCCGTTTGCTATATCATTTTTCTTTATTGCCGCATAATTCATATCCGTATTTTCCTTTTTATAACAAGATTTCATTAAAAGCCTCTGCTTTTTCTGCCGCCTGCGAAGGGAGTTTGACCTTTTGACGAAGGAATATTTTCCTCCGCATAGGGGCAAAACAAAACCTGCCGCCATATCGGCCGGGAAGCATCGCAAGCGTTATATATTATAACCGAACATAGGAAAAATCGAACCGTAAATTGTTCGATTTTTCCCATATTGAGCCGCTGCTTTTAATTTAATATTAAAGATGAAGAACTCTCTCCTTGATTTCCTGCGTTCTGCCCTGATTCCAGAACTGAGTGCCGATATATCCGCAGGTGCGTCTTGCAACATTCATCTTGTTCTGGTCGGTGCTTCCGCAGGCCGGGCACTTCCAAATGAGCTTGCCGTCCTCATTTTCCTTTATGTCAATCTCGCCCTCGTAGCCGCAGGTCTGACAATAATCACTCTTAGTGTTAAGCTCGGCATACATAATATTTTCGTATATAAACTTCATAACCGAAAGAACTGCGTCAAGATTATTCTGCATATTGGGGACTTCAACATAGGAAATCGCTCCGCCGGGTGACAGCGCCTGGAACTTTGCCTCAAGAGCCAGCTTGTCAAATGCGTCAATTTCCTCCGTTACATGGACATGATAGCTGTTGGTTATGTAGTTTTTGTCTGTTACGCCCTTAATAATTCCGAAACGCTTTTGCAGGCACTTGGCAAACTTGTAGGTCGTACTCTCCAGCGGAGTGCCGTAAATAGAGTAGTCGATATTCTCCTCCGCTTTCCACTTCGCCGTATATTCATTAAGCTTTTGCATAATTTCAAGGCCGAGCTTTTCGCCTTCGGGCTCTGTAAGTTTCTTGCCGATAAGGCTGTAAACGCACTCCCAAAGTCCTGCGTAGCCAAGGGACAGGGTCGAATATCCGCCATGGAGATATTTGTCGATTTTCTCGCCCTTTTTGAGCCTTAACAATGCACCGTGCTGCCAGAGAATAGGCGCAGCGTCCGAAACCGTACCCGTAAGGCGTTCATGGCGCGCCTGAAGGGCTCTGTGGCAGAGCTCCATCCTGTCATCAAAAATCTCCCAGAATTTATCCATATCTTTGTTTGCCGAAAGACCTATATCGGGAAGGTTGACCGTAACAACCCCCTGGTTGAATCTGCCGTAATACTTCGGTTTGCCGTTCTCGTCAACATAAGGCGTTAAAAAGCTTCGGCAGCCCATACAGGTATAGCAATGACCGTTACCGTTTTTGTCAATCTTGTTCTTAAGCATAATTTTTTCCGATATATAATCCGGAACCATACGCTTTGCCGTGCATTTTGCGGCAAGCTTTGTCAGATAATAGAATCTGCTGTCCTCATGGATATTATCCTCCTCAAGAACATAAATAAGCTTAGGAAATGCCGGTGTTATCCATACGCCCTTTTCGTTTTTAACACCCTGATAACGCTGTTTTAATGTTTCCTCTATTATTATCGCAAGGTCCTGCTTCTCCTGCTCATTTTTCGCCTCATTAAGGTACATAAACACGGTTACAAACGGTGCCTGACCGTTTGTCGTCATAAGCGTTACCACCTGATACTGAATCATCTGAACACCGCTTTTTATCTCATTGCGCAGTCTTCTCTCGGTTATCTGCGAAATCTTTTCTTCTGAAATATCCTCACCGATTTCCTTCATTTCCGCCTCAACCTGACCGCGGATTTTTTTCCGGCTTATATCAACAAAGGGCGCAAGATGGGTAAGGCTTATGCTCTGACCGCCGTACTGACAGGAGGCAACCTGAGCTATAATCTGCGTCGCAATATTGCAGGCGGTCGAAAAGCTGTGCGGCTTTTCAATCAGGGTTCCGCTTATAACCGTTCCGTTCTGAAGCATATCCTCAAGATTGACAAGGTCGCAGTTGTGCATATGCTGAGCAAAATAGTCTGCGTCATGAAAATGGATAAGTCCCTGCTCATGAGCCTCAACTATATCCCCGGAAAGCAGAATACGCTTTGTTATATCCTTGCTTACCTCTCCTGCCATATAGTCACGCTGAACACTGTTGACAGTGGGATTCTTATTGGAATTTTCCTGCTTTACTTCCTCATTATTGCATTCAATAAGGCTCAGAATCTGGTCATCCGTCGAATTTGATTTTCTTACAAGGGCGCGGGTATAGCGATATGTTATGTATCTTCTGGCAACATCAAATGCGCGCTGATTCATAATCTGATCCTCAACCATATCCTGTATTTCCTCAACGCTGAGCGACCGATTTATGTTCTGTGCCGCACTTTCAACATCTTCCGCAATTCTCTTAATCTGCACCGGCGTCATTCTTGCGCTGGGTACAACACTCTCATTCGCTTTTGCCACCGCAACTACAATCTTTTCAGGGTCAAACTTAACCTCTGCCCCGCTTCTCTTAATAATTTTCATCTCAAATCCCCCTTAATCCCAATATGTATAATTTATATATATACTCCGTAAAATCAGCGCAGCGCTTTTCATTCACAGAGGCTATGGCGCTGAGCCAATTACACTTTGCTGCTGTGTAATTGATATTATACCAATATGTTGTGGTTTTGTCAAGAGTTTTTCCACAAAATGTTGTATCCCTTAAAATTCGCCAAAATCCGCATTATATTCCGCAACAGCACAGTTTATTGTCTAAATATTGTCAAAGAATTTTAAAATTTTTTACGCTGACCGCCAAAACCTATTGAAGAAAATTTAAAAGGGGCATACCTTTCGGTATGCCCTATCTCATTTTCAGTTTATCCTAAAAAATCGGAAGAACTGCGCCATTATAGGTCTTTTCTATATATGCCTTAACATCGTCGGTCTTAAGAGCCTTAATAAGAGCCTGTGTTTTTTCGCTGTTTTCATTGCCGCTCTTAACTGCGATAATGTTTGCGTAGGTCTGTGCAGCGTCACCGTCCGCCGATTCCGTCGCCAACGCATCCTTTATCTTAAGGCCTGCGCCGAGAGCGTAGTTACCGTTAATTACGGCAATTGTACCTTTATCACTGTTTGAAAGCTGAGCCGCAACAGTGTCAGCCTGAACCGGTGTTATATTGTAACCGCCGTCATCAACTATATCAAGGGTAGTAACGCCCTTTGCCGCACTTGCGTCCTTGGGGAGTGTGATAAGACCCTCCTGCTGAAGAAGAAGGAGCGCACGGGTTTCGTTACTGTCATCTGCCGGAATAATTATTGTTGCGCCGTCAGCAATATCCTCTAAAGTCTTTATCCCGTTGCCGTAAATACCAAACGGTTCATAATGGATAGCCGCCGCCGAAACCAAATCCGTTCCGTTTTCCTTGTTAAAACTGTCAAGATAGGGCTTGTGCTGGAAGTAGTTTGCGTCAAGTTCCCCGTCCTCTAAGGCCTTGTTCGGGAGAACATAGTCGTCATAAATCTTGATTTGGAGATTATATCCCTCTTTTTCAAGAGCCGCCTTAACCTGTTCCAGGATTTCCGCATGAGGTGTTGAGCTTGCGCCGACAACGATTGTCTTATCGTCTGACGCCTGTGTATTATCCTTCTTGCCGCCGCAGCCCGTAAGCGCCGCAACCGTAAATATTAAAGATACTGCAAGTAAAATTGAAACTATTTTTTTCATATCATTTTTCTCCTTATAAAATTATTATAATTATGTAACTGCTTATATTTTTACATTTATACGCCTCAATCAATTTTTCACATTCGCCCGAACCTGTAATTTGCGCGGACGAGCTTTTCAAAACGAACAGCCATTTTAAGCGCCCCTTTACACTGATATTATCTTATTCTTTTATCTATCCTATGAGCAATATGCATCCCTGCCTCCTGAATAATCTGTACGATTATAATGGTCAGAATAACGCATATCCAGATTATATCATCGTTATACCGCTGATATCCGTATGTTATTGCAATCATGCCCAGTCCGCCGCCGCCAATCGTGGCCGCCATTGCGGAATAGCCCAGAATTGTTACCATTGAAATTACCGCCCCCACAATCAAAGACGGCTTTGCCTCCGGAACAAGAACCTTGTATATAATCTTTGATGAGGAAGTTCCCATTGCCTGTGCGGCTTCAATAACTCCCTTGTCAACCTCCTTAATGGAGGATTCAACCATACGGGCAACATAGGGCGCCGCCGCAATAACCAAGGCAACAATCATCGCCTTATTTCCCATGCTTGTTCCCACAACCAGCTTTGCAACAGGGAGAACTGCAATCATAAGAATTATAAAAGGCATACTCCGAAATACATTAACTATAAACCCGAGGATTTTATTAAGCCACGGAATCGGATGAATTCCGTCCCTATCGGTCACGCAAAGCAAAAGTCCCAGCGGCAGACCGATTATGTAGGAAATCGCCGTTGAAATAACTGTCATATATACAGTCTCCCATATACCTCGCTGAATAACACCGTTTTCCCACAGCTGATGAAGCATTTCAGACAGCATTTCCTACACCTCCTCCCGATACTCAATATTGTTCGCCTCAAGCCAGGCAAATATTTTTTCAATTCCGCTTTCACCGTCAGGAAGCGAAAGTATCATATGCCCGTAGGCTTTTCCTTCAATGTCCTTAGTGTCCGCATACATTATGTTAACGGGAACCTTCGTCGCAAGAATAAGTTCCGAAATCACCGGCATATTCGACTCACTTCCGTCGAATATAATGCGGATACGCCTGCTTCCCGGCGTCGGGTTGCTTTCCGCCCCTTTGGGGAGGATAAGCTCTTTTGCAATTTCCGACTGCGGATTTGCAAAGATGCGGCTCACCTTGCCGGTTTCCGCTATGCGGCTTTCGTGAATAACCGCAACGCGGTCGCAGATTTTATCAATAACCGACATTTCGTGAGTTATAACGACAATAGTCACGCCCAATGTCTTGTTTATTTCTTTTAAAAGTTCAAGAATTGACCTTGTGGTATTCGGGTCAAGAGCAGAGGTCGCTTCATCACAGAGAAGATACTTCGGCCGGGTTGCCAGCGCTCTCGCAATGGCAACCCTCTGCTTCTGTCCGCCGGAAAGCTGTGAGGGATACGACTTCTTTCTGTCCGACAGTCCAACCATCTCCAAAAGCTCATCCGCGCGCCGGAGCATTTCTTTTTTATCCATTCCCGCAATTTCCATAGGATAGCAGACATTTTTAATTACATTTCTCTGTTCCAAAAGATTAAAACTCTGAAATATCATCCCTATAGACTGACGAACTTTGAGAAGTTCCTTTCCCGGAAGAGTATTTATCACCCTCCCGTCAATAACAACATCTCCCGAGGTCGGTCTCTCCAACAAGTTTATGCAACGCACCAAAGTGCTCTTCCCCGCCCCGGAAAGTCCGATAATGCCGAAAATTTCACCGTCACTCACGGTCAGATTTATATCATCCAGTGCGACAATATCACCATTTGAAGTTTTAAAAGTCTTATTAAGATTTTTAAGCTCTATCATATCAATCTCCTATGAGCCAAAGCTGGGTCTTTAAAGCAATCCGTCACAAAAAATGACGCCTCCGATTCCCGCTCTTTGATTTTAGCCTTAGTAATATATTCAATGATAGCAGTTATCGGCAATTTTGTCAAGCGGTAAATATTCCTACCTTTTCTATAGGTTATTAGTATTATATCACATAATTTAAATTTGTCAAGTCTTATTTAAAAAATTTTAAAAATATCGGAGAATATAAAAGGGAGCAATAGCAAAACTATTTTTAAGCAGCAATTTGATACACCAATAGTTTTTCAAGCCAACAAAAATATCCTCGAAAACAGTTTGAGTTTATCTGTTTTCGAGGATTATTTGTGCAATGTTTCGTCAAGAAGCTGTCTTGCTACAGCCTCCCCGGGGTTTATGATTAGTCCCGTTTAAGAATGCTTTCCATGAGCATTTTATGATTCTTCTTCTTTGCATAATAGGAAATAACAAACGCTGCAATTGCAACGGCACATCCTGCACAGACAATGATTGTCTGAACAGTAACAAGATTTTTTGCCACCATAAGCATCTCAACATGCCCTGCCGCCCTTATAAGCGGATTTGTCAAATAGCAATAAACGCCGATAATTCCCCAGATAACGGCAAAAACCGTCCATAAAATTTTATTTTTGCCGAAAAAGGAAGTAATAGCCAAAATGGCAACAACAATTCCGAGTACAAACAACAGAACAGGAGCCGTCGCCGCCTTGTTCGTAGTATAGACAAAGGAATCGCCGTAATAATCTTTAAGTTCGCTCTCAAGTGAACTTGCAAAATTCATGTCCGTATTACCTCCGGCACCAACGCTGTTCGGGAACCAAAGATATTTAAGCTGGGAAAAATCAACTTCTCTTGTTTCAGATATGTAATCTCCGTTTTCATCCTTAATAAGCACACCGTCTTTATCGGTCTGATAATCCTCATACTCATATTTTATAAATGAGCCCGTCATGGATACCACATATGCTAATGTAATTACCGTCATAACAATAGCAAGAACAATCTTTGTCTTCTTAAAATAATCAAATTTCATTTTTGTCATTTCCTTTCGTACGAACAAATTTGCATTGCCTACTAACAGTATTATATATTTTTTTATTTGTCTTGTCAATATAAATGTCAAAAATTTTCTTTTATTATGTTGTATAAATTGTTTAAAACTGTCCAATTTTGCCGGAACGGGCGCATCAGATTCCAATATCCGGCTCCCATAAGTTGGTATTCGTTTATAAGCAGCAGCTTCTGACGAATACTTTCCGCATCCTCAAACCAGACCTCATGTTCCCTGCCATCCTCTGCCATATAATTAAAGTGAGGGGACTGAGAATAATTGTCAAATTCTATTTTATCGCCATACCTTCTCGCAATATCCACCGCTTCAACATTCGATATTGACCTTGCGCGGCTCTCGCCCGAAACATAAGGAAGCGTCCAGTCGTATCCGTAGTTAGGGATTCCCATTAGAATTTTTTCGGAAGGAATCCTGCTTAAAGCGTATTCTATAACCTTTCTGACGGGCTGAATCGGCGCAACCGCCATTGGCGGTCCGTATGTATATCCCCATTCGTAGGTCATTAAAAATACAGCGTCGGACGCTTCTCCTATTTCTCTATACAAGTGTCCCTCATACAAAAGTCCTTTCTGTTCGTCCGAGGTCTTCGGCGCAAGGGCTGTTATAACAATATAACCCAGCGGATTAAGACGGCTTCTGCACTTGGCAATAAATTGCGGATAAAGCAGATTATCCTCTGCCGGCAAAAATTCAAAATCTATGTCTAATCCACGAAAACCCTTTTCGTTCATTTTTTGGACTATTTCTTCTATTAAATTATCCTGTGCCGCTTCATTATTCAATATATCATGAGCAAGCTCATTACTGAAATTTCCGCCTTCCGTCAGCGTTGACAGATGCATAAGCGGCGCTGTACGGAACTGATTTGCAATGTTTATAAGCGCCCCGTCATCAAGGTCTATAAGATTCCCCTCCGGTGTAAATCCATATGTAAACGGCGAAAGATATGTCAGATACGGCTGCTGACTCCTCAGTAAATCCAAATCAACATATTCATAAGCATATCCGTTTATCCTTGTGCTGCCTAATTTTTCATCCTCGTAAGAAATAAACAGCTCCTCTCCCGGGCTGATTCTGTCCTGCGCACCGAGCTGCGGATTATTGCGGTACAGTTCGTTCAGCGTCAGCCCATAGCTTCTTGCAATACCCAGAAGGGTTTCTCCGCTTTGAACCGTATGCACAGCAGTCGGATAAATTATGACTGCCGTCTGTCCCGCAACAAGCGTTTCATCAAGGGAAAAACCGTTGTTTGCCAAAAGATTGTAAACGGAAATTCCATACAAATCAGCAATGGAAAAAACAGTTTCTCCCTCCGATACCCTGTGTATAATCATAAAAACACCTCCGACACATTATATGTCGGAGGCGAAAAAATTTTGCTTTAAATATTATTGATTTATCGGCTTTTTGGAAACAACCTTTTTGATAACAAAAAGTGTGCCTAATGTCAGTACAACTCCCAGCGGAAGCGTAAGCCATACATAAGGAGCAAAGCCTGCCACTATGTAACAAACAAAGGAAATTGCCGCAACCGTAATAGCATACGGGAGCTGAGTTGATACATGGTTAATGTGGTTGCACTGCGCACCGGCGGAGGACATAATCGTCGTATCGGAAATCGGCGAGCAATGGTCGCCGCAAACCGCACCGGCAAGGCACGCTGATATGCCGACAATCATAAGCGGGTCATTGGGTTCAAAGATAGCCGTTACAATCGGAATAAGGATACCGAAGGTTCCCCATGAAGTGCCTGTTGCAAACGCCAAAAGACACGCAACAATAAATATGATAGCCGGGAGGAAGCTTGCCAGACCTGCCGCAGCGCCGTTCATAACACTTCCCACATAGTCAGCCGCACCCAAAAGACCTGTCATATTCTTAAGCGTTGTTGCAAAGGTCAGGATAAGAATTGCAGGAACCATGGCGATAAAGCCCTTAGGAATACACTCCATGGCTTCCTTGAAGGTTACAACCCGTCTTGCAATAAGATAAATTATGGTGATGACCAATGCGATAATTCCGCCCCACGGCAGACCTACCGTTGCGTCCGTATTTGCGAAGCAATTCACAAATCCTAAATCGTGACCGCCATCGGCTATGATTATATTTTTACCGACATAAACCAAGGAAAATATGCAAACAATAATCAAAACCACAACAGGGAGAATAAGGTCTATTACTCTGCCCCTTGAAGAAGGTGTTTCTTCTTTCTCATCCGCTCTGTTGCCTGTTGTGAAGAGGTCGCCCTTACGGATTGCATTAAGCTCATGAATCTTCATAGGGCCGTAATCAACCCTCATAAGAATGCTTCCTATAATAAATACAAATGTAAGCAATGAATAGAAGTTAAACGGGATAGCCTTTACAAAAAGAGCAAGCCCCTGTCCGTCCGATGTATAGCTTGCAACCGCCGCAGCCCATGAAGAAATGGGAGCAATCATGCAAACGGGAGCTGCCGTTGCGTCAATAAGATAAGCAAGCTTTGCTCTGGAAATCTTATGGCTGTCCGTTACGGGCCGCATAACCGAGCCGACTGTAAGACAGTTAAAATAGTCATCTATGAAAATAAGTACGCCGAGAACAAAGGTGGCAATCATAGCGCCCACACGGGTTTTGATATGCGTTTCCGCCCACTTTCCAAAAGCTGCGCTGCCGCCCGCCTTATTAACTAGAGCAACCAAAACGCCCAGAACCACCAGGAATATAAAAATCCCTGCCGTCCCCGAAACTGCCGCAATAAGACCTTCATTTAAAAGATTGTCCATAGCGGCAACAGGCTTAAATTCCGCTGAGAAAAGCGCACCGATTACAATACCGATGAACAGTGATGAATAAACTTCCTTTGTTATAAGTGCCAAAGCAATGGCAATAATCGGCGGAACCAGCGCCCAAAAGGAATTCATAAACATATTTGTTTCTGCAGCGTCACCATTTGACGCAAAGCAAACCGCAGAAAGTACAATGCCCAAAAGAAGCATAATTCCTGCAATCGAAACAATTTTCTTTGTGTTTTTCAAAACAAACACTCCTTTATGATAAATTTTAATTTCTTTGCATAGTTATAAGAATACAGCTCTTCCTTTGGCGCTTTCAGTCCTATAAAAACTTGCTTAAATATTGCCAAAATCCGGCCGTGTAATCTGATGAACTTAATCACCTTAAGTCCGCCGAAAGGATTGCCCATTGTGTTTACATAAAAAACCGTGAACGCAATGGGAGCATTGCATTCACGGTAAACAAACACAACTGTCGATAGCTCTCCACAAAATGTGACAGTACACAGAATATTCTCCTATGTCCCAATACGCCGCCTTTGGCGAAAAGCGCCGCATTTCGGCGAAATTTCCTTTCAGCCCTGCATATCGCCATATATCCGTCAGGTCTTACTTATAAATTTCGCACCTCTATCCTTAAAACGACAAAATTATACCATATGTTTCATAATATGTCAAGCATTATAATATTTTTTGTATTCATTTATAACGCCCCTCACATTTTCAAAGGCAGGACCGCCCGTAACTGTCCTCAGATTCACGCAGCTTTCAAGAGAAATAGCCCCATATATATCTTCGCCGAAAAGGTCGGAAAATGTCTTAAACTCCTCCATTGTAAGCTCCTCAATTGCTTTGCCGCCGTCGAGGCAGTAAGCAACCATTCTTCCCACAACGCCATGGGCGTCACGGAAGGGCAGTCCTTTTTTAACGAGATAGTCCGCAACATCCGTTGCATTGGTAAATCCTTCCTTTGCGTCCTTTAACATTCTGTCTTTGCGGATTTTCATGGTATCTATCATTTTGCAAAAAACGGGAACACACATTTTAACCGTATCAAGAGCGTCGAAAATTTGTTCCTTATCCTCCTGCATATCCTTATTGTAGGCAAGGGGAAGTCCCTTCATCACCGTCAAAAGCCCCATAAGCGAGCCGAAAACTCTTCCCGCCTTACCACGGGCAAGCTCTGCCACATCGGGATTCTTCTTCTGGGGCATAATGCTTGACCCGGTGCTGAAAGCATCATCAAGCTCAACAAAACCGAACTCACCGGAGCTCCAAAGAATAATCTCCTCCGAAAAACGGCTGAGATGAACCATTATCATTGAAAGAACAAATGCCATTTCGCAGACAAAATCCCGGTCCGAAACGCCGTCAAGACTGTTTTTCGTAACCCCGTCAAAGCCAAGCTCCTTTGCCACAAACTCACGGTCGAGAGGATAGGTTGTCCCCGCCAGCGCGCCGCTTCCAAGCGGCATAATATTAAGCCGCTTCCGCCAGTCGGCAAGCCTTTCCCTATCCCTTTTAAACATCTCAAAGTATGCCATAAAATGATGAGCAAGGGTTATGGGCTGAGCTTTCTGCAAATGGGTGTAACCCGGCATAATGGTTTCAATATTTGCCTCTGCCACCCTTAAAACAGTGCCCATCAGTTCTTTCAGCATTTCGTCAAGCTCCCCGCCCTCGTCGCGAAGGTACATTCTTGTGTCAAGGGCAACCTGGTCGTTGCGGCTTCTGCCTGTGTGCAGTCTTTTACCTGTGTCCCCGATTCTGGAAATCAGGATAGTTTCAATATTCATATGTATGTCCTCGGCGTCGATTAAGAATTCAACCTTTCCGTTTTCAATGTCCTCTAAAATCTCGCCGAGAGTTTTAATTATAAGCTCACTGTCCGCCTCGGGAATTATACCCTGCCTCCCCAGCATTTTCGCATGGGCAATACTTCCTTGTATGTCCTGGCGGTACATTCTTTTGTCAAATCTTATGGAAGAGTTGAAATCATCAACTCTCTCGTCTGTCGCCTTTGAAAACCGACCCGACCATAATTTCATTTTATCCTCTGCCTCCTTTTGCC
This sequence comes from Clostridiales bacterium, assembly GCA_016303265.1. Taxonomy (GTDB): domain Bacteria; phylum Bacillota; class Clostridia; order Monoglobales; family Monoglobaceae; genus SIG454. The sequence continues at coordinate 13,545 of JAEDLZ010000013.1, forward strand.
TTACCGTCAATTATATTTCAACCGTAAATTTTTGCGGCAGAGATATGCTCTGCCGCAATGGTTGCAAACTATTTGTTATCCTTTTCTCTTTGCTGCTCCATAAGCGCTCTGACCTTAAGCGGAAGACCAAAAAGATTGATAAAGCCTTCCGAATCCTTATGGCTGTAAAGCTCCTTACTGTCGCCAAAGCTTGCGATTGTTTCGTTGTAGAGCGAATAGGGCGACTTAGCGCCGGCGCTGATAATACTGCCCTTATAAAGCATAAGACGAACTTCGCCCGTAACAGTTTCCTGGGTGCTGTCAACAAAGGCGGAAAGAGCCTCACGAAGGGGTGTATACCAAAGTCCGTCATAAACAAGCTCTGCAAACTTTGTCGCAACATGGCTCTTAAAGGACTGGGTCTGTCTGTCAAGACAGAGATATTCAAGCTCACGGTGAGCCGCATATAAAATCGTGCCGCCCGGGGTTTCGTACACGCCTCTGGACTTCATTCCCACAAGTCTGTCCTCAACAATATCTGCAATACCGATACCGTATGCGCCGCCGATTTCGTTAAGCTTCTCAACCAGCGGACGGGGAGCGAGCCTTTCACCGTCGATTGAAACAGGTTCCCCCTTCTCAAAACCAATGGTCACATATTTAGGTTCATCCGGCGCCTTTGTGGGCGGAACGGAAAGCTTAAGCAAATTGTCAAACTGGGGCATATTCGCAGGGTCTTCAAGATCCATACCCTCATGACTTATGTGCCAGATATTTCTGTCTCTGGAATATAAATCTTTCTTTGTAACAGGAACCTCAATACCGTGCGCCTCTGCGTAATCAATGGCATCCTCGCGGGATTTAATATCCCATATTCTCCATGGCGCTATAATTTTAAGCTGGGGAGCAAGAGCCTTTATGGTAAGCTCAAAACGAACCTGGTCATTCCCCTTACCCGTTGCGCCGTGACATATGGCAACCGCGCCCTCTTTGAGCGCAATTTCAACCAATCTTTTGGCGATAATCGGGCGGGCATGAGATGTACCCAAAAGATACTTTCCCTCGTAAACTGCGTCTGCCTTAAGCGTGGGGAATATGAAATCCTTAACATATTCGTCCCTCAAATCTTCAATATAAACCTTAGAAGCCCCGCTTTTCTTTGCTCTTTCTTCAAGACCGTCAGTTTCTTTTCCCTGACCGACATCGCCGCAAACTGCGATAACCTCATATCCGTAATTTTCGATAAGCCAATTGATAATAATTGAAGTATCAAGGCCGCCCGAATACGCAAGAACAACTTTTTCTTTTGCCATTTTGATTTCCTCTCCTTTTACCGTTGAAAATTTCAGCGGTATGTGTTATAATTGTAACATAGTAAGCATTATACAACATATTTCATTCGTTTTCAATACAATTTTTGAAATTTTGTTAATTTTGTGCATTTTTAACCGATAAACGAGGTGTTCTTATGAAAATACTGGGAATTGACCCGGGCTTTGCAATTGTGGGCTACGGGATTATCGAATATTCCGGATATAAATTTACTCCCCTTGAATACGGGGCGGTTACAACAGAGGCAGGGGAGGATATATTTGTCCGATTCAAGAAAATTTACGACAGTCTGACCGAAATTATATCCAAATCAAAGCCCGATGCCATGGCGATTGAGGAGCTTTTTTTCAACAGCAACCAAAAAACCGCCATAAATGTTGCCCAGGCAAGAGGAATAATCCTTCTCGCCGCCATGAATTGCGGCATCCCGATTTTTGAGTACACGCCGCTCCAGGTCAAGCAGGCGGTGGTGGGATACGGCAGAGCCGAAAAAGCTCAGGTTCAGCAAATGGTCAAAGCTCTTTTAAAACTGGAAAAAGTTCCGAAGCCCGACGACACCGCCGATGCTCTCGCAATCGCCGTCTGTCACGCTCATTCCTCGGGTAGCCTTACAAATCTCATAAAATGGAAATAATTCTCATAAATATAGTTAGGTAACGAGATGACCTATGGAGATAATTCTTCATAAACACAGAGAGGTAAGGAGATGGCCTTATGTATAAAAAAATTCTGAGCAGTATTCGAATATGTTCACTTATTGCTGTAATTTTAACGGCAGTTTTGGTTTTTTTGACCTGCTGCGGCTATTTTTCCGTGGTTCTCGGCACAAATCTCTTTGCCGCCGTTTCCGTTGCCGGGCTATTTATTCTTATCTGCATTATTGCCGCCGCAGTTTATGCCGTTTCCTCAGTTATGTCCTCCGTCATGGCGAAAAAAATAATAAAGCCTATAGAGGATATTGATTTATCGGCGGAAAAACACGGCGATATTTATGATGAGCTCACACCGCTTATCAACCGAATCGAACGGCAAAACCGTGAGATTTCCAAGCAGATGGACAGCGTCAAAAGACAGAAAAACCGCCTGTTTGTGGTGGGCGAAAGCATGAATGAGGGTCTTGTGGTTTTTGACAACGACGGAAATATTCTTTTTATCAACTCGGGGGCGGAAAAAATTTTCGGCGTTACCGACGAGGTTATAGGCGGAAACTTCTTTCAGATTTCCCGTAATGTAGAAATTTTTGACGCAATTGAGCAGGCACGCATGGGCGAGAAGACTTCCGTTTCCGAAAAAATCGGTCAGAAGCTCTATCATATTTATCTCAGCCCCGCCATGGAGAAAAACCGCGTAAACAGCGTTATCATGCTGATTATTGATATTAGCGAAATTGAAAAGAGCGAAAAAATCCGCCGTGAATTTACCGCCAATGTATCCCATGAGCTGAAAACGCCTTTAACGACCATTCTCGGCTACTCGCAGATTATTAACACGGGCATTGCAAAGCCGGAGGATATTACGGAATTTACAAACAGAATAGAAAAGGAAACCACAAGGCTTATTACGCTCGTCGACGACATAATGAATCTTTCCCGCCTTGACGAGGGAAGCGGAACCGGGGAATTTACCGGGCTCCACCTTCTTGATATTGCTCAGGATGTGACGGAGAGGCTTTCTCACCGCGCTAAGGGACGGAATATCAGCATTTCCTGTACGGGGGAGGACACTGTTATAGACGGTGATTTGTCGCAGATTACGGAGCTTGTGTATAACCTGACCGACAATGCAGTCAAATACAACCGCGACGGCGGAACTGTTACATTAAGCGTCGGGGATAAATGCATTTCCGTTTCCGATACGGGCATCGGTATCCCGGAAAAATATCAGGACAGAATCTACGAACGGTTTTTCCGTGTTGACAAGAGTCATTCCAAGAAAATCGGCGGAACGGGACTGGGTCTTTCCATTGTAAAGCATATCGCCCAGTGCCACAATGCCTCCATCTCCCTTGAAAGCCGGGAAGGCGAGGGCACAACCTTCACCGTTTCCTTTCCGAAATAAATTCTGAAAAAGCGCAGCGGCAAAATAATCTTTTGATAATTCCATTGTGCCAAAAATTTCCATTGAATCGAAAAGCTCTCGAAAAACCGCTTTTAAAGCAGTTTTTTGAGAGCTTGTTTGTGCAAACACCTTTAATACATAGGCGGACGGTATTTTCCCCGCCGGCGACTTCTCGCCTTACTGCGCTTTATCGAACGATAGAACCCGTAAATAACCAAAAGGATAAACAGCGCCAGCAAAATCAGTATCAGATAAACGATTATACGGACAACCACGCTGCCCCATACTGCTTCTCCGATTGACATAACAAATCCAAAGGGATGGCGCTCAACATCGGTTTCGGCAACAATATTCATTGTGCCCACAACCGCATCCTTATAAGTATATGTAACCGACCCCAGCACATCGCCCTTTTTAACCGGTGCGTATACCTCATCGGCCTGATATTTTATTTCAGCCTTAATATCCTCATCCGACGCACTTTTCGGAATGGTTGCCGTCATGGTTTTTGCCGCAACGCCTCTGATATGGTCAACGCCGCCCTTGCCCTGTTTTACGGTTCTTTCGCCGAGCAAATCACCCTTTTTAACGATTTCAACCTGCTTAAAATTATCAAATCCGTACTCAAGAAGCGTTTTAGCGTCATCATGGGACGCCTCGCTCTTTAAAACAACGCAGATAAGCTCCCGTCCGCCGTCCGCCGCCGAGGCAACAAGGCAGTTCCCCGCCGCCTCGGTGTAGCCCGTTTTGATGCCTGTTGCCTTATCATAATAATATTTTGAATATCTGAGAGTTGAGATAAGATTGTTCGTATTTATATAATAACGCTCTGTTTCGGTTTTGTTGGTTGGGTCGATGGTGAGCGTTTTACTCCCCACAATATCGCGGAAGGTGGAATCCTCCATTGCGGTTCTTGCCGCCTTCGCCAAATCCGCCGCAGTCGTATAATGCTCCGAATCCGTAAGCCCATGGGGATTCGTAAAATGTGTATGCTCAAGTCCCAGTTCGTCCGCCTTGGCGTTCATTTTCTCCACAAACTTTTTCTCGCTTCCACCTGCGGAAATCGCAAGCAAAGTCGCCGCATCGTTGCCGGAGGCAATAAGCATGGCGCGGAGCAAATTTAAAACTGACATTTTTTCGCCGGCCTTAAGCTCAATATTGCTGCCGTCAGGGTCTAAGGTATCCTGCATATCCTTTGTGAAGGTAAGCTCATCTTCAAGCGCCAAATCGCCGCTTTCAACAGCGTCCGCAACAACAAGATAGGAAAAAATTTTCGTTGTGGACGCAGGATACATTTCTTCCTTCGAGTTCTTTTCGGCAAGAACAAAGCCTGTTTCCCCGTCAATTAAAATCCAAGCCTCTGCCGAAAGCTTAGGCGCCTTTTCTTCGCTTTTTTCCGCAAACACTGCGCAAAGCGGAGCAATAATGGATATTGCAAGAATAATTGAAATTAAAACTTTTAATTTTCTCATATTTCACCGTTTTTTGCGGATTGCTCTGCCTGGGAAAGCCTTACATAGCTCGGAACAAGTCCCTTCGCATCAATCACTTCACCTTTCTTAAATTTTTCAAAGCCTATCTCTGCAACGGCTCCCGCAAGATTCATGTTCAGAATCCTCGGCGCAAACCGCGCTTTCGGGAGTACCTTCAAAATTTCCTCCTTATAAGGGATAACCCCGTCGCCCATAAACATCACATTTTCTCCCCTAATCTCCGCAAGAAGGTCGGACAGCGCCAACGCACGGTCGTCGCAAAGTCTTTTGCCGCCCCGGAACAGGGCGTTATAAACCTGATTCCGTCTTGCGTCAAGAATGGGGCACGCCACCCCGTCAAAATACTCGTAAGAAAAGGCGAGAGCCTCTAAAGTTGAAACCGCAATGCAAGGCTTTTTTGCCGCCTGCGCCATTCCCTTCACCGTTGCGACGCCGATTCTCACTCCCGTGAACGAGCCCGGCCCTACCGCAGCGGCAAATGCGTCAATGTCACTTACCGAAAGCTCGGCAAGGGCAAAAAGCTGCTCAATCTGCGGAAGAAGTTTTTGAGAATGTGTCCTTTTATTATTTATAACCGTCTGGGCAAGCAGCTTATCATCATCCACAATGGCGGAGGTTGCCGCAGCACAGCAGGTATCTACCCCTAATATCAGCATATAATCTCCTTTTTCTGTTCTCTGACGGTAATTTCACGGTAATCGTCACCGTTTTCCCGCAGCTTCGAAATATCGATATAAACGGTGTTTTCCGGAAGGACGGGAGAAATATATTCCGCCCATTCTATAAGGCATATTCCCTCCCCGAAAAGGTAGTCGTCGAGCCAGTCAAGCTCGTCCGCATTTGCGTTTTCAAGCCGGTATGCATCAAAATGATAAAGCATCATGTCCGCGCCGCCGTACTCATTGACAAGAGTGAAGGTCGGGCTTGTTACATCACCGCCAAATCCGAAAAAATCGGCAACTCCTCGCACGAATGCGGTTTTGCCCGCACCCAGCTCGCCCGAAATGGCAACAACATCACCCGCTTTAAGTCCTGCCGCTATCTGTTTTGCAATACTCTGCGTTTCCTCCTTGGAATTGCTGATAAATTTCATATATAACCGTTCCTCATTTATATTAAAGCTTATCTATAAATATATATTACCTTTAATTTGAATTAAAGTCAATACAAAACTATTGAAAAATCAAAAAAAATGTTGTATAATGCAGAAAAGAGGTGTTAAATTTTATGAACCGTGTTGATAAGCATAACTACTATCTTGATATAGCGGAAACCGTAATTGAGCGGGGAACCTGCCTTCGGCGCAACTTCGGCGCAATTATTGTTAAGAATGATGAGATTGTTGCAACGGGCTACACCGGCGCGCCCAGAGGACGGCAGAACTGCTGCAATATGGGCGTTTGCATAAGAGAAAAGCTTAATGTGCCCCGGGGTGAGCGCTATGAGCTTTGCAGAAGCGTCCACGCAGAGGCAAACTGCATTATAAGCGCTTCCCGGCAGGAAATGATTGACGCAACCATGTACCTCGCCGGCAAGGAAATGAAAACGGGGGAGCTTATTCCCGACGCCTCAAGCTGCAGTATGTGCAAGCGAATGATTATAAATTCGGGAATAAAAGAGGTTATTATCCGCAATTCTCCCGACAAATATACGGTTATTCCCGTTTCCGACTGGATTGAGGAGGACGAATCCTTATCCGGCGTCAGAGGCTATTAAGCATAAAAACATATCCTTACCGCATAGAATTGCAGTAAGGATTTTTATTTTGGGAGGAATTATTTTGAAAAGGGTTATAGCTTTTATTATGGCTGCGGTCTGCATTTTCACTTTTGCCGGATGCAAAAAGAACGAAAAGAAGGCCGCATACGAAAATTACGAAATCGGGCCCGACCGCTTTCCGTCGGTTGAATTTGTCCTGGGCGAAAGAGAGCTTAAGTCTTGCAAAACCGACAAGGACGGCACAATGCACTATACCTACGAAACCGACGAAGCGGGATATATGGACATTTACGAATACATGACCTACCTGATTGACAACTGCGGCGGAGTTGTTACTTCCGCCCTTAACGAAGGCGAAGAGGGCCGGTGCGAGCTGGCAATGGAATCGGACGAGAGCGGATATGTCGTCACCGTGGGATTTGATTATAAAAACGACGAATATTCACTGACCATAAAGCGCATTGCGGGGAAAATTCAAAAAAGTGAATAAAGTTTTGTCCGTCGGTGAAATCAGAGGTTTTAACCGCACATATTTAAATTCGTATGCCGCATTTTAATTTCAGTAAAAAAGCTTGCTTTCTCCCGACGACATAAAAGGTCGGGAAGGAAGCGCCGGTGCATTAACGGATAAATCCGGCAGCTGCAAGGCAGACAGCAAAAAGCTCAATTGAGCTTTTTGCCGAGTTATATTACGCAGGCAGCCTTCATTCCGCCCACCAAAATCGGAAGTGTTTCCTCATATATCTGCGGCAAATCCGTAACAGGCAAGGGATTTTCGCCGCAGCCCACCTCTACCGTATAGCACACTCTTTGGTATGTATTTATAAACCAGTCCTTATATCCGCCGTAAGACGCAATGCCCTCCGGAACCGCCGTTTTATAAGGCGTTCCCATGGAAATAATCTTTGCAAGATTTTCCGCATAGTACGGTTCTTTTCCGTTAAAGCTGTAATAAATTTCTTGCCCCTGACTGTGAAAAGCCATTGCAAGGCGGAAGCCTTCTTTCTCCGTAAGTTCTGCAATCGCACGGCTTTCCGGCTCGGACAGCGGTTTTTTCCCCGAATATCTTGTAGGTCCGGGGCCGAAAATTCCGTGTTTTTTCTCCCCCTCCTCGGAGAGCTCCCACATGGCGTCATAATTATGGTTCAGGTCAACGCCGTTGAAATTAGCCTGCCAGTGCGAAAAGTCCGAAGAATTTTTATTCTGCCGGAACAGTCTTGGAAAATCCGATGTGTACATTCTTGCCCCGTTAATTGAAATATCCACTCCGTCCGGATTTACCATGGGAACAACATAAAGCGCCGTGCCTTCGTAAAGATTAAAAGCCGGTGCTCCATATATATTTTTTCCGCTTATGTATGCCTCGCAGTATTCATTTACAAATTTCATCAAAAGCGCGGAGGTTATCCATTCCGCTCCGTGATGTGCGCCGTTGTAAAACACCTTGCTAGGGCCCGTTCCGATTTTTATGCAGTACAGCCGCTTTTTGGCTACGCTTTCACCTATTGAATAAATTTCGCAAAACGGATATAGTTGTCTTACTTTTTCCAGGTCTTTTTCAAGCTCAGCATAATCGTATTTCTTTTTATTTCCGAAAAACATCATACCACCTCACCGTTATTCTATGAAATTTTATAGATAATGTTAAAATTTGTTGTTGAAAAAATATAAAATGTATAGTATAATGTATCTGTATTGTATACTTGATTTATATATTGGGCTCAGACTCCTGAAAGGATTGATTTTACTATGAAAAAAGCTGTGAGTTTACTCGTTTGCGCGTTTATGCTTTTCTCCGTATGCTTTGCGGCAAATTTTTCTGATATGCCTGACGACTGGTCAAAGGCGTCCCTTGAAAAGGCTGTGGAAAACGGTCTTATCTCCGGCTCGGACGGAATGATTTTTCCCTATGACAATATGACAAGAGCGCAGATGGCAACCATCATGGTTCGCGCACTTGGGGCGAGTGCTAAGGCTGATATATCAGGCTTTGCCGATGTTTCCCCCGATGCATGGTATTATGATTCAATGGCTAAGGCTGTTGCCATGGGCGCTTTCACGGGTGACGGCAAAAGCCTTAACCCCAACGCAAATATCACCAGGCAG
>JAEDLZ010000102.1 GCA_016303265.1 Clostridiales bacterium
TTTATCGGACTGCTTTTATTCACACTGCTCAAAAATATATTAAACCTGCCGAATGTGCTTAATTTATGGGGACTTTTTAAGAATAAGTCGGATTTTCCGGCGCTTCTTCTGAAGGTTCTTGCCGCCGCTGCGGTTTTATATGCACTGGACGGCTTGCTTTCGGGAAAATCCGGCAAGGGCTTTATTGGGAAATTTGCCTTTCTCTGGAGAATTACATTTCTAATTCTGGAGGGCCTTGCCCTTTTTGCCGTATCGAGGAAAAACCTCTCCTCTTTTATAAAAGCCTTATCCGACTTCAATATACTGGCAAATTTTCTTTGCTTTTTGTGCATAATCGCCGTCCTTTTATGGAATGCTGTAAAATATCACTCATTTACAAAACCGGCGTCACCCTTCCCGCAGGTCAAAGGCATTTTTACTTTTAGCCTAATTTGCGTATTCATAATATTTCACTTTATAAACAAGCAAAATATGACGAATTATGCTTCACGGATTTTATATTTCATAGCCCCTCTAATGATGCTTATAGACTGGCTTTTGTTTGACCGTAAGGGCGAGTTCAGATTTTATGACCCGTTTATATGGCTGATACTTCCTCTTATTTTTTGGATTGTTCCATATATTCCGGGACTGTTTGCCGGCTTTGACCTTATACTCTCGGTCAAGCTTTTCATAATTTTGCTTGCGGCAGGCTTTATAATTTTTGCTATCGACAAAATCATTAAAAACCGAACATAAAACTTAAATATATATCCAGTATCTCAAATGTTGGGTATATAAATGTCTGTCACTTTAGCAAGCCCCTCCTGCCGCCGTTTCATTATTGAAACAAACGCCTATTCCTGCTTTCCCAATCCCCTCATAAATTTCGGAAAGGCGGGACTGAAAACAAATACCTTATCAAGCAGCCTTCCGAACATAGATATTAGCGGTGCATTAACCACCGTTATAATAACTGTTCCTATTCCAATACCTACCAGGCTGTGGTTTAAAACAATTGTAAGGCATACAGAAAATGCAAGCATACATATATCATTGATAAGCTTTACCTTAGTTGTCGGAAATCCAAATTTTTCTGCAATTTCCTTAACAAAGAGCTCATAAATCTGAAGCGGCATGTCTGTTCTGAAATAGAAAGCAACCGCCAACCCGGTTAAAAGTTCGCCCAACGCAAACGCCGCAATACGCATAGGCATAGCTTCATAAACTCCGTTACCCGAAAGCAAATACAGCCAGCCGTCAATGGCAAAGCCTGAAACCAATGCCGTCGCAAAGGAAAGCAAATAGCGCAGCTTAAATTTTTTTATTGCTATGCACATTATAACAAGCATTATTCCCTGAAAAACATACTCAGATGTTCCCTGACTGTACCACAAAAAATAATTTACCATTTTATAGTGAATTATATATGCGGGTGCGGCAATCATGGACAATCCGAATCCTGCTTTTGTGCACAAGGAAACGCCCAAAGAGCAGAGTAAAACTCCCGCAAGCCACGCCATTTCATTCATTTTACCGATTTTTCTCATATTTACCTCCGCTAAAAAAGTGCTGCAACGCAGCACTTTCCATTATATTAAAGCACATATGTCCGTCATTCAGAGCTTTACGCAAAATTCGAATTTCAAAAATCAATGCGCCTGCTGTTTATATAGGCACAAAAACACAGTTTAACTATAATACTTTTTTTAAAAAGTCTGCTGTTCGCTGATTCTTCGGATGTTCAAAAATCGCGTCCGGGGTTCCTTCCTCCACAACTGCTCCGTCTGCCATAAATATTACCCGGTCGGCAACTTCACGGGCAAACCCCATTTCATGGGTAACAACCGCCATGGTCATTCCATCCCTTGCAAGCTCCTTCATAACCTCTAAAACTTCTCCGACCATTTCAGGGTCAAGCGCCGATGTAGGCTCATCAAAAAGCATAACATCAGGTTTCATACATAAAGCCCTTACAATAGCAATCCGCTGTTTCTGTCCGCCCGAAAGCTGGCTCGGGTATGCATTCGCCCTATCCTCCAACCCTACTCGTCTAAGAAGTTCCATCGCCGCTTTCTCGGCATCCTCCTTCGGCATTTTAAGCAATTTTATAGGTGCAATTGTCATATTTCTGAGTATCGTCATATGAGGAAACAGATTAAAATGTTGAAAAACCATACCCATACGCTGCCTGTGAAGGTTTATATCAACATTTTTGTCTGTGATATCAACATCCTCAAATATTATCTGACCGCTTGTGGGAGTTTCAAGAAGATTAAGAGAACGCAAAAATGTAGATTTTCCGCTTCCCGAAGGACCGATAATTACAACCACCTCGCCCTTATGTATTTCAATATTTACATTCTCAAGGGCATGGATATTCTTATTGAAATACTTACATAAATCAATCGTTTTTATCATGACTTCATCGTTCACTGTTTCTCAGCCTCCTCTCAAGCTTTCCTACAAGCCAGGTAAAGAACATTACCATTACAAGATAAATAAGTGCAACCGCTATAAGCGGCATAAACGCCGAGTATGTTGCCGCACGGATTATATTTCCGCCCATTGTAAGGTCTCTTATTGTAACATATCCCGCAACGGAGGTTTCCTTCAAAAGCACAATAAATTCGTTTGCAAGTGCCGGAAGCACATTCTTTATTGCCTGCGGTATGATAATGTAAATCATAGTTTTTTTATAATCAAACCCAAGGCTTCTCCCTGCTTCAAACTGTCCCACATCAATAGACATAATGCCGCTACGCACAATTTCCGCCACATATGCGGCCGAATTTATACCAAATGCCAGAATTGCAACCAGAAGGCTGTTTCTTGATGTCGCAAATATTATGTAATACATAATCATAAGCTGAACAACAACGGGTGTACCTCGTATAACCGTAAGATATACTTTACAAACACCGTTTACAAATGCCAACAGGTATTTTTTTATGCCTTTTTTCATTTCGGCATAATTTTTTTCATAGCCTGAACGCACTATTGCAACAACAGTTCCCAAACAAACGCCTATAATTACCGCCATAAGTGTAATAAACAGCGTATTTTTAAGACCGCTTGTTATAAACTTCCAACGATTGCTATCAATAAAATTCAATATAAAATCCGCCTTTAAATCGGCAAACCATGCACCAAGTCCACTCATTTAACCACCTCAAAAAACAGAAAACGGGAACAGAAATGAATCCGCCCCGATTTCATTTATGTATACATATTACTTGTTGTTCGCTTCAACATATGCCTTTGCAGGCTCATTATCAATAATTACGCAGTCAACCTTACCAGTAATAAGCGCTTGTACCGCTTCATTTCCGGACGCGTACTTCATAACGCGGTCAGAACCAAATTCATCCTCTGCGTAAATGTCACCGGTTGTTCCCTTCTGTGTGCCTATAAGATACTTTGCATCTTCAGCCGAAAGGTCATCAACAGACTTTATTTCGCTTCCTTCAGGAACGATAATTACCTGGATACCTGTTGCATAGCTGTCAGAGAAGTTAATGTTCTTCAGACGATCCTCGGTAACCGTCATACCTGCCATACCTATATCTGATTTTCCGGACTGAACAGCCGTTATAATTGCGTCAAAATCCATATCGTCAATTACAAGCTTCATATCAAGCTTATCGGCAATTGCAGCAGCCATTTCGGCATCAATACCGACAACGGTGTCACCGTCATAATATTCATAGGGCGGGAACTGCGCATTCGTAGCCATATGAAGCTCCGGCTTGCCCTCTGCATCCTGTTGGAAAACGAGGTCATTTTCAACACCGGATATGTACTTATCAACTATAGCCTTCTTTGTGCCGTCAGCGTCCAGTTCAGCAAGTGCTGCATTGATTTTGTCCAAAAGCTCTGTGTTTTCCTTGGCAACGCAAATTGCATAATCCTCAACTGCATACTCAGTGTCAAGAATCTTCAAAGTTGTTTTCTTTTGACTTGCATCCTTGCCGCAGGCTGTAAAAGAAACAGCCAACATTGCAACTACCGCTAAAAGCGCCAACACCTTTTTAAGTTTCATTTCTAATTCCTCCAAAATATGAATTTGTAAAACCATGGTATTATTCTACTACTTAAAGAACAATTTGTCAATATTTGATTTTCCTATTACAAAACTTTATTTAAAAAATCTATCGTACGAGGGTTTGACGGATTTTTGAAAATCTGTTCCGGTGTTCCCTCTTCCACAATTATTCCTTCGTCAATAAATATAACACGGTCGGCAACCTCTCTTGCAAAACCCATCTCATGAGTTACGACCACCATAGTCATGCCCTCTGCCGCAAGCGCCTTCATAACCGCAAGAACTTCTCCGACCATTTCAGGGTCAAGCGCCGAGGTCGGCTCGTCAAAAAGCATTATATCAGGCTGCATACAGAGCGCCCGCGCTATG
>JAEDLZ010000014.1 GCA_016303265.1 Clostridiales bacterium
CTTTATGACAATAACCCGAACATCCTGCGCCATGGCAAGAAACATCTTCCTCAGATTCTCTACCTGCTGCTCCTCCTTAGATGTATACGGGATCTGACCCAACTTAGTAACTCCGCAAACTAAAAGAGCAATTGTGTCTCCGAATTGCTCTCTTATGTCAGCGTCGGTACAGTCCGTGTCTTCAACAACATCATGTAAGAGCGCCGCCGCAACAGAGCTTACATCCAGCCCCATATCCGCAATTATTTCCGCAACCGCTATGGGGTGATTCACATACTCCTCCCCGGATTTGCGGAATTGCCCCGTGTGTTTTTCCACAGCAAAATTATACGCCTTTTCAACAATTGAAAGGTCACCGCCGATATTATGTTCTTTTAATATTTTAGTTAATTCTTCAAGTGGGATATGCATTATCTGGTCACTTCCGAAAGTTTTATATCCTTAAGTATGAGCTGAACATTATGGAATCCCTTATAGTCATTGATGGAAAGTCCGAATGCAACATCAACCAAATCTCCCTCTTTGAAACAGTCATAGCATTCTCCCATTCCAAAGCCCACGGTATCAAAATATTTCCCGTCTTTTAAAAGCGTCATGCGCAGATGCTTGTTCTCACTCATAGTGCTTATCCTGTGTATTTTCATTTTCCGCGCCGCAAAAACAGGCGTCGGGTTGTCAACCCCAAACGGCTGAAGCCGGTTTATATCATCCACGGTTTCGCTTGTTATAAACGAAGCCTTTATGACCGCATCAATGTTCACCATCGGAACTGTCATGGCTTCCTCTTTTCTCTCAGGGGTGTATTCGTTTATTGCCTTGCGGAATTTATCAATATTTTCCGTCTTGACCGAAAGTCCTGCGGCAAGCTCATGCCCTCCGAATTTTTCGAGAATTTCCGAGCAGTTTTCAAGAGCTTCAAAAAGATTATATCCGCTTACAGACCTGCCTGAGCCCTTTGCCTCGTCGCCGTCTATTGCAAAAAGAATCGACGGCTTGTAAAATTTCTCCGTAATTTTCGAGGAAACTATCCCCACAATTCCGTGATGCCAATTCTCGTGAGGTATAACCAAAACCTTATCTTCTTTAATTTCCGGATGCTCCTCAATATATTCAAGAGCCTCAGCAAACATTTTCTGCTCCGTCTGCTGGCGGATTGTATTTTCCTTGCACAGCTCCTCAGCAAGCTCAACCGCCTTATTTTCGTCATCGGTTAAGAATAAATCAACGCTTCTTGCGGCGCAGCCAAGTCTGCCGCTGGCATTTATCCTCGGTGCGATTATGTATCCTATGGTTGAAGTTGTTATGTCGCTGTTGTTTGCCGTTGTAACATCAAGCAAGGCCTTAAGTCCTACATTTTTTGTGGTCTTGAACTTATTTAATCCCTTCGTTACCAATATTCTGTTCTCGTCAACCAGCGGAGAAATGTCCGCTACCGTCCCGAGACATACCAAATCCGAATACAGCTCCATAAGCTCCTCAAGCGGGGTTTCCTTATCGAGAGCCTGAATAAGCTTGAACGCAACCCCCACTCCGGCAAGATTCTTAAACGGATAACCGCAGTTCTTCTGCTTCGGGTCAATCGACGCATAGGAATTCGGAAGCTGCTCCTTGCACTCATGATGGTCTGTTATAATCATATCAAGACCTATGCTTGTGGCATAATCCGTTTCGTCCACCGCCGTAATACCCGTATCAACGGTTATAACCACAGAGCTTCCGTTTTCCTTAATCTTATCAAGGGCGTCACGGTTTACTCCATAGCCCTCCCTTATACGGTCAGGCACATAATAATCAACGGTTATACCCATACTGGTAAGATGCTTATAAAGTATGGCAATGCTTGTTATTCCGTCAACATCATAATCGCCGTAAATCGTAATTTTTTCGTTATTTTCTCTGGCAATGTTTATTCTTTCAACAGCCTTATCTATATCTTTCATAAGATAGGGGTCATGCATCCCGGATAAATCGCAGGAGAGAAAATCTTTTATTTCCTTTTCCGTTCTTATCCCGCGGTTATACAGTATAATTGCAATTATCGGCGAAATATTATACGCCTTCGAGATTTTTATGACTTCTTCCCTATCGAACTCTTTTAATACCCATTTTTTCTGAATCATAATTTCCATTCTCCCAAAGAAGCTGATTTTATACCTTACAGTATACCACAAAACTTCATTAAATTCAATAGTTTTTTACGGTTTTCTCCCGGACTTTTATTTAAGCTCCACAATCGTCACTCCGTTTTCGCCCTCGCCGTAGCGTCCGGAGCGGTAACTCTTAACTCTTTGATTCTTTCGGAGCATATTTTGAATCCCCGTGCGAAGCGTTCCCGTCCCTTTTCCGTGGATAATCGTACAGCTTGAAAGTCCCGCCATAACGCAGTCGTCGATAAATCTATCCGTTTCAATCAGCGCATCCTCCAGCATCATTCCGCGAAGGTCGATTTCTGTCCGAACCTCTTTTGCGCCAAGGCTTTCCTTGTGTTTCGGGGCAAACCGCATAAGCTCTTTTGTATCGTTTTCCGGCAGCATTACAAGGTTTGAAATTTTTGATGTTATCTTCATGATTCCCACCTGAATAACCGCCGTTTCCTCTTTTTTGTTTATGGAAATAACGTTCCCTTTATCATTAAGGTCCATTATCAGTACCGTTGCCCCCGGCTTTAAGGTATTTGCGTTGACATTGGATTTTTGACGGGGCTGATTCTTCGGCGTCCGTTTTGTTTTCTTAAGCTTTAAGCCAAGCTCCCGGCGCACCTGCTCCATAACTTTCTGCGCCTCTTTTTCGTCACGCTCTTTTTGCGCCGCCTTTATTTGTTCTACCAGCTCCTCCGTTTCCTCCTGCGCATTCTCGATTATTTTTGCCGCCTTTTCCTTCGCGCGGCTTATAATCTTATCCTTCTCGCTCTCTAATTTGCGGCGCTCATTTTCGATTTCCTTCTTCAGCCTCTGCGCCTCGCCCGACAGTCGCATCTGCTCGTATCTCGCCTTTTCTGCGGTTTGTCTTTCCTTCTCAATTCCCGTCAGAACATCCTCAAACCTTACGCTCTCCTTTGAAAGCTGTTCCCTTGATTTTTCAATAATATAATCGGGAAGCCCCAGTCTTTTTGAAATAGCAAATGCGTTGCTCTTCCCGGGTACGCCGATTAAAAGCCGGTAAGTGGGGCTCAGAGTGTCCACATCAAACTCGCAGGAAGCATTTTCTATTCTGTCCGCGGTCAGAGCGTGAAGCTTAAGCTCGCTGTAGTGGGTCGTTGCAACCACCTTTGCGCCCATCTTGCGAACATAGTCTATAATCGCCGTTGCAAGCGCCGCGCCTTCCGTAGGGTCAGTGCCTGCGCCCAGCTCATCAAACAGGACAAGGCTGTCCGGCGTGAGATTATTCAATATGTGAACAATATTTTTCATATGTGCCGAAAATGTACTCAGACTTTGCTCAATGCTCTGCTCGTCGCCAATATCCGCAAAAATTTCCGAAAATACCGGGATAACCGTTTCATCATCGGCAGGCACACAAATTCCCGTCTGTGCCATAAGGCAGAACAGCCCCACGGTTTTGAGCACAACCGTCTTTCCGCCCGTATTGGGGCCGGTTACTATAAGTGCGTCAAATTTGTCGCCAAGAGTTATATCCTGGGGAACGACTGTTTGCGGGTCAATGAGGGGATGTCTGCCCCTCTTTATATTCATTATGCCCCTATCGCTGAGCACCGGGCACACACCTTTTATAGAGAGCGAATATCCGGCTTTTGCAAAAATCACATCAATGCTTATTATATTCTCAAAGCTTTCCTGAAGTTCATCGATTTTTTCCGCCGCCTCCGCCGAAAGTTCCGCAAGGATTCTCTCGATTTCCCGCTGTTCCTTAGCGACAAGCTCGTGAATCTCATTGTTTGCGCTTACAACTGTTGCAGGTTCAATGAAAAGAGTTCCCCCCGAAGCCGACATATCATGAACTATTCCGTTGATTTCGCCCTTGTGTTCTGCCTTAAGCGGAACAACATACCGGTTGTTGCGCACCGTTATGATTGCATCCTGCAAAAATTTCCGATAGTGCTCGGAATGGATAATATTGTTAAGGCCGTCTTTCACCTTTTCGCTTGCGCTGCGCATTTTTCGCCTTATTGAGAAAAGAGCCGGGCTTGCACCGTCCGCCACCTCTTCCTCGGAAATAATCGACGCTGAAATTTTTTCCGCAAGCTGCCGCTGCGGAAAGAGATTTTTAAAATATTCGTCCAGAGCCGTTTGGCGGTCTGAATAATATGTTTTCAGACGGTCGCTTGCCGTAAATATTGCCGCAATATTGATAAGCTCTCCCATTGAGAGCGTCCCCCCTGCGCCAAGACGCTTTATTGACGAATCAATATTTTTTATTCTGCCGATTTGCAATGACCCGTATTTAAGAATCATAACCACTGCACTGTCCGTTTCGTCAAGCAGGCGCTGCACGGAGGCAAACTCCGTCATTGGTTCAAGATGCTTTATTCGTTCCTTTGCATCGTCGTTTACCGCAAATTCACATATTTTATTCAGTATTTTATCATACTCAAGAGTTTTAAGGGTTTTAAGTTCCATAATACATTCCTTTTACGCAAAATCAGTTTTATGCACTTAGTATAACACAAAAAAGCAAATAAGTCTACCCAAAATAGTCCGCAACATTAAATTTAAAATATTCCCCCGATAAAGCGCGGCTCAATAAACGGCACCCGGTTTCGGCGGCGGAGCATATAAAATCGCGCCGCAATATAGGCGGCTAAGGCTCGCGGCAGATGAGGCTCGCGGCGGCGGCAAAACAAACACAGCACAGCGGCCTTTGTCAAAGTTTGCTGTGCACCTTTAAAAATCCAAGGCGCTTCGTTTTGTACGGTTTGCACAATATAAAGCGCCTTGGACTTTCTTATTAACTTATAACAGTAACATTATAAGTATGTTTTAAAATAAAACTGCAATACGGCAATTATTCCGTACTTCCGATACATATTCCTATGTAGCCGACTTGAATATTGTCATCGCAAAGTTTATATTTAAATATAAACCTGTTATTGATGGCCAACGCCGCAGCCTTCCCCTCATAAAGGGAAGGCATTGACAGCGGCATAAGCCTGTTGTGGGATTAATAGATGTAAAACTCATCACCTAATATCTGATTAGGCGATGAAGGCAATACCTTATTTGATACCCGAATATACGCATTATCATGCAGCTTCGGTTAAATTCTCGTGCGTATCGCTCTTTGCTGCCTGTAATTCTAAAATTCAGCCGTTTATTCACGCATAGAGCCAGAAATACAGTTTCCCGCAATTCCGCCACAAACAAAACGGACCGCAAGCCACTCACCGCAATGAAAGATACCGATTATCATTATTTATTTTATTATTGGTTCAATCATTCATAAAAGCTTTTAAACAATCCTGCCGGCATCTTCAAATACCCGGTTGAGTATCTCTGTTTGTATTATTCTATCACATCAAAACACCCTTGTCAATAAAATTGCTTTTAACAGCACAAATTTTTAAATTATAGTAAAACCGCCTCTAAAACTTTTTTGCGTTTTGTTAAGTTTGATATATGTAAAGCTCATCACTTAATATCTGATTTAAAGATGATGGCAATACTTTATTTTTCGCCAGCCATGCGCACCACTCCATAGCCTCAGCTTCTGTAAAAAACAGTCCGGGAGATTTGACTTTTTCAATCTCGCCCGCACCCGTTAAAATCCCCAAAATTTCATAGCGTTCTCCACATAAAACGCTATACTCAACATCAACCGTCTCTCCGTCTTCGATCTCCTGTGAAAATTTAAACTTCATAATCGTCCTTCTCCTTTGTTTTCCATATATAGGAAATTATTCTCCTCACATCTGTTATTTCGACTCAAATGTCTTGCTGATGCAATTTTATTTCTTTTTTATTATCTCATAAATCTGATTGTTCTTCAATATCATGTCATCGCAAAAAATGCAAATTCGATTTTTCCGCTTGGTTATCAGCTTTATCCATATTTTATTATTCGCAAAATCCGTATTATGTAAACCAAACGCTTTAGGAAACATAAAAACAAAAATAAAATTTAATCCCAAAAGTCGTTTTTTGTTATATTTTGTATAAATTACATAAAATCTGTCTGATTACTTGTACGACTTTTGGGATTTCATCAGTTCTATTCAATAGTTTTCCCCAGAAAACCCGCAGCAACCTCAACCAGTTTTGTTTCCACCTCGCTTGGCTGACCGCTGTCCGATTTTGAAATGAGTACCACCGTGCCTATACTGTCCCCGTCATAGATAATCGGGGCAACAACTCCTGCCTTGTAGTTTTCGTTGTCCTCTATTACATTGATTTGCTTATTGTTTGAGTCAGCAACGAAAATCGTTTTATTATCCATGATTTTTTCGAGCTCTGCAGAAATTTTCTTATCGCCGAGTTCTTTTTTGGATACTCCCGAAACGGCTATGATTGCATCCTTGTCGGATATACACGACGCCATACCCGAAGTTTTTGACAGCGATTCCGCATACTGCCTCGCAAACTCGCCAAGCTCGCCGATAGGCGAATATTTCTTAAATATAACCGTCCCGTCATTATCGGTAAATATCTCCAGCGGGTCCCCCTCTCTTATGCGCATTGTACGGCGTATTTCCTTGGGAATAACCACCCTTCCGAGATCATCTATTCTTCTTACTATTCCGGTTGCTTTCATTGATAAATCTCCTTGTTTTCAATAATTTTTACAATGCTATTATTTGCAACACAATTAAATTTATCCAATGAAATATTTGGTATAAAATTTTACAAAAAAATCCGGCGGTCACCTTTTTATGACCGCCGGCTTTTAAACTATTTTGTTTTTTACATTGTTTGACTCAGGTTGATTGCCGAGCCCTCGGCTTCTGCCGAAATAACGCCCCGGCTTCCGTCCGCATAAGTTTTTACATTTATATGACCCGTATCGGGAGTTATGGTCGTCCCCGCCATAATTGCACGCACATATCCGAACAAGCCGCTGATTTCCACATCTCCGCCTCTTATAACAATATTATCGGCATCCGCATTTATAATCTTCGTTTTTACCGCTCCGTCTCCGACAATAATGTAATCCGGGCATACAATTCCGTCAAGAATTACGCCGTCGCATCGGATAAGCGTGTTTCCCGCCGGAAGAGAGGTGTAGGTTCCCGGCTCGTCTATATAATTTTTGACAAGATTATTCATAACAACAGCAAACTCAACCCGGCTTATAGGCTCATCGGCTCTTATTGTTTCCCCATTATAATATCCTCCCGAAACAACCTTCTTAACTCCGTCCTCTGCCCAAGGTGCAACTGTTGCCTTATCGGGGAATCTGTCAAGGCAATTGTCGTCAACATACTTCAGCCCGAACACCCGGGAAAGCACTATAAAAGCCTCCTGAAAGGTTATTGCGCCGTCCGGATTCAGGTTTTCCCCATCGCCGGCGAAAGCACCCATTGCCACAGCCTTGCTCATTTCATCATAATACCATGCATCCTTTGACACATCCTTAAAGCCATCAATATTTTTCTTTTTGGACGCACCGAATGCACGAACAATTATTGCACCCATCTGTGCGCGGGTTATAGACGCATACGGCGCAATCTCATTATTACCCACTCCGTTTAAGAGTCCGTTCTCCACCGCATTCAAAAGTGCCGTCTTCTGCGCCGCATCCTGCGGCATATCCACAAAATCAGCCATTGCCGAAACGGTGATGAGCGCCGCCGCAATTCCAAAACAAGCCATTCTTTTTATAATCTTTTTCATATACTTCCCTCACTTGTGTCTTTTTAATAGATTTTATCATCTTTTAAGTCGGTTGTCAAGACAAACCGCCGCTGTCAATATATATTTTAAAAAGTCTTGAAATGTGTCGTGTTTTGTGGTATACTTTACACAATTCAATATGAAAGAAGGATTTTTATGGAGCTTTTGAAGCAGAAAATCTTAAAGGACGGCGTTGTCAAAGACGGGAATGTCTTAAAGGTTGACAGCTTTTTAAATCATCAGATGGACATAAATTTATTCAAGGAAATCGGCAAGGAATTTAAAAGGCGTTTTGAGGGTGAGGAAATAAATAAGATTCTGACCGTTGAGGCATCAGGTATCGGAATTGCCTGTATTGTTGCGCAGTATTTTGATGTGCCTGTCGTTTTCGCCAAAAAAAACAGTACCAAAAACATAGCCGGAGATGTTTACCGCGCTTCTGTTCAATCCTTCACTCACGGCAGGGTTTACGATGTTATCGTTTCAAAGGAGTATCTTAACGAAAATGACAAGGTTCTCGTTATAGACGACTTTCTCGCCAACGGCTGTGCCCTTATGGGGCTTTCCGAAATCATTGAAGAGTCCGGGGCAAAGTTTGTGGGCGCAGGGATTGTTATCGAAAAGGGCTTCCAGCGCGGCGGCGACCTTATCCGAAGCAAGGGAATCCGTGTTGAGTCCCTTGCAATAATTGACAATATGTCAAACGGCGTCATTAAGTTCAGATAGTTCTTCGCCTGACTCCCGTTTTTATTTTTCTTAATGCAAATTACAAATGCAGGCTCTTATACATAAAAACTGTACAGCCGCAGATTCTCACGCATAAAATATACACCTCCAAAAGTCAGACACTTTTGGAGGTGTATATTTTATGCGGTCTTTTTTTCTTCCTTAGGTTTGTTATCGCCGTCTGTTGCCGACTCTTCGGCAGGGGCAGGCGAAGCATTATCTTCCGCAGTTTCAAGCGGGATCTGCATTCCCGTTGTGTCAATTCTGTAATTATCCTTTATTATAAGCTCCGAAACCGGAACAATTTTATAACCGTCCTTTTGCAGCTTTTCAAGAATAATCGGCAGCGCTTCGGGAGTATGCTCGGCTGCATTGTGAAACAAAACTATTGAGCCGGGCTTAACCTTGCTTGTTACACGCTCGGTTATCTCCTCCGGCGACAGGTTTTTCCAATCCAGACTGTCCACATCCCATTGAATTGTATAGTGTCCGCTTTCCCTCATTGCACCGACTACATCATTGTTATAATCTCCGTATGGCGCACGGAAAAGCGTTGGTTTTTTCCCCGTTATTTTCTCAATTTTTTCATCGCACTTGTTAACCTCTTCAAACATTTGTTCCTTTGAAAGAGAGGTCATGTGCGGATGTGAGTTGGAATGGTTCATTATTTCGTGTCCTGCGTCGGACAGTTCCTTGACGGATTCCGGGTATTTATCCACCCAGCTTCCTACCACAAAAAATGTTGTTTTTACATTATATTTATCAAGTATTTCTATCAGGCTGTGAGTGTCCTCGTTTCCCCATGCTGCGTCAAAGCTTATAGCTATAACCTTATCATCCTCGCTTTTTTGGACGCAGTAAATAGGCAAATCCCTTTCCGTATTCGCAACAGGCATAACCGCATTTTTTCCTACCGCCACCGCAACCACAAGCGCCAGCACGACAAGAGCACAGATTACTCCTTTCTTTCTGCTTATGACCCAAATTTTCATAATTACACCTCCGATACAATCAATATATTCGCTCCCGTTTACTTTTAGAATAATTGGAAAAGATAAGTTCTAAAAAGGTTTTCAGATAAATATAGTTTAACATACGGCAAATAAATTTAGGAGTGAATATCATTGAATAACATCGGCTCAGAAAACAATAAAATTACAATTGCAGGGACGGTTATCACCAATCCTGAATTTTCTCACGAGGTATACGGAGAGCAGTTTTTTACATTTAAGCTGGAAGTACCCCGGCTCAGCGAAACCACCGACATTATCCCGGTTACTATTTCCGAAAAATTCCTGGCGCTAATCACCGTCAAAGAGGGCATAAAAGTTTTAATCGGCGGACAATTCCGTTCATATAACAATTTTTCCTCCTCCGGTAATCGGCTTCTCCTGACCGTCTTTGTGCGAAGCATTGAAGAAATTGATAATACCGATGACTACGCATCGCCGAATAATGTTTTTCTTAACGGTTACATCTGCAAGCCGCCTGTTTACCGCACAACACCCTTTGGCAGAGAAATTGCAGATATTTTGCTTGCGGTCAACCGTGCTTATAACAAGTCGGACTACATTCCCTGCATCGCCTGGGGCAGAAATGCAAAATATGCCGATTCTCTCTCTGTTGGCGACAACATAATGATTCACGGTCGGGTTCAAAGCCGCAACTATCAGAAAAAAATCAGCGAGGATGAGTTTGAAAACAAAACCGCTTATGAAGTTTCCGTTTCAAAGCTGGAAATGGCATAGTCTTATCCCCCTTTTGCGCTTCAAACTCATACATTTATCATATCAAACCATACTCTGTATCCATCACCTGAATTCATCACAGCGTTCGCTTAAACAGCTCTCATACGCAAATGCTCCGATGGCATAAAGATAATTTTCGTAAATTAGTTTTAATAAAACAATGCCATTAAACATAAAACTCCCGAAATAAGGCTTTTAAGCCTCATTTTGGGAGTTTTTATAATATTGTTGTCAGATAATTCCGACAAACCGTCAATTTTCTAATTTACCGCCGCTGCAAGATTATTTACCTTTTCAGGTTCATTAAAGGTTGGAACCGCCATATGCAAAGCTTCCCTTATCTTTTCATTATCCTGCGAATCCGCAGCGTCTTCAAGCATTTTAAGTTTTTCTTCAACCTCGTCGATTGAAACCTCAACCTGATGTCCTATGTAAATTTTACTGTGTTTTGTGCTTGAAAGACCTTCCTCTTTCATCATGAGTTCTTCATAAAGCTTTTCCCCGGGTCTTAAGCCTACTTCCTTTATTTCAATATCCGTGCCCGGCTTATATCCCGCCAGTCTGATTATATTTTTTGCCAAATCGTATACTTTCACAGGCTTGCCCATATCAAGCACAAAAATCTCTCCGCCTTTGGCGTAAGCGCCCGCCTGCATAACAAGCTGCGCCGCTTCCGGAATCGTCATGAAAAACCTTGTTATCTCTTTATGGGTTATGGTCACAGGGCCTCCCTTTGCAATCTGGCGTTTAAAAAGCGGAACAACACTTCCGTTAGAGCCCAAAACATTCCCGAATCGAACGGATACAAACTCGGTCTTGCTTACCTTTTGCATTGCCTGTACAATCATCTCGCACATACGCTTTGACGCACCCATAATATTTGTCGGGTTAACCGCCTTATCCGTCGAAATCATAACGAACTTCAGGCATTTGAACTTATCTGCGCATTTTGCAACATTGTAAGTCCCCACAACATTGTTTTTTATGGCTTCCGCAGGGCTGTTCTCCATAAGCGGAACATGCTTATGCGCCGCCGCATGGAACACTATTTCGGGCTTATACAGCTCAAAAATTTTCTCCATACGCTCCACATCACGGATGGACGCAATAACGACCTCCGGCTTGTTCTGCGGATATTTCTCGTTAAGCTCCATCTGTATGTCATATGCGTTATTTTCATATATATCAAGAATTATCAGTTTCCCGGGGTCAAATCGCATAATCTGGCGGCACAGTTCCGAACCGATTGAGCCGCCTCCGCCTGTAACCATAACGGTTTTACCGCTTATATATTCTACGATTTCGTCACTGTTGAGTTTGATTTCATCACGGTCAAGCAAGTCATCGATCTCAATATCACGCATCCTGAATTTGCCGTTTACAATCATCTGATCTACGCTCGGCAAGGTTTTTATCTTACATCCGGTTTCATTACATATATCAATTATCTCTTTGCGCTCCGACGCTTTTGCCGACGGCATCGCCATAAGAATCTCATCAACTCTGTGTGCATCGCAAATGCGGACAATACTGTCCCGGTTGCCCAAAACACGGTATCCGCTTATGGTGCATTTCTTTTTCGACTCATCATCGTCTATAAGCCCGACAATATCATAATACAAGTTTGCGTTTCGTATCATATCATGAATAAACAGCGTTGCCGAATATCCTGCACCTATAATCAGCAGTCGCTTTGCATCGCCCTCATGCTTGCCGCTTTTATAGCGCATATAGCGGTAAAACAAAAATACCATTGCACGGATACATATTATCGCAAATGCCGCAAGAACGCCAAATAATATTCCGAATTTAATGCATCCCGGTACATTCACGGTGCCGGGAAAACCAATTTCACACCACAGCGCATAGCCGGCAAAAATAAGAACGCAGTCCGCAAACCCCAGAAGGCACGCTTTGGCAAGCTTTACCGCATCGCTTATAGAACAATACCTCCACATACTGCGATATATTCCAAATACCGCCTCTATAACTAAAAACACTGCGGTTGTCGCAATAAACGGAATCAACAGGCAAAGCATAAGCCTGATGGTATGTGAAATCGGATTTACCATAACAGCAGTCATAAAAAAAGCAATTAAACATCCTATTATATCAAAAAGGCAAAGATACCTATTTCTTAAAATGTGACGATCCTTCATTCGCTTATTCCCCCTAATAAACTGCCGCTACGGCTACAGCACAAAAAAGAAGTCATAAAGAAGCATTAAATCTTCCATTTTATTATATTCCTGAACCTTTGTTTTAAACTCGGTTCTTGCCGCCTTGGTTAAGCCTTTGTATATCTCGAAAGTTTCCTGAGACGCCTTTATGTAATCATGGGCATCGTCCGCCAGATACGCTTTCATATTATCCACTATTCTCTGACCTACGGTCTTGCTCTCTTCATAGGTAAGCTTTGGAATAACCTCTGTTTCCATTGAAGCTATAACACGGGTCATTCTGGTTTCAAGATCTTCCCTTGCTATACTTTTTATATCTATATATTCGATTTCATCCACATCGGAAACATAACATTTCTCAAGCATCTCACACGCCTCTCCGCGGGTCATAAACTCCGTTGCGCGAAGGCGGTTACCCTCTTCAAGGGCAATCAGGCGGTTCGACAATATCGTAAGAACGCTCTCTCTTGCCCAATCCGACACAGCATCACTTGGCTGTGTATAATAGGGGAGACGCTCCATATTAAGTATGTTGTTAAGTATCACGCACGCCTGTTCGCGGGTAACATAATTTTCGGGAGCAAAACAGCCATCTCCCACTCCGTTTATATAGCCCATTTCAGAGGCGATACAAATGTCGTTAAAATACCATGCGTCCGGTGCAACATCAACAAATTTATTCTCCCCCGCACTTTCGTATCTGAAAACATTATTAACAATCTTAACAAACTGCGCCCTTGTCAGTGCGTTATCCGGGGCAAAGCAACCATTGCCGATTCCGTTTACCACGCCATACTCGGCCAACCTTGCAATAGCCTGTCCCTGCTCAGTCGCTTCGTCCACATCGGCAAAATATCCCACCGCAAAAACAGACTGCATAAGCATAGATAAAACCGCCAATGCCGCAACCAACCGTTTCATTCTTATCTCACCTTTCGCCTACTCATTTAAAAGGCTTATATAATACGCCTTCTTAAGTGCTTTTTCCTCCTCATACGAGCTCCCTATTTTGTTCACAAGCTCAGTATCCATATTTTCTGCCTTTAGCCTCTTCTCAAGATCGCTCATTATGGCATTTACCTTTGCATCACATTCTGTCAAAAGCCCGTTTACTCTGCCTATATAGCTGTCAACAATTTTTTGCTTGCTGACCAGCGTACGCTCATTTTCCGGAAGTGCGGAATAATCCTTTATGGCTGCGGATTCAATCTGACCCAACTGCCCGAGATAATACGCCTTGTATGAATACAGCTGAATAACATTGTCCGCTATATATTGCTCAAATTCCGAAACTTCCGCCTCAGTCTCGCTCTTTTGGGCGGTTTCTTCAACCGATTTTTCATAATCGCTCCGAATAATCTCCGTTGCTTCCTCCACCGCAAGCTCTCCCGATATAATAAGCGCTTCCTCTTCTGTTGTGAAGTCACGAACTTTTCCCGATATATAGTTTGAAATAATTTCTTCACGCTCTTTCTTGGTATTTTCAATACGGTTGGTAATATCCTGCGAAGAACCCACTGTCATGAAATAATAAAGAGCCTTGATATTATTTCTCTGCCATATTCCGATTGCCGCAATTGCCAGCAGTATTACGGCGAAAATTATCAAAACAACTTTTTTCCATGTTTTCATCTTTTTCTTCGGTTTAGCTTCATTTTCCGTTATTTTGTCGGTTTCAATTGTTTTATCGCTCACACTAACACCTCTTTTTTCTGAATAAAATACGGATAACTGCATACAAAAAACAAATTCCGACTAAAGTTCCGGAAAAATCAATAAGCACATCGCCTACCCGGGCGCTGCGACCGGGAATAAAAGACTGATGCACCTCATCAAATATTGCGGTAAGCAATCCCATCAATGACCAAAGAACAAGCTTTTTTCTATCCCTGCAAATACAGTACCAGCTGCAAAATACCAACATTCCGATTACTGCAAAATTGTACAGATGTGCAGCCTTTCTGATAAATCTATGCAGATTAAAAACTTCTTCATCTACTTTGCCAATAATTTTTTCGCTTTTATTAAGAATCGCAAGGCTCGCCGCATTCGACGCCTCACCCCCCTGGGCTGAAAACGCTGTTATAATCGCTGCCTGTATAAGTATTGCAGCAAACAGCACATACATACATTTCCATTTGAATTTGTCATTATCAAATCTGTTACAACCTATATATTGCATTTCTAAGCACCATATCCGCCATATCTCCTATATAATCAATATAACCTGCTCCGAGTTTTTTCTCTATCCGGTCATATGCCAAATTTACATCAGGCTTTCTATTTTCCATATTATGACAATCCGAACCCAAAAAATGAATAGCTTCGTGTTTGAGCAGATAATACGCTTTGCGTCTGGTTATTAAATTCTCAAAGAATTCGCCGTTTGCCTGTATCAGACAGCCCATATCTATAAGACGGAAAACCACATCCTTGTCATTTTGTAAATACATATAACGCTCAATATGAGCAATTATCGGCACGATTCCCCGATTCACTATCCTTGCAAGAACATCATAGGTAGTGCTTTTATACCAGCGTGAAAACGGAAGCTCTGTAAGCATATAATTAGTACCTTCTATGCACAGCCTCTCAATACCCTCTACATTTGCAATCTCAGGATGCAAAAGCACCTCTGCTCCAACTGCAACCTTCGGGATATTTTCGTTGTATTCAACCTCCGCAATCAGTTCTTTAATCGCTTGCTCTCTGCAATTAAGGAAACTATCCAAGTCATTCTTTATCATATAGAAATGCGGAGTCGCAACAACCCTGTCTACCCCCTGATTGAAGATAGTTTCAAGCATGGCAGCCGAGGTTTTTGCATCCGGGCTGCCATCATCAATTCCCGGTAAAATATGTGTGTGGAAGTCAACCATAAAGATCCCTCCAAATACTATTTTTCAGCCGCTTTCGCCGGTTCCTTTTCCTTTTTGCCGTAATACTCGCTGTCATAACTGTAACTGTCACCATAACCGTATCCTGTAATAGCTTGCCTTGAATATCTGCCTCCGGCACGGTAATATTTAACTCCGTATCTGTACCTATATCCGCCCTTGGAAGTATATTCAACTCCGTTTAATATAAAGCCTATAATCTTTGCACCGGCAAACTCAAGCTGATTAACCGCATCTTTTAAGCAATCCTTTTCAGTTGAGTTCTGCAAAACTACCATAATAACCTCGGGAACTACCTTTGACACAATTGCTGTATCTGTAACAACATTAACCGGACAGCTATCAATGAAAATATAATCATAATTCTTTTCTATCTCGTCAAGCAGCCCCTTAAATCTTTCCGAACCCAAAAGTTCAGCCGGGTTCGGCGGTATATCTCCCGCACTGACAAAATCCAGATTTGGATACTGTGAATGGCGGATAACCTCTTCAACCGTATTCATACCTATAAGTGTGTTGCTGAGCCCGGGTACGGCGTCTACATTCAAAAGCCTGTGAAGATTCGGGCGTCTTAAGTCGCAGTCTATAATACACACCCTTGCGCCCGTTTCGGCAAAGGTCAGTGCAATGTTCATGCAGTTCGTTGACTTGCCCTCCGATGCCAATGAGCTTGTAACAATCAATTTCTTACAGCCATCATGCGGCATGGAAAACATAATGTTTGTACGAAGGGTCTTATAAGCCTCCCTGATATAAAAGGTCGAATCCTCCGACAAAAGCTTTTCTCTGTGTCTTTCCTCCCTGCTTTTTGTGGACTTGCGGTTCTTCTTATTCTCAATATTATTCTGATTTGCTTCTTTCTTGCTTATTTTTTTCATAATACTCACTCTTTCTGCTCATATAATAGCTGTTTCTGTAATAATAGCTGTCCTGTCCGTTGTTTTCGCTTCCTATCCTCGGTATTATGCCGAGTATCGGATATTCAAATTCTTTTTCTATATCGGATTCATTCTTGATTCTTACATCAAACATTTCTCTTAAGAATATGAAGGCGCAACTAAGCAAAAATCCCAATAAAAAGCCTACTGCGGTATTCTTCGTTATGTTGGGCGAAACCTTTCTGTTAGACGGCTGTGCCCAATCTATAATCTTAACCGAACTTGCATCTATAATCTTGCCTATAACATCCGGAGCAACCTCTGCAAAGGTATTCGCAATGTTCGCCGCAACCTCCGGATCGCTGTATTTAACTGTTATTTTAAAGATTTCCGTATCTTCAACCTCTTCGGTTGTTATCATCCCGGCAAGCTTCGTTGTACTGAAATTATAATCATCCTTATCCGCAACTTCCGTCATCATCCGGTCGCTCTTAACAATATTGATACAGGTAGGAACGAGCATCTGCGACGCCGTAATATCCGAACCGAGCATTTTATCCTCTATCTGAATATTACTTGCCGTATTGTTTACATACATTGTAACCGACGCCGTATACATCGGCACTACCATCGTTTCACTGTATATAAACGCTCCCAAGGCAAATGCCATGGTAACCGCCACTATAAACTTTATGTTGGCAAGAAATACCTCCATCAGCCGCTTTATATTTGTATTCTCGAATTCATTCATAATAGCACTCCTATATTGTATTTCGTGAATTTTATCTGCACATACTGTTATTTTATCACATATACGGAAATTTGTCAAATTAAATATTTGCCGATTTTTTGTAAATGGCGTTTTCCCGTTTCTATTCATTCATCATTTTGTTTATATCCTTTCTCAGCCTCCCTATTATACGCTTTTCAAGTCTTGATATATATGATTGGGATATTCCCAGCAAATCCGCTACTTGCTTCTGCGTTTTTTCCTTGCCGTCGCTGTTAATGCCGAATCTCAGCTCCATTATCACCTTTTCCCGTCCGGAGAGCTTATCCATTGCAATATGCAGAAGTTCCCTGTCTACCTTATCTTCTATCTCCCGCTGTGTTATATCGCCGTCTGTTCCCAGTATATCCGAGAGCAGCAATTCGTTCCCGTCCCAGTCCACATTAAGCGGTTCGTCTATCGATATGCTCACCTTGGAGGAGTTATTTTTTCGCAGATACATGAGAATTTCATTTTCTATGCACCTTGAGGCATAAGTGGCAAGCTTGATTTTTTTATCGCTTTTAAATGTATTTATCGCCTTAATCAGTCCTATCGTTCCAATTGAAATAAGGTCCTCAACACATATCCCCGTATTTTCAAATTTTTTTGCTATGTACACCACCAGTCTTAAATTGTGCTCTATCAAAATCTGCCTGGCTTTCTCCGGATTCTCGCCGCCAAGCTCTTCTATGACCCTAATTTCCTCCTCAGGCTTAAGCGGCGGCGGCAGGGTTTCGCTTCCGCTTATATAATGTGTGCCGCATTTGCCCGAGAGTTTTAGCAAAAGCTTCATTATTCCCGATTTTATCTTCACTATAAATCTTTTCATAATGCCGCCTCCATTTTTTCTTCTTCCTGCAAAAGCATTTCGGGATTTATAATTCCCGAATAATCTTCTCCGAATGCTTTGTCTGTCGTTATTCCCACGGTTACTTTATTCTTCTTCAGCCTCGCTCCGCTTATGTCCGCAGCTATTCCGAATATCATATTATCCCCTCCGAGAGTTGAAAACGGAAGCACGCGAAGTCCGTTTTCGTAAGCATTCATAACATTTTCTCCGCCTTCTATGATTTTTTGCTCTGCATCGCTTAAAAGCCATTTCACCGTTTTGTACTCGACCACCATTGCCGGCGCGTCGGTAACAGGGTCGCGCAGGAAGCAGCCTGTATCCATAAAGATATTGACCTCTGCCGTTTTCCCCTTATATTCAATTGTAATCCTTTGCGTAAGGCTCTTTTGCAGAAGCTTTCTCTTGCTCATATTCTGATAGACGCCCAGCAGTATGTAAGTTCCGGCAGCGGCAAATATGAGTATGAACGGACTCATATTCATATAAATTCCGCCGCCCGTAACGACGGACCCCACCGCCGTCCCGAAATCCGTCAGAAAAATCAACGCAAGGACTGCGCCTCCCAGAGAAATATTTACCAACAAAAACACAAGAAAGTTTTTCACAATCCGCCATACGCCTTTTCCCCCGAAGGCAAGGTATTCAATCCCAAACAGCGCCGCCGCTTTTATTATAAGAGTATATAAAATTCTGTACTGCGGAAAAAACATCAGCACGGAATACACCGCCCCCAGCGCTGCCGCCGCACCTATACGCAGACAACCGATTTCAGTGTGTAGAAATTTTGCGGTTATTATGAGTATCAGCGTATTCATTAAAAAATTAAATAAAAACAGAGTATCTGCATAAATAACAGGTTTCATTTGTATCACCTGAAAATATTATACAGTACCCTCTCATTATATTTTGTCATATTTGCTGTCATTGCATTTTTACTTTTTCCGCTTTAAATATTTCAATTCCCAATCCCGATTATCCCGGATTTCCGCCGAAAAACATAAAGCCTTGTACAAAGGAGCTTTTGTTATATATTTGTAAGCCATACATAAAAAGGGAGACGCCGCAAAATAGCGTCCTGACAAGACCTGAACACAACAAAAGACAGCCCCGGCGGAATAATTCCGCAAGAGCTGTCTTTTGTTATGACTAAATAATCCCCGAAAATAGTTTGAATTTAGCTGTTTTCGGGGATATTTTCATTGGTTTTAAAACCATCGGGCGGCAAAATTGCTATCCGAGAATCATTTTGCCGCCCTTTTTATGTATATTACTGGTCGTTGTTATTCTTTCTTAAGAAAACCGGAACATCTATTCCGTCATCTTCGGTAAAGCCGTTGAAAAGTCCCGACTTCGGTTTTGAGAAAGGTCTTTCAAAGGGCTTTTCAACCGCAGGCTTTTCAGGCTCGGATGGGGCTGCCGAAGCATTTGACTGTGCTGTATTATTTTCGGAATTTCCGTTTTTAAGCTCGTCCATATTTTTCGCAATTCCCGCAAATACGCCGCCGTTTGACGGAGTTATAACCGGCTGTTCAGCCTTTTTCCCGAAATCCATGGCAGACTTTTTCCTCATAACAGGTGACGGTTTGCCAGAATCAAATCCCGTTGCTATAACGGTAATCTGAATCTCGTCACCAAAATTTTCGTCTATCATAGCGCCGAGAATTATATTTGCATCATTATCCGCCGCCTCATTAACAAGCTCCGACGCCGTCTGAATTTCCATAATTCCAAGGTCGGGGCCGCCTGTCACATTTATGATAATGCCCTTTGCCCCGGTAATTGTGGTTTCAAGAAGCGGACTGTTAATCGCCTTTGCCGCAGCGTCATGAGCACGATTCTCACCCGTTGCACTGCCTATACCCATATGGGCATAGCCTGTCCCTTTCATAATTGTTTTAACATCGGCAAAGTCAAGGCTGATAAGACCCGGCTTCGAAATAAGGTCGGATATGCC
Source organism: Clostridiales bacterium (assembly GCA_016303265.1). Classification (GTDB taxonomy): domain Bacteria; phylum Bacillota; class Clostridia; order Monoglobales; family Monoglobaceae; genus SIG454. Next base: position 19,790 of record JAEDLZ010000014.1, read on the forward strand.
CTGAACGCCCTGCCTTAATATATCGTCTGCAAGCTTGAAAGAATCTACAAGAGAGGTTTTATTTTCAGCAAGAGCCAAGAGCTTATCATTAGGGATAACCACCAATGTATCGACTGCTTCCTTTAAGTTCTCTATGCCTGCCAAAGCATTTTTGCCTCTCTGGGGGCCCTCAAACCAAAACGGTTTTGTAACTATACCAACCGTCAAAATTCCCATTTCTTTCGCAATTTCAGCTACTACGGGAGCAGCGCCTGTGCCTGTACCGCCGCCCATACCCGCCGTAACAAATACCATATCGGTATCCTGAAGTGCTTCAGCTATTTCATCGCGGCTTTCCTCCGCCGCTTTATAGCCTATTTCGGGGACAGCCCCTGCACCAAGACCTTTGGTCACCTTTTCGCCAATCTGAATCTTCTTCGCAGCGGCAGACATTCCTAAATCCTGTTTATCCGTATTAACCGCAATGAAATCTACACATTCGATTCCGGCTTCAATCATACGGTTTACGGCATTATTGCCGCCACCGCCCACACCTATAACTTTAATTTTTGCCGGATTTGCGGACTCTGTGTCAAATTCAAACAAAACAATCCCTCCTTCAAATCACCTATATATAACTCTCGAATTTTATTATCATCTTATTATACTATTATTTTTGTGTTTTGTAAATACAATTTTTTAAATTTTCTCAATCAATTTTCATCATCTTCCTCAACGGCTGCGGCTTCAATATACTTTTGCTTTCTCTTTTTTATGCGGTAATACCGCTCGAAAAGATACCTTCTTATGCTTGACAGGTTATTGAAAATTCTTACGCCGAACACAACTACAACCGCAAGGCTTAAGTCTATTCCGAGCTTGTTCCCCATAAATGTGAACAAAATCGCAAGCAGACAATTGCTTACAAGTCCCGATATAAACATTACCACCTTGAACCTTTTATTCAGATTCGCCCAGATTCCGCCGAAGATTGAGTCCAGCGCCGCAAGAATCCCCACCGCAACATACGGGAGTGTTTCGGAGCTTAAATTATACGGCACAAAAAGTCCCGCTATTATTCCAAGCAATATTGCTATCGCTACAGCAATCATTCGTTCTCACCCTCCTCATCCTTAACCATGGTCGCATATTCGCTCTGCGTTGAGCCGAGATACTTTTTTATATAAAGCTTGTCCGATTTCTGAATTGTTACGGATATTCCGTAAATTTTTGTTGCGGTTTCGACTGCTCCGCCGCTTATTTTCAATGCACTTTCAAGAGTTTCGGGATTACCTATTGCCTTTATTGTAAACGGCGCGCTGACACGGGTTCCGTTAATCATTATAGTCGGTCCCACACAACGCACCTCGGTCATTGCAACCACTCTCTCGTCATTAACCGAGATCGCCTCCGCTCCTGCCGCCTTAAGCTCGTTTATAAATGTGCTGATATTTGTGTCATGGACTATTCCGGCATTGTTATAAAGTCCGCTGTCCTTCATTTCCTGGGTCGGGCTTACATCGTCTAAGATAACGGTTATTCCTTTGCCCTCAACGCTTACAAGCCCTCCGAAAATCTCCGTTGCGGAAAGCTTTTCGTTCAAAATGGCGGCATAGTCGTCTCCCTCCGCCGCACTTGCCCGAAATGCCGCTATCATTTCCGACTGACTTGCTATCTCATTTTTAAGCTGTTCATTTTTGTTGACCTGATCCACATAATTTTTTTCAAGAGTTGCCCTGTCCAGTGTTTCCCGACTGCGAATTTCGCTGTTCTTCTTTACCCCTTTGAGCTGCCATGTAAATGCAAAAACAAGCAAAAATACCAATATTGCTATAGCAAAATCAAATGACATTTTTCTCTTAATCATTTTCGTCTTCTCCTTCTGTTTCTGTCTCGGTTTTATCCTGTTCCTCTCCGCTTTCCGGGAGATTATCCTCTTCCTCTTTCTCCTCTTCCTTGTCTTTTTCCTTTTTTGCCTCTTCCTCTGCTTTAAGGCGTTTCTTCTTTGTTTCCTCGTCTTCATACGGGCGAACTATGGTTTCTTCCATCGTCAAATCCACTTCAACCTTTTCGTAGGGCGATATTTCGTTCTCTATCAAGTGGCTGCACATATCCAGCTTATACTTGAAATTATCATAATTATCAAAACTTCCGCAATTTATATAAACCATATCATTATAGTTTATTTTTATACCCGTTATTTTCGTCAGGTCAAGCTCATTGACCTTTGAAATCATCTTATTTTTTTCAAGAATCTCAAGTATCTTTGTGCAATAGCTTATGCGCTCGTCGTTCTTGTTCTCAATTACACTTCCTGCCCGGGCGTTCGTTACCTTTACGCCCTTTATGG
>JAEDLZ010000015.1 GCA_016303265.1 Clostridiales bacterium
GAAATTGAGAAGTTATAATGAATAGATTTTCGGACTATTTTTCAAATTACATAATACAAATTCATAATACATTCAGTAATAAACCTAAAAATACAACAATAATCTATTTCATATTGATACACTTTGTTTCTTCATGTTTCTGTTTACAACCATAACTACAATAAAGAGACCCACATACTTTACATTTATACACTGCTTTATAATTACTATGAAGAAATCACTAATTCTCATTCAATCATTCAAAAGGATATCCACAAATAGAACAAAACTTACGAGGAGGATATCTACTTGGTTTTGCTGCTGCTGAAATATAACAAGGTAAACCAACTGCTTCTTTACTATTCTTCTATTCCTTCTTCAATTTTTATATTCAATACATCTTGAAATACAATCTTTGCAAATTTTAAAATAGGTACTGTAGATCTATAAACACTCATTCATGAACTACATTCATACAATGGTTTTCCACGTAATGTTTCTTTCCTTCTTTTAGAACGAACTGTTAGATCCTATTGATTATATTATATATAAAAAAGAATACATCATCTTCTTCATTATATATCTTATCGACGCCCTTGCCGCAAGCTTTATCAATAACGCGTTTATTCTGAAGCTTGTTGAATGGGTTTCCATTCTGTCACGCTATGACGAAATGCAGACAGGCATACTTGACATGGGCAGCGTTCTTTATTATCTGAGTCTGACCTTTACCTTCCTTTTCCTTACGGTGAGGGTTATTGACCACAGAAGATATTAAGGAGGTGCCGAAAGTGAACAAGAAACATTTTAACTTCAAGGTTTATTCAATATTTATAACCGCCGCCGTAGTTATAGGCGTTATACTGCTTAACACCATTGCGGGGATTTTCCTTGCGAGCCACCCCGTTAAAGCCGACCTTACAAAATCACGGGTTTACACTCTGTCCGACCGTACAAAAGAAGTCGTTAAAAATCTCAAGGAACCGGTTTTTGCATATGTTCTTTTCTCGGAGGAAATGAGCGAGGAATATTATCATGTAAAGGACATTATGGAGCAGTACGACGCTCTCGGCGACAACTTCAAAGTTTCCTACCGCGACCCCTATGCCGACTACGATTTTCTCAAGGAATACACGGAAAAGGGGCTCAGTCTTTCGGACGGTACAATTATTATCCGGTGCGGCGAAAAGCTTCGCACTTTGTATGTTGAAGATTTCTACACCGGTACCTACGGCGAGTACTGTTCCCTTGAAAGAATGCTTACAGCGGCAATTGCCCGCATAACGGGCGAGGACAGCGGAAAAATATATTTTGTCACCAACCATGGTGAGGAATATTCTGATTTTGCGAGCTTTCTTGAAGCAAATATGCTGGATTGGGCATTGCTTGACCTTGACAATCTCATAGCAAACTCAAAGGTTATCCCAAGGGACGCAGACATGATAATCGTCATTGCCCCACAATACGATTTTTCGGAGACGGAGCTCGCTTTAATCGACGGCTATCTCGAAGACGACGGCAAAGCAATCTTTTCCTTCTATTACAACTACGGCGAAATGCCCCTTATATACAGCTATTTAAGCCAAGCATGGGGGCTTGAGATAAACCATCAGAGCATTTTGGAAGGGAACAAATCGTACACTATTCAGACCCAAAACGGCGAGCAGATGGACACGGCAAAGCTCCAAAGCCATATAACCACGGACAGGCTCATTTCAAGAGAGCTTACCTATGTTGACCCTCAGGCTATGCCTATAGGTCAATCCGAAAGCAATGCAAATTATGCAACGGTTACCTCTCTGGCAAAAACCTCATCGCTTTCCATGACCCCGGACGGAGAAAAGGGTCCCTTCGATGTTGCAGCTATTTCAGAAACCACATCCAACAGGGATTCAAAGGTCATGATTGTGGGTTCTGTCATTTCAATGGTGGACTTGTCAATCAATCAGGCGTCGAATCTTGCAAACGGGGACTTTATTTTAAATGCCATTGACTATATGACGAGCAATGAAAGCTCAATGGATATTCGTTCCAAGGATGTTTCCACTTCCTCCATGACCATGACCCAAACCCAGGTAAATGTTGTTTATTACCTTCTTAAACTTGCAATTCCGCTTGTTATTATTGCATTGGGTATTATCATTTGGCTTAGGAGGAGATATAAATAATGGATAACAGCGAAAACAGACTTGTTGAAGGCGAATCGACTGCGGCGGGCTCTGCGGCGAACCCTGCGAACGGCACGGCGGCAGATTTTTCGGACGTCACGGCGGCGAGCCCTGCGGACGGCATTGCCAAAACAGAAACGCCCGGCAGCTCCGAGCCCGAGCACACTCTTCCGAAGAAAAAGATTATTGCCGCAGCCCTGATAATAGTTATTCTTTTGGGGCTGGGCGGCTTCTACTATTTCATAAAGGACCGTATGCCAAGCCCAACGGAAGAAAGCCGTGAAAACAACGGGGCGGAGCTTTTGTCTGCAAAAATTTCGGACATTTTCAATGTTTCCGTCAAAACGGACAGCGACGAATTTACAGTAACTCAGAAAAACGGCAGTATAACCATTTCGCCCGAGACCGAAAATATAAGTCCGCAGGCGCTCTCCTACTATCTTGAGCAGTTTACGCTCATAAATTCCGTCCGTGAAATCAAGAACGGTGTAGAAAAGCTTTCCGAATACGGAATCAGCGAGAATAACAACTATTTTGAGGTAACCTTAAAGGACAAATCAAAGCATCGCTTTTGCATCGGGAAATCCGTAAGTCAGGGGTATTATTACTGTCTTACGGCGTCCGATAACAAAGTGTGGATTGTGTCCTCCTCTGTGGCTGTTGAACCTCTGAAAATGCCTGCTGCCGATAACCTTAATAATGACACTCCCGCAATTTCCATCGACCAAAATAATATATATGCCGTCAGCCTTAAAAACGGCGGCAAGGATATTATGGCCGTAAAGCGCGTGGGAGAAAGCACCGCTCTTCCGTATAATTTTTACAGTTCCTATGAGCTTACCTATCCCGTTGAGGACATTGCCTACGGAACGGATTTTTCCAATTTTCTTAAATCCGTTGCAGTCAGCATAACACCTATCGGGCACATGGGAGAGGCAAATGCCGAAAACTGCGCAAAATACGGTATCGGCGAGGGATACACGGTTGTAATTAAGGACAGTTCAAAAACCCATACCATAACTCTGGGAAACAAAACCGACCTGGGCGTTTATATGACCTACAACGATTATCCTTACATCTATCTTGTTTCCGAGGAATTGTACAATGCGGTTGAAAATGTTGACCCGCTTAAATTTATAACACCGTACATTGACCTGTACAAGGCGGATGATATAAGTAAAATTGTTGTAAAAACCGGCAAAAACGAATATACCTTAGGCATTGACAATTCAAACGGGAAGTATTCATTAAACGGCGCCGAGCTGTCTGCCGACGGCTTTAACGAAATTTTTGACCGCCTTACGGACATAACAAGCTACGCATCTCCCGAAGCAAATCCAGCGGCAGGGAGCGAGGTATGCAGTATTCTCTTCACGCTCAGCGACGGAACAACCTATACCCGTTCGTATTATGACTGCGGAAGCGATTTAGTGTATATGACCACAAGAAGCAGCGGTATATCCTGCACTGTAAAAAAAGCTGCGGTTGATTCAATGATAGCAGGTATCGAAAACGGCGGTGCAGACAAAGCTTCATCTACCGCGGTGCAAACAGTTTCAGACGAGAGGCAAAGCGGCTCTTCCTTTCCCGTCATGCCGACGGTATGTATTGCCGCAGTCGTAATTCTTGCGGCAGTTCTTGCCATAATCATTCTCAAAAAGAAAAATGTTAAATAAATTTAAGTATGCCCCGTTTTAACAGGTGGGGCATACTTTACATATTTTTCATATTTTACATAAATTTAACATATATCTCTTGCAGATTTTACACGACTGTTGTAGTATCTGTATGGTAACTTTTCAGAAATTTATGTAAATAATATGATAAACTATGCCATTTCTTTAACGGATTTGATTTTGTGCGCATTTCATGCACGGCTCTTCTTTTATCCGATTTTAATTAAGATGCCGGCTGCAGCTGTTTTTTCATCGGATGAGAAAATACACACTCGTTGACAGATGAGGGGGCAAAAGCGTCGGGGCGGTTGCGGATTAACTTTATCCGCCGGGTAAGAAGCGCCGGAATTTCAATTCTGATTGCGGGCATAAAAGCTACGGAGGTTGTTATGGACTTTTTTTCTATTCTTACTTTAATCGGCGGACTTGCCTTATTCCTATACGGTATGGATGTTATGGGCGACAGTCTGGGAAAGCTTTCCGGCGGCAAGCTTGAATCCATTCTCGAAAGACTGACCTCAAACCGTTTTAACGGCTTCTTTTTAGGTCTGCTGGTTACAGCCGTTATCCAGAGTTCGTCAGCAACGACCGTTATGTTGGTGGGTTTTGTTAACTCGGGCATTATGAAGCTCGGACAGACAATCAGCATAATTATGGGCGCAAACATCGGAACGACCGTTACCGCCTGGCTCATAAGCCTTCAGGGAATTGAAAGCGCGAATTTTATTATTCAGCTTTTCAAGCCGACCTCTTTTTCACCCGTTCTCGCTTTTATCGGGCTTATTTTTACTCTTTCCAAAAGCGACAAAAAGAAAAATATCGGCGCCCTTCTTCTCGGCTTTGCCATTCTCATGTTCGGCATGGAAATGATGAGCGGTTCTATGGAGGGATTCAAGGACAGCGCCTCATTTATAAAAATTCTGACGATGTTTAAAAACCCGATATTCGGCATTATTTGCGGAACACTTCTCACCGCAATAATCCAGAGTTCATCCGCCTCTGTGGGAATTTTGCAGGCTCTTTCCGTTACGGGTGTTATTAACTACTCTATTGCACTCCCGATTATTCTCGGACAGAATATAGGTACAACAATAACCCCTATTCTGTCCGCTATAACGGGCAACAAGAATGCAAAACGGGTGGCGTTCTCCTGCCTTTATATAAAGCTTTTGGGAGTTATAATTATCGGAATCGGATTTTATATTCTCAATTATTGTATAGGCTTTACTTTTATGGACGACACTGCCGGCTTTATAGGAATCGCCTTTGTTCATACCATGTTCAATGTCCTGTCCACCGTTATCCTGATTCCGTTCACGAAATCCATTGAACGCTTTGCCTGCTTCGTAATACGGGATAAGGAAAGTGATGAGGACGAGGCTTACAATCCGCTGGAAACTCTGGACGACCGTTTCTTATCCTATCCGTCCTATGCGATTGAGCGCAGCCGCAATCTTGTTGTCGACATGGCGCAGACCGCCGCAAATTCTTTTATTGCCGCAACGGAGCTTATTAACCATTATGACAAGGAAAAGGCAGACCGGATTCACAAAAATGAAAAGAAAATAGACACATATGAGGACAAGATAAGCTCATATTTGGTTAAACTGGCAGGAAGGCATCTTTCTGTTCAGGAAAGTGAAGATTCAACAAAGCTTCTTCATATAATCGGCGATATAGAGCGAATCGGCGACCATGCGGAAAATCTTGTTAAGGTTGCGGATGAAATTTATCAGAAAAAGCTTAAATTCTCTGACGAGGCAAAGCATGAAATTGATACCATTACAGCAGCGGTCTGTGAAATTCTTGATATAACAATGTCCGCGCTGAAAAATGACGATATAGAAACGGCAAAGCATATTGAGCCGCTTGAACAGATAATCGACCGTCTTAAGCATAAGCTCAAAAACCGCCACTTTGCAAGGCTTCAGGCAGGGAAATGCACCATTGAGCTGGGTTTCGTATTTTCCGACCTCCTTGCAAACTACGAAAGAGTTGCCGACCATTGTTCAAATATAGGCGTATGTATTATTCAGATTGCCAATGATTCTTTTGATACTCACGAATATCTGCACAATGTCAAGCACAACGGCGACAATGAATTTTTCTCGCAGTATGACTTCTATAAGGAAAAGTACAGCATCTAAAAAGCTGAGACTATGCGGAGGTGAAGCCCTTGAGCAAGATTTTCTATGTTGAAGACGATACCAATATAAGAGAGCTGGTCGAGTATACCTTAGCTTCGTCGGGTTTTGAAGTCATGGGATTTGAGCTTGCCCGAGACTTCTTTAATCAGCTTAAATCAGACAAACCCGACCTTATTTTGCTTGATGTTATGCTTCCGGACAAGGACGGGCTTACAATTCTGAAGGAGCTTCGAAGCCGAGGTGAGTGGAAAGCAATCCCGATTATTATGCTTACCGCAAAATCGGAGCAGCTTGATAAAATCAAGGGTCTTGACGAGGGCGCAGACGACTACATAACCAAGCCTTTTGACATAATTGAGCTTATATCCCGCATCAAGGCTGTTCTAAGGCGCACCCGTCCGGAAGAAGATACGATAATATATAAAAATCTTATTCTCAGCAAAAAAAGCCGCCGGGTTTCGGTATTTGGGGAGACTGTTGCCCTCACTTTCAAGGAGTTTGAGCTTTTGTACAATCTCCTTTTAAACCGGGGAATTGTTTTATCCCGGGATACGCTTATGAATCTTGTATGGGGAACCGATTTTGAGGGTGAAACACGCACCGTTGATGTTCATATAAGAACTCTTCGCCAAAAGCTCGGCAAATGTGGCGAGTATATTAAAACCGTCCGCAATGTGGGCTATAAAATTGATAAATAATACCTTAATCGGTCAAATTATAATTTAAACCTTCTTTAGACAGACTTTAAATCCGCAAAAATAATTTAATCCTGCTAAAACAGATTTGATATAAAAACGGCTCTCTTAAGAGCATAATTAAAGCAGAAAAACAGACAATTTCCCTGTCGGAACGGATTAAGCTCCCAAGCTTTAGATTTTTGGTCTGATATTGATATGTACTCCCTCTACGGTTTTGTCCAGTAAAGGGGACACATATCAATATCATATTTAAGTGTATGTTCATTTCCTGTCGAAAATTGTCCGTTTTTCGATTCTTAGCGGCAGAGGCTGCAGCGAAATGATTTTTAAGCAGCAATTTGCACAAAATAGTTTTACGGGCAAACGAAAAAATCCCCGAAAACAGTCTTAATCCGGCTGTTTTCGGGGATTTTTTGTTTAGTGCCGTTACGAGGCTGTTTTGCTGCGGCCCCTTTAAATCTGCTTAGTTTCCTACTTATCAGACTCTGCTTATCAAAGCCCGTTTATTAAAGTCTGCTTATTTACCTGTTATTAAAATCTGTTTATTACTCTGTCTGTTAAAATCTATTTATTAAAATTCTCAATAATATCAAGAATTTCACTCGGCTTTTCAATTATAAACTCGGCGTTGTTCTCCTTAAGCTCACGGCGGTCACGAAACCCCCATAAAACACCCACAGTATGGCATTTTCCGCGGTTGCCCGTCATCATATCCGTTGAGGTATCTCCTATATAAAGACACTCGCTGCCGCTTATGCCGCAGCGGTTCAATATTTCAAAAAGTCCGGCGGGGTCAGGCTTTTTCGGTCTGCCCTCCGCATTTCCCAAGCACATTTCAATCCGGTCTCCCACCAGAATATCAACAACCTTTTTCGCTGTAAATTCCGGCTTATTCGTAAGCACCGCCGACCTTACGCCAACGGTCTTTAAGCGATCCAAAAGCTCAACGATTCCGTCATATACCGATGTCAGGTACATAAAGTCTTCATCGTAATCATAGACATACTTATTATAAACCTTGCGGAAAATTTCTCCGTCGTCACAGCCGACCTCGCTCAGCATACGATGAACCAAGGTAGCCGCCCCGTCACCCACAAGCCGCTTATACCGCTCCTCGGGAATTTCGGGAAGTCCGTAATACTTTAAGGTATTGTTTGCATAATACGCGATTGTTGTCAGTGTGTTTGCAATCGTTCCGTCCAAATCAAACACGCAAAGCTTTATCATATGCCGATTTCCTCCAAATTATATAATTATATCAACGGCGTTTTGGATTACCTCAATATTAACCTTGTCATTATCTCCGCCGAACTCGCCGTCAAGGGTCCATTTGATTTTTTCCTCACTCTCAAAGCTCATGTGCTGCGACGAAAATTTCACAAAATACTCGTCGCTGAGCTTTGAACTTAAAAGCTCCGTAACTATTACAGGCAAATCTACTATACTTTTTGGCTTTTTTATGAGTATACATTCAAAGAGTCCGTCGTTAATCTCGGTATTTTTGTTGTATTTGGTTTTTATACCGCCAACATGGTCAACATTTGTTATGAGTCCAATCATGAATTCATCCTCCGCCTCACCGCTGTCCCATTTAACCCTCATTCTATAGGACTTTACATTAGCAAGACTCTTCACACCCGTAAGAATATATGCCACTCTGCCCAGAACATTTTTAAAATTCTGAGAGGTTTCGTAAGATACCTCGGTAAACAGTCCAAACCCTGCCACATAGGTAAAGCATTCGCCGTTGCAGATTCCGATGTCGCAGCCGACCGGTTCACCGTCAATAATCCTCTGAACCGCTTTCTTCACAGATTTCGGAATTTTCAGAGCGCTTGCAAAATCATTTACCGTTCCCGACGGAACATAGCCCAGCTTAGGGCGCTTCTCTTTTGTTATGGTCATAAGTCCCTCTATGGATTCTCTGAGCGTTCCGTCACCGCCTGCGGCAACAATAAGGTCATGCTTTTTGCCTGAGATTTTTATCTGTTCGTAGGCGTCACGCGGTGCCTGAGTAGGATGCACCCTGACATTCCACCCGTTTTTCACAAAACTGTCGACAATATAATATATTTTATCTTTAATCTTAGCTTTTCCCGATTTGGGATTAAAAATAAACATCATATTCTTCATTTGCCAACCCGCCTCCGGATACATTTTACATCATTTTACGGCATTTTACAAGTATTTTTGTGAAAATTACGAAAATACTGGGCAATATCATGCATTTCCTGCCGAAAAATTTTATTCGGCGGGCAAAAGCGCTGTGCCATCCTCCGGATAACACTATTCCGATAAGCCATAAAATGCATTGAAGCGGTGCAGCCCTTAATAAAAACCGCACCGCTATTTAAAATCGCATTATGAAAACTTTGCTTTGTATTTTTGCCGCAAACGGCAAAAATACAGAGCAGCATGTTATTATTTTATAACAGTTGCTTTTTTGATTGTTATGGGCGTTGTCGGAACCGACAATTCTCCCATATTGCTTATGCTGCGCTCAACATCACAGAAGGCTTTAACCGTGTCCATGCCGTCGATGACCTTTCCGAACGCCGCATAGCCTCCGTCAAGCTCCGGAAGTGATTTGTAGCAAATAAAGAACTGACAGCTTGCGCTGTTATTGCTTATTGAGGAGCGTGCCATTGAGATTGTTCCTTCCTCGTGGAGAAGCTCATTCTTCTCAAAGCCGTTTGCGGAAAACTCGCCCACAATATAGTTGTCCGCCATGCCTGTTCCGTCACCGTTTGGGTCGCCTCCCTGAGCAACAAAATCGTCTATAACCCTGTGGAAGGTCAGTCCGTCGTAAAAGCCCTTGTTAACAAGCGCAACAAAGTTCGCAACGGTCTGAGGTGCATATTCCGGATAAAGCTCAACCGTAAAGCTCTTGCCGCCATCCATTTCAAATTTAACCTTAACATGGCTTGCGGGGATTTCGCTGTCGGAATATGTTATTGTTTTGGAGTTTATCTCTTCCTCCATCGCTTTTACCTCCGCATCAAATTCGGCAGTCTTTTGGGCTATGTATTCGTCCATAAGCTTTTCAACTCTGCCCACTATAACAACAGCCTCAGCCCTTGTTCCTGTTCCGTAAGGTCTGAAAGCGCCGTTATCATCGCCGTAAATTATACCGTTTTCGGCACAAACCGCAATGGTATTGGGAATCTGCCCCGGAAGTGTGTTAAGCACCTCAGCGTCAGAGAATGACGGAACTGTGTTGACATCCTTTTCAAGGAGAACATTTAAAAGACTTCCGGCAATGTATGCCATTTCCCATCTTTCAATTTTGGAATTTGCCGTATCCTCGCTGAATATACCGGGGTTTAAACCGCTGACGGTGTTTTCCGAATCGGTAATAAGATATGTGTAAATTGCAAAATTGTAATATTTTGAATACCAGTCCGCGGTTGTTGCATATTCGTCCGGAACATCCTCTGCTCCCATCTTGGACGCAACAATCGCACTGAGCATCTTAACATATTCCGCCCTTGTTATATTGTCGTTCGGGCGAAATGCGCCTGTGCCGTCACCTGCTACTATTCCCCTCTCCTGTGCGGAAAGTATATCCTTTTCCGCCCAATGCCCGGAAATATCATTAAATCCCTCCGCAAAAACCGCGGTACATCCGAATATAATTGTTATTGTGATTAAAACTGCCAAAATTCTTTTCATTCCAAATTTCCCTTTCCTTTGAAATATTTTGTTTTGTATTTCCCGTAATCTAATCCTCGATAATCGTAACCCTTTCCATTATAATCGGTTCAACCGGACTTGCCTCCTCACCCATGGAGTTGGGTTTTCTCTCAATATCAAGGAAGCCGTCAACAGTTTCCATACCCTCAATTACCTTGCCGAACGCCGCATATTGCCCGTCAAGGAAGGACGCGTCGTCATAGCAGATAAAAAACTGACTGCTTGCGCTGTCGGGGTCCATAGACCTTGCCATTGAGATTACGCCTCGGGTATGAGAAAGGGTATTCTGCGCAAAACCGTTTGCGGCAAATTCCCCTCGGATAGTATCACCGCTGCCGCCCATGCCCGTGCCGTCAGGGTCACCGCCCTGCGCCATAAAGCCGTCAACAATCCTGTGAAAGCCCACTCCGTCATAAAATCCGTCAGCAACGAGATTGATAAAGTTCTCAACCGTTTCCGGGGCATACTCGGGGTAAAGCTCAATTAAAAATTCTCCGCCGCCCTTCATTTCAACCTTAACCTTTGTGTTTTCCATAATCTTGTCCTCTCTATTTGAAAATTTTAATCTATAACCGTAACTGATTTTATAACAATCGGTTCAACCGGACTTGCTTTCTCGCCCATGGAGTTCTCCGTTCTTTCGACCTCACAGAAGGCATCGACCGTTTCCATTCCCTCTATAATCCTACCGAACGCTGCGTATTGCCCGTCAAGACTTTGGGTATAATCGTCGCTGTAGCAGATGAAGAACTGGCTGCTTGCGCTGTTATTGCTTTGCGACCTTGCCATTGAGATTACGCCTCTGGTGTGGGAAAGGGTATTCTGCGCAAAACCGTTTGAAGAAAACTCGCCTATTATACAGTTATCGCTGCCGCCCGTTCCGTCTCCGCTCGGGTCGCCGCCCTGCGCCATGAAGCCGTCAACAACCCTGTGGAAGGTCAGCCCGTCGTAAAACCCGTCTTTAGCAAGCTTAACAAAATTTGCAACGGTCTGAGGTGCATATTCCGGATAAAGCTCTGCCGTAAAGCTTTCGCCGTTTTCCATCTCGAACTTTACCTTAACATTATCCTTTGGGATTTCATCCTCCGAATAGGTTATAACATTTTCGTCCGCCGCTGCCGTTTCCTCCGCCGCATTGCTTGCCGCAGGGTCTGCCGCAGAATCCGTATCCGCCCCGCCGCCTGCCGCAAAATACGCAATCGCCGCCACCGCCGCAATCAATACCACCATTATAATAACCGTAATTGCTGTTCTGCCGCCGTGCTTTTCGGGCTTGTCCTTTCTTTGCTCCTGCCTTATCTGTTGTCTTGATTTTCCCATAATAGCCTCCAAAAAATTTATTTATTACAACAATGTTCAATGCCGTAACAGAACCTGAGGGCATTGTCATACGCATGAGTTTTTAACCTATGCCGCGCTGCCGCCGAATTTAAAAATTTCATCCGAGTCCCTCATAGTGATGAAAATTTTTCGGCATACAGTTATATTGTAATTTACGCCGCACTTTTTGTCAATACTATTTAATGTGAATTTTTTATGAATTTATTGATATAGCCCTTGTAATTTTTCAGATAATATGTTATCATGTAACGATAGTCGGAGAATTTTTCTCCGGCGCCAGATGCCACATCAGGAGGAGATTTAATGAAGAAAAAATTCAGAGGTATCGGATTTTATGCGATATTACTTATATTGATAATTGTTATTTGGTCCATGGTTTCCACCGGGGACGAAAAGGTAACATATAAGTTTTCCGACCTTATAACCGCCGTCAGAAGCGAGGAAGTAAAGGAAATTGAGGTTGTTGAAAATACAGCTTCCGCAACACTTAAGGACGGCACGGTTATGGAGGTTGACATTCCAAGCTACACGGCGCTTACCGAGGCTGTCGGCGAGGAAATGAACAAGCAGATTGAAAACAAAACCCTGACCGTCAGCACACCCAAACCCGCCGAGATTCCGTGGTGGCTCAGTATGCTTCCCTCCCTCGGCATGATAATTATTATCCTCGTTTTCTGGTTCGTGATGATGAACAATGCCCAGGGCGGCAACGGACGGGTTATGTCCTTTGGCAAGACCAAGGCAAAAATGAGCATTGACGAAAACAGCAAAAAAACCTTTGACGATGTAGCGGGCGCTGACGAGGAAAAGGAAGAGCTTGCCGAAATTGTAGAGTTTCTGCGTAATCCCGAGAGATTCCGCAAGCTCGGCGCAAGAATCCCCAAAGGAGTTTTGCTTGTGGGACCTCCGGGAACAGGCAAGACGCTTCTTGCCAAGGCTGTTGCCGGCGAGGCTCATGTGCCGTTCTTCTCAATTTCAGGCTCAGACTTTGTTGAAATGTTTGTGGGTGTGGGAGCTTCCCGTGTCCGTGATTTGTTTGAACAGGCAAAGAAAAATTCTCCCTGCATCGTATTTATAGACGAAATCGACGCCGTAGGCCGTCAGAGAGGCGCAGGCCTCGGCGGCGGTCATGACGAACGCGAGCAGACCCTTAACCAGCTTCTGGTCGAAATGGACGGTTTTGGCATAAACGACGGTGTTATCGTTATTGCCGCAACAAACCGCCCGGATATTCTCGACCGCGCACTTCTCCGTCCCGGCAGATTCGACCGTCAGGTTCTGGTTGACGCGCCGGATGTCAAAGGAAGAGAGGCAATTCTTAAGGTTCACGCAAGAAACAAGCCCTTGGCAGACGATGTTAAACTGGATGTACTGGCAAGAACAACGGTCGGATTCACAGGCGCTGACCTCGAAAATCTTATGAACGAGGCGGCATTAAAGGCGGCTAAAAACAACCGTACCGCAATAACCATGAGTGACCTTGAAGAGTCCATTATGAAGGTTATAGCCGGTCCCGAAAAGAAAACAAAAATGATAACGGAAAAGGAAAAGCGTCTGACAGCCTTTCATGAAGCGGGGCACGCAATTGCATCCAAGTTTCTCCCCTCTCAGGACCGCGTCCACCAGGTTTCTATTATTCCGAGAGGCAGAGCCGGCGGATATACCCTGTCACTGCCTAAAGAGGACGCTTCCTACTCCTCCAGGACAGAAATGCTTGAGGAAATCGTTGTCCTTCTCGGCGGAAGAATCGCCGAGAAACTTATGCTCGGTGATATAAGCACCGGCGCGTCCAACGACATCGAGCGTGCAACAGGCATTGCCCGCAATATGATTGTTAAATACGGTATGAGCGAAAAATTGGGAACGAGAACCTTCGGCGACAGCAATGACGAGGTGTTTATCGGCAGAGATTTTGGGCATACAAAGAATTACAGCGAAAATGTTGCCGCTCAGATTGACGCCGAAATCAAAAATATTATTGACGAATGCTACTCAAGGTGTGAGAATATTCTTCGCACAAATATGAATAAGCTCAATCAGCTTGCACAGCTCCTTCTTGAAAAGGAAAAAGTTGAAGCCGATGAATTTGAGGCGCTTTTTAAGGAAGAGCAGACCGCAGAATCCGTCGACTCCGCCGCAATTGAGCAGAAGGGCGAAGTAAGCCCGGAAAATTCTTCCGCGGCAAACGATAAGGCTGTATCTTCCGAAAATTCAAGCGAGGCGTAAATTATGAAAAAAATCACTGCCGTATCAAATGCGAAAATCAACTTAAGCCTTGATGTTCTCGGCAGCCGGAGCGACGGCTATCATGAGATCAGAATGATTATGCAGTCCATTCCTCTGTCCGATGAAATCACAGTCGAAATTTCAGAAGGGGATGGTATAGAAATTCTCTGCGCCCATGAGGGAGTCCCCGAAGACGGAAGGAATATCGCCCATAAGGCGGCGAAGCTTTTTCTTGAAAGAACAGAGAACCTTGCCCATATTAAAATTACTATTGACAAGACAATTCCCGTTGCCGCAGGCATGGCAGGCGGAAGCACAAATGCGGCGGCGGTGCTTAAGGTGCTGAACACGCTTTTTGACTCCCCGCTTAATGAAAAAGAGCTTTTGTCGCTTGGACTTAAGGTTGGTGCGGATGTTCCGTTTTGTATTATGGGCGGCTGTGCAATTTCTGAGGGAATCGGCGAGATTCTCACCCCCATAAAACCTCTCTCCGGCGCTTTCATAGTAGTTGCAACGCCGGATTTCTCGGTATCCACCAAGTGGGTTTACAGCAATTTTATACCGGAAAGAATCGAAAAACACCCGGATACGGAAAAGGTCAAAGACGCAATCGCAAACGGGGACATAAACAAAATAGCAAGATATACGGCAAATGTGCTTGAAAGTGTTACGGAGAGGAAATACCCCGTAATTGCCGAATATAAAAAAATTATGAGCGAAAACGGTGCGGTTTTATCTATGATGAGCGGCAGCGGCCCATCCGTTTTCGGAATTTTCGATAATAAAATAAAGGCACAGAAAACCTATTCTCTTATGAAAGACATAAACAACGAAACCTTTATTATTGAAATATAAAGCCACAAAGTGAATACGGATAATGGCAGGGCCGCATAATGATGTTTTTTAGTTATGATATGGTGTAACTCGGAAATACGGGTTACACCATATTTTTTTGTTAGGCTAAAAAACGAAAGTTTTGCGGTTTTTATCGGATTTTCTCCATCATATCTACAAAATGTCAACAATTCAATCGGATTAGCTTTGATAATTTGACGATTATTGCCTCGGCAAGTCATAAAAACCGTATTTTTGTTTGCTTTCATTTTAAGAACACATTGTAAACTATGTTATTGCTTGACAAAGCGAAAGCAATGAGTTATAATAAATAGAATTCTAATTATATGTGGAGGCAAAGAATGGACTATAAAATTTTAACCGGTAAGCAGGAGCGGTTAAATCGGCTGATGAATCTGCGATTTGCGTCATTTTTTGAGGATATGCCGTTGACCGGCACGCAGGCGCTGGCTTTGGAGTTTATTATGCAGAAAGCGTCAATGGGTGATGTATACCAAAAAGATTTGGAAGAATTTCTCTCAATTCGCGGTTCGTCCGTAACAAGTTTGATTAACAACTTGGAGCGTGACGGCTATATCCGACGGGAGAGTGTGAAGTTCGACGGTCGGTATAAGCATTTAGCTCCAACAAAAAAAGCGCTGTCAATGCAAGAGAAAATTTCTCAACGGATTGATAAATATATGGAAAGCTTGTTTGTCGATATACCGGAAGCTGACCTAAAAGCGTATGAATCCGTGCTTGAAAAAATGGAGCGGAATGTTCGCTGATTTTCTCCGTCTATATAGTTAGAAATCTAACTAATAACAAATCGGCAACATTTGCCTAAAACTACATATACCCATATAATTAGAATTCTATTTATATTCCAAGGAGGTTTTTTCAATGAATGAATCACAAACTGTCGCCAATCCGCTCGGTACAGAGCGGATTGGCAAACTGCTGCGGAGCTTTGCCATTCCCGGCGTAATCTCTATGGTCATCAACTCCCTGTACAATATGGTAGACCAGGTATTTATCGGTCAGGGTGTTGGTATGCTGGGCAACGGCGCCACCAACATCATCGCTCCCATTGCCACCTGCGCTATTGCCCTGTCCTCGCTGTTTGGTGACGGACTGGCTACTTATTTCAGCTTGCAACTTGGTAAAAGGGAGCCGGAAAAAGCATCAAAGGCAGTTGGAAATGCCGTGATTGCAGGTATAGGCGTCAGTATTTTATTTACCGTTCTTGTTCAGGCATTTCTGACACCGCTTTGCCGGGTTTTCGGTGCTACCGACAATATTTTGCCCTATGCGATGGAATATGGCAGGGTAATCGTCCTCGGATTTCCGTTTGTGATTGTAGGCGTCATTGTAAATGGTGTTGTCCGAGCAGACGGAAGCCCCCGGTATTCCATGTTCTCCATGATGCTGGGCTCCATTCTGAATGTCTTTCTCGACCCGTTGTTTATCTTTGTTTTCAATATGGGCGTCGGCGGTGCGGCTCTGGCAACCATTATCAGTCAGTTTATCAGTATGGCTTTAAATTTGGCGTATCTGTTCCGATTCAAGAATATCAAGCTGACCCGAGAATCATTCCGTTTCCGCTTCTCTCTCGCCGGTATGCTGGCATCACTTGGTATTGCAAGCTGTCTGAACACCATGACCTCAACAATCATTGCCATTGTATCCAACAATATGCTGACTCATTACGGAGCGCAGTCCGTTTATGGAGCGGATATTCCCATTACCGTGTTCGGTCTGTGTATGAAGGTTAGTATGCTGTTCTTCTCGGTGGCTATGGGCATTTCCAGCGCCAGCCGTCCGATTCTCGGCTTTAACTACGGCGCAGAAAAATACAGTCGTGTGAAGAAAACGCTGTATTTAACATTGGGTTCCGCAACCGTCGTTATGGTAATCGCATGGCTTATTTATCTGATTTTTCCTCTGCCTCTGATTCGCATTTTCGGTACGGAATCAAGCCTTTATGAAGAATTTGCCGTGAAGTGCTTCCGTATCTATCTTCTGACAAGCTGTCTCGGCGGCGTCCAGCTCTGCGCCGGTACGCTGTTCCAGGCAATCGGCAAGCCTGCCATGGCAACCGTTGTATCTCTGGCAAAACAGGTAATTTTCTATATCCCTGCCATGCTTGTTCTTGCATCGGTTTTGGGGTTGGACGGAGTCCTGTGGGCAGGTCCGCTGTCTGAATTGCTTGCGTTTTTCCTCGGCGGCGGGTTAATGATACGAGAAATCAGGAAAATGGGAAACACCGAATTGGAGGAAACAGTCTGCCAAAACGATTGATTGCAATTCTTTGGGTAAATAAAACCCTTGCTTTTAAGTTTATTCATAATATCAGTCCTTTTTATTATGCAATAACAATCGGGTTTTTGTTTCTAAAGAGTAATCGACACTCGCTGTCGATTTGAGCGGAAACTGTCAACAAGGCCGGAAGAATTGGCGGAAGCGGCGATATTTTCGCTTAGTATAACGCACAATTCATCCGACTTGCAGACATTCCATATAATTATATTTTGATGTATTTTCAGATTACTTCCTTATGTGGCTGTAGCTAATCCGCACTCCCTTTTATTCTTTCTTAAAAATTTAGTCCGGTATATTTTAAATCAGCTATTGCAATTTTCGGAATTTTGTGGTATTCTATTAGTATATGAAATTTTCAGCAGCTTAAGGAGGGCGTTTTATGCCTACAAAAATTGTTATCGGCACTCAGTGGGGTGACGAAGGAAAAGGAAAAACCATAGATATTCTCGCCTCAAAGGCTGATGTTGTTGTCAGGACGCAGGGTGGTAACAACGCAGGACACACCATTGTAGCAGACGGTGTTACATACAAACTCCGCCTTATGCCGTCGGGCATTCTCAACCCGAAAACCATATGTGTTATAGGAAACGGTGTTGTTGTTAATCCGAAGGTGCTGCTTAGTGAAATAGATAATATGGAAGAAAACGGTATTTCAACCGCAAATCTCAAGATTGACGCAAGGGCTCATGTTATTATGCCTTATCACATCGCGCTTGACGGGCTCTCCGAGAAGGCGCGGGGCAAGGGCGACATAGGCACAACCAAAAACGGTATCGGCCCGTGTTATATGGACAAGGCTGAGCGCAGCGGTATTCGTATGTGCGATATGATTGATAAGGATAAATTCGAAAATCTTGTCCGCACAAATATGGCAATCAAAAATAAAATGATTGAACTGGTATACGGCGGTGAGCCTATTGACCCGGAAGAGGTTATAAAGGAATATAACGGCTATGCCGACCGCCTGAGAAAATATGTCACCGACACAACCCCCATTGTTTACAACAAAATCAAGGAAGGTGCCGAGGTATTATTCGAGGGCGCACAGGGCACACTTCTTGATATAGATTTAGGAACATACCCGTATGTCACATCATCGCATCCGATTTCGGGCGGTGTTTGTATCGGCAGCGGTATAGGTCCCACTATGATTGATGAATGTATCGGGATCGCCAAGGGTTACACCACCCGTGTCGGGAACGGTCCGTTTCCCACAGAGCTTTTTGATGAAATTGGTGATAAAATCCGTGAAAAGGGTCATGAATTCGGCACGGTTACGGGTCGTCCCCGCCGTTGCGGCTGGTTTGACGCTGTTATTGTAAAGTATGCCGTAAGAACGAGCGGTCTTACCTCCATCGTTCTTAACAAGATTGACCCCTTAGGCAATATAGGAAAGCTCAAAATCTGTGTTGCTTATAAGAAAAACGGCGTTATGACGGAGGATTTTCCGCCCACGCTGGAAGAACTCGCAATCTGCGAGCCCGTTTATGAGGAAATGGACGGCTGGGACGAGGATATTTCAAATATCCGTGAATTTGATAAGCTTCCCGTTGCCTGCCAAAACTATGTTAAGAGAATAGAGGAGCTTTGCGGCGTAAGGATTTCTACCATAGGCGTAGGTCCGGGTCGCGACGAAAATATTATCAGATAATTTTGAAAGGGTGAATTATATGCCGTCAAAAAAAGACGAGGTTTTAACCTATAACGGCAAAATGTTGCTTCGCAAGGGGAACGAAATTTATTACGGCTCTCCCGAAAGTAAATATATGGTTTTATTCAAGATTACCGGAACCGAGAAATTTCAGGACCTTGATTTGGCAACGAATGTTATTATTGAGCTTCGCACAAATGAAGCGGAAAAATCCCAGCTGATTCGTCAGGCGGAGCGCGACAACCTTTATAAGGCCTTTGACATCGGTTTTTACTGGCTTGACGACGCTTTGGCTAACTATTAACAAAATGAACGGCAAATACGGCAGTCGCTTGGTGCATTGAAATTTTTTATGCCCGGCGGGCGTGCCTTGATGCCTTGTTTTAAGCACAATAAAAATCCGACCCGATAACGCAATCATAGATTGCGATCTGGTACCCCAAAGCCTTGTTGTTTTCACAAGAAAAAGGCGCGGCTTTTGCCCGCCTTAAATATGCGCCTGTAGCTCAGTGGATAGAGCACCGGCCTCCGACGCCGGGTGTCGTAGGTTCAAATCCTATCAGGCGTACCAAAAAAAACGACTTGTTTCGACAAGTCGTTTTTTCGTCGATATAAATCTCTTTCGAGACTTACGATATGTCATAAATGACTCGATATGTGCCAAGGCACGCGATATGTTGCCTGACGGCAACGAGATTTATATCATATCGAGTTTTGAGTGAAAAGAAAAACATATCGAATTTGCGAAGCAGATATATCGAACGAGCGAAAGCGAGTATATCGCAAAAATAGCTTGCATCTATAATGAACATGAAAGCCAAATATAAGAACCGTAATTTTGTATCAAAATTTCGGTTCTGTTTTTTGTCCGAAAGCCCGGTAGCAATGGGATTTTTATAAATAAAAAGTTTCGGGGAGTAACAAAGAGAGAAAAGTTTCGAAGCAACAAGCATTATGCTAAAACTATGGCATCTTCTTCCATTGCATACGCTCATCGTTCACTCTAAAACTTTTCTCTCAAAAGCAATGCGCCGCTTTGCCCTGTTTTCAGGGCAAAGCGGCGCAGACAGTTATAGATTAAAATGCGCGCTTTTGAGCTTTTAAACCTCAATATCCAATATTTATTCCACTCTTACCGCTTTTTCAGAACAATTTTTATGAAGTTCAGATATTTTCCGCCACCTGCCTCCATTGCCCGACGGTCGCCTACGGCATACTCATTTTCCTGCTTCAGCCAATCCGACCATACCTCGTCATTAGATTCCATTTCTGTCACGGAAATAACCTCTGCGCCTTGGCTCTTGCTTACAATATTCGTCCAATACGGAATGTCATGCATATATTCAAGCTGCTCCGGCGTCCACGACAACAGAAGCTCCTGCGGCAAATTATCATGACAATCCCTTTTCATTCCCGGTATTGCAATATAAATATATCCGCCGCTTTTCACATAGGGAAGCAACTTGCTGTCAAGATATTCTGTATCCCGTCCAAAATAATTATACGAATCCATACTGACAACGGCATCGAAAAATTCTTTTTCAAAGGGTAGATTAGCTGCGTACGCCTTTACGGGAACGATTTGTTCGTCATCAAGTCCCATGCTGTAAAAAAATTTCCGATTTTCCTCCGGCTCACTCCAAAGGTCGGCGGCATAAACCTTAAAACCGTATTCTTTTGCTAGAAATACCGATGTCAGACCTTGTCCGCTTCCCAGGTCGCATACTACGGCATTTTCAGGAATTTTACAGTCACTCAGCAATTCTTCCGCCAGCTTAACCGGGTTCGGTCCCATAATCTTTGCCATAAGTTCCTGCGTATTATATTTTTGACTTAAAATATATTTCATTAAAGTTTCTCCTCTGCTATTGAATTTTTTGTTATTAAATTAAGGTAATTTTAAAGGCTTTCATTATGCTTTTCAGGTGAAATCACAGCAGGCTGTTTATCGGCTCAAAATCCGGTGGTATTAAGCGTTTCTGTTTGGACCGTTTCACAATTAAAGGCCCAGACTCGATTTCAAATCAAGACTCCTGACGCGTAGCTTAATAACGGCTGCCGTTTCGCACTTTAAATTTAGCGGCGATGCGACTGATTCACCGCGCATTTATAACTTGGAATTATTCCGATATTTCCCCCGCCCATTTAAACGCATATTTAGCAATTATAACCGCAATAATTTCGTTTATAATGGCTGCCGCAACAATAGTTCCGGAAACCACCGCCGCTAAGTTCGGGTCTATGCCGTTTAGCGTTGTTACCGCTATTCCCGTAAAAACGAGGGAAACGCCGGAATGCGGCAGCAGTGTAAGTCCAAGATATTTTGTAACCGCAGGCTTGGCTTTTGTTATTTTTCCGCCAAGATACGCTCCGCCGATTTTACCTGCGGCACGGGATAAAATATATGCTGCGGTAAACACCCCCGCCCCCGCAATAAGCCTGTAATCCAGCGGCATACCGAGGTTGGCAATGACAACAACCAGCGACAGATTAAGCAAAGGATTATACATTGATAATATTCCTTCCGTCTTATCCTTGGGGATAAGATTAACCACAGTAGCGCTGTATGCCATACCAATCAGCAAATAATTCAGGCTGAAGGAATGAAAAATCTTCAAATCAACTGCAAGCCCTGCCGCCGCCGATAAAATCAAAAATGCCATAAAAACCGCAAAACAAATATATTTTTTCTTAAAACGCTTAATAAGCTGCGAAGCAATTACGCCTGCTGTTATACCTATTATAAACGGCACAACAACTATCCCGATAATCGAAAGGGGCGAGGTGTGAGCGCCGCCTCCTAAGCCGCCTATAATCGAAATTACCGTAAAAAATACAATAACGCCGATAATATCGTCAATCGCCGCAAGCGGTATAAGCATGTTTGTTACCGGCCCGTGTGTACGGTATTCATTCACAATAGACAAAGCAGGCGCAGGCGCGGTTGCAAGGGCAATCCCGCCGAATATAAAAGCCAGATATATCGGCAGCCCGGAAAATGCCATCACAACAGCAAAAACCAGCGATACAAACAGAAATGTCCCTATTGATTGAATAACCGTTATGCCAATAATCTGTTTCCCGGATGAGGCGAGTTTCTTAAAAATGATTTCTCTGCCAATCATAACTCCGGCTACGGTTTCAAAAAATTTAACCGTAATTTTATACCACACAGCCTCCGTAATATCCATAGTGACGACTTCGGCTAAATACGGTCCGAATACTATGCC
Source organism: Clostridiales bacterium (assembly GCA_016303265.1). GTDB lineage: Bacteria > Bacillota > Clostridia > Monoglobales > Monoglobaceae > SIG454. Next base: position 21,966 of record JAEDLZ010000015.1, read on the forward strand.
CGCAACAAGCCAGCCCAATATTGCCGGAAGCTTCAGCTTTGCCGAAATCTTTCCGCAGATCACAGCCGTACATATAAGTGCAAAAATTCTTAAAATTGAAACAATCATAATATTTGTCACCAACTTTCCCG